>JALYLB010000114.1 GCA_030774475.1 Chloroflexota bacterium | reverse complement strand
CCTCACTCCGCAGCAACAGCGCCGCTACAGCCGCCAGCTGCTCATCCCGGAGATCGGGCAGAAGGGGCAGCGCAAGCTGCTGGACAGCAAGGTCCTGATCATCGGCGCGGGCGGGCTTGGCTCGCCGCCCGCGCTCTACCTCGCCGCCTCGGGGATCGGCACCGTTGGCCTGGTCGACGACGACGTGGTCGACGAGTCCAACCTCCAGCGGCAGGTGCTCCACACCGCAGACCGGGTCGGCGTCCCCAAGACGGAGAGCGCCCGGATCACCCTCAACGCACTCAACCCGGAGACCAGGGTGGTCGAGCACCGCGAGCGGCTGGCGGGTGACAACGTCGAGCGGCTGATCGCCGGCTACGACGTGGTGGTCGACGGGACGGACAACTTCGACACCCGCTACGTCCTCAACGACGCTTCGGTCAAGCTTCGCAAGCCGGTGGTCCACGGCTCGATCTACCGCTGGGACGGGCAGGTCACCACCTTCATCCCCTTCGCGGGGCCGTGCTACCGCTGCATGTATCCCACGCAGCCGCCCGAGGAGCTCGCGCCGTCGTGCGCGGTCGCCGGCGTGCTCGGGGTGCTCCCCGGGATCGTGGGCCTGCTGCAGGCCAATGAGGTGTTCAAGCTCCTCCTCGGGGAGGGAGAGACGCTCGCCGGTCGCCTGCTCATGTTCGACGCGATGACCACCACCTTCGACGAGGTAAGGGTCTGGCGAGATCCGGAGTGCCCTGCCTGCGGCGAGCATTCCCCCTACCTCGCGGCGCCGGCGCAGGTCGGGGCACCGGTAGGGGTGGCCACCCGATGAGCAGTGTGCGGATCCCGCCAGTCCTGCGCGAGTCGACCAACGGCCAGCGGACGGTGAGCGCCAACGGGAGCACGGTGGCCCAGGTTCTCGACGACCTGTTCGGCCAGTACCCGGCGCTCCAGGCTCGGGTCACCGAGGACGGGTCGCTCTCGAAGTTCGTCAACGTGTACGTCAACGATCGCGACGTGCGCTATCGGGAGGGGCTCGAGACCCAGGTCGGCCCGGACGACACGGTCATCCTGCTGCCCGCCATGGCGGGGGGCGCGAGCTAGGCCGATGGCGACCGCTTCGCGGCCGGCCGTCCCGAAGCCCACGGTCAGCCCGGCGGCAGGAAGCATCCTCGACACCATCGGCGACACACCGATGGTCGAGCTGCGCCGCCTGGCCCCGAGCCGTGACGTCCACCTCTTCGCGAAGCTCGAGGGCGCCAATCCCACTGGCTCGGTGAAGGACCGAATCGCTCAGGCGATGCTCGAGGACGCGGTTCGCTCCGGCGCGCTCCGCCCCGGCCAGACGATCCTGGAGCCGTCGAGCGGGAATACCGGGATCAGCCTGGCCATGATCGGGCGGCTGATGGGTCACCCGCTACGGATCGTCATGCCGGAGAACACGACCGCCGAGCGGACCCAGCTGCTGCGCCTGTTCGGGGCGGAGATCGTCTACTCACCGGGTCCCGAGGGCAGCAACGGCGCGATCCGGGTGGCGCAGGAGGTGGCCGCCGCGGACCCCGAGCTCTTCATGCCCTACCAATACGGCAACGAGGCGAACCCGCGAGTCCACGAGGAGATGACCGGGCCGGAGATCCTCGCCCAGGTCCCCGACGTCGACGTCTTCGTCGCCGGGCTCGGGACCGGGGGAACGCTGACCGGGGTCGGCCGCTACCTGAAGCGGATGCGGCCCGGGGTGCGGATCGTCGCCGCGGAGCCGCTCCCCGGGGAGCTGGTCCAGGGGCTCCGCTCGCTCGCCGAGGGCTTCGTTCCGCCGGTGCTCGACGCATCGGTCCTCGACGACAAGTTCCTGGTCAGCAATCGCGACGCGGTGATCGGTCTGCGCCGCCTTACGCGGGAGGAGGGCATCTTCGCCGGCCTGTCGTCCGGCGCGGCGTTGGCGGTGGCGGCCAAGGTTGCGCGCGACATGGTCCGCGGGAGCGTCGTCGTCCTGCTGGCGGATGG
Source organism: Chloroflexota bacterium (assembly GCA_030774475.1). Classification (GTDB taxonomy): domain Bacteria; phylum Chloroflexota; class Limnocylindria; order QHBO01; family QHBO01; genus CF-82. The sequence goes on along the minus strand of JALYLB010000114.1, from coordinate 49,310 downwards.
GGGCTGGAAGTACCTCTCGACCGATCTCTGGACTCGCGACCTCGACGAGCTCGAAGAGGACCTGGGGGGCTCGGTCCTGTGGTAGCGGCCCGGGGTGGAGACCCCGGCGCCATCGGCCTTACCGTCCCGCGCGCCGTCGCCAGCGCCATGCTCGAGCACGCCCGATCCGAGCTTCCCAACGAGGCCGTCGGCCTGCTGGGCGGCTCGCTGGCCGATGGCCTGGCCGCCGCCTACCACCCCGCGCGCAACGCCGAGCGCTCGCCGCTGCGATACGCGGTTCACGCCGACGACCTGGTGCGCATCGTGTTCGCCATCGAGGATGCGGGGCAGGACTTGGTCGCCATCTTCCATTCCCACACGCGCTCCCCGGCGGTCCCTTCAGCGACCGACCGGCGGGCGGCGATGTACCCCGACCCCTTCTACGTCCTGGCCACCCTCGCCGATCCGGCGGCGCCACCCGAGCGCGCCCTTCGTGCGTGGCGGATCCATGGCGGCGCCTCGTTCGAGGTCCCGCTGAGAGTCCGCGACTAGCAACGGCGCGATCGCCTCGGGTACCCTGTCGGCGATGACCGTCGCCGTTTCGCCGACCCGGTTCGCGATCGAGGTCTACCGTGAGCGCCTCGGCCGCGCCGCTCGCGAGGCGGCCGCACGCGACGTCGACGCACTGCTCATCACCCCTTCGACCGACTACGCCTACCTGCTCGGCTACCGCGCTCCCGCCCTCGAGCGGCTGACCTGCCTGATCGTGCCTTCAGCAGCCCAGCCGTCGCTCGTGGTTCCTCACTTGGAGGAGCCGCTCGCGCGGCACGAGCTCGGTGCGCTCGCCGACGAGCTGACCATCGTCCCCTGGGACGACACCGAAGACCCGTTCTGGGTGGTGCGTGACCTACTCGAGGCCGGGGCCATGCGCGTCGCGGTGCAGGATCAGATGTGGGCGCGATTCGTGCTGCGCCTGCGGGCCGCCCTCGATCCGGTCGAGCTCGTTGAGGCCGGCCCGTCACTCGCCGCCCTGCGAAGCATCAAGTCGACCCACGAGCTCGCGCGGCTGCGCGCTGCCGCCCACGCTGCAGATGAGGCGATGGATCGCATTCGCGAAGAGCGCCTCTCCGGAAGGACAGAGCGCGAGGTTAGCGCCCGCATCCGCGAGCTGCTCCTGGCGGCCGGGCACGAGTCGGCCGATTTCGCCATCGTCGGGTCCGGCCCGAACAGCGCCTCGCCGCATCACGAGGCGGACGACCGGGTCATCTCCGATGGAGACGCGGTGGTGCTCGACATCGGCGGGTTCCTCGACGGCTACGGCTCGGACACGACCCGCACCGTCTTCGTCGGCAAGCCGCCAAGCCAGTTCGCGAGCCTGTACGCGGTGCTTCGCGAGGCTCAGCTTGCCGCCTGCGCCGCAATCGCCCCCGGCGTCCCTGCCCAGGAGGTGGACCGCGTCGCCCGGACCCTCATCGCCGCCGCCGGCTTTGGCGCGTCCTTCATCCACCGTACCGGGCACGGCATCGGCATGGAGACCCACGAGGAGCCCTACGTCGTGGAGGGTAACGGCGAGCCCCTGGAACCCGGGCACGCCTTCAGCGTCGAGCCTGGGATCTACATCGCCGGCCAGTGGGGCGCGCGAATCGAGGACATCGCGATCTGCACGCCTGATGGCGGCGAGATCCTCAACCAGTCGAACCACGACCTGGTCATCGTCGAGTAGTGGGCGCGGCTCCGCGCGCCCTAGGGGTCGTGCGGCGCCCGGTCCTGGTACGAGGCGACCAGCGCCACCAGCACCTGGTCGATCGCCGCGTTCGCCTCGTGCACGGCGGTGGTGACCTGGGAGACGTCGGCGACCCGCCGCCGCAGGTGGGCGAGGATCGATTCGACGACGGGCGACCGAAAGAAGAGGAACGCCTCGACCGCCTCGGCGAGGGTCAGGCCGGCCGCGGACGCCTCCGTGCCGTACAGGGCGCCCATCTTCTCGGCCTCCTCGAGCAGGAGCTGACGCTCGGCCCGCTTCCCGGCGGCGACGTACTCGATGACGAGGTTGAAGGTCCGCTGCCCCCAGCGCCGGAAGTCGGAGCGTTGCTCGCCGCTGAGCCGCGACTGCCAGGGCATGCCCGCGTAGCCGGTGCGCTCCATGCGGCGATGGACCTCTCCGACGATTGTCGTCGCCGCATCGGCCAGGCGTCCGGTCTCGTACCGGGTCCGTCGCGGAGTGCTGGTCAGCGCCTCGAGGCTGGAGCGCAGGAAGCGACGATGACCACCCGCGGTCTGGTAGCTCTGAACCTTGCCGCCGTTCGCCCAGCGGCGCAGCGTGTCCGATCCCACACCCACCAGGCGACTCGCCGCCCCGATCGGGAGCCAAGGATCCTCGGGCTCGTCCGCGGTTCGCGTCCCCGCCACGGGGCGCCGGGGGCGCTCAGCCACGCACCTGCTCCGCGGTCATCTCGCCGAGCGCCCCCCACAGCCTGACGAGGGCGTCCATCCCGCCCCGGACGTTGGCGACGGGCATCCACTCGTTGGGGGCGTGGAAGTTTCCGTTGGGGGATGCGAATCCCACCAGGACTGACTTGAGACCGAGGTACGACTCCATTGAAGCGACCACCGGTATGGAGCCGCCGTTGCGCTGGTAGATCGGCGCCTTGCCGAACGCGCCCTCGAGGGCGTCGGCTGCGACCGCCACCGCGGGATGGTCGAGCGGGGTGAGTGCTGGCGCCCCACCGTGGATGGTCTTCACCTCGACGTTCACGGTGGCCGGCGCGATGCGATGCAGGTGGTCGATGATGAGCCGCTCGATCTCGTGGTAGTCCTGGTCGGGGACCAGGCGGCATGACAGTTTCGCCGCGGCGAAGGCCGGGATGATCGTCTTGGCACCGGCGCCGCTGTAGCCGCCCCACAGCCCATTGATGTCGAGCGTGGGGCGCGCAGAGAGGCGCTCGGCGATGCCGTAGCCCTGCTCGCCTTCCCAGAGTGCCGGCACACCGATCTCGGCGCGGAACGCCTCCTCGTCGAAGGGGATCGCCGAAAAGGCGGCCTGCTCGGCATCGCTCAGCTCGCGGACCTGGTCGTAGAAGCCGGGGGCGGTGACCCTGCCCTGCGCGTCGTGGAGGCTGGCGAGCATCTGCACCAGGACGTTCGCCGGATTGCCCACCGCCCCGCCGTAACCACCCGAGTGCAGGTCCTGGAACGGGCCGGAAACGCGGACCTCGAAGAAGGCGATACCCCGCAAGCCATAGGTGATCGCCGGTGTCCCCTCGTCGTCGAACATGCTCGTGTCGCTGACCACGCAGACGTCGGCGGCCAGCAGGTCGGGGTGCTCCGCCACGAATCGGTCCGCTGGCTCGGAGCCCACCTCCTCGTCGCCCTCGAAGAAGACCCGGAGGTTCACTGGCAGGCGTCCTGCGCTGCGCATCCAGGCCTCCGCAGCCTTGAGGTGCATGAATAGCTGGCCCTTGTCATCGCCGGAGCCGCGCGCGTAGATGCGGCCGTCCTCGTGGCGCGCCTCGAACGGGGGCCGCACCCACTCGTCGATCGGGTCGGCGGGCTGCACGTCGTAGTGGCAGTAGACCAGGACGGTGGGCCGCTCGACGCCCGCGTGCAGCCAATCCGCGGTGACGACCGGGTGGCTGGCGGTCTCGTTGAGGGCGATGTTCTCGAAGCCGATGGAGGCGAGCTCCTGCATGATCCACTGAGCGGCGTGGCGCACCTCGTCGGCGCGTTCGGGGTCGGCGCTCACCGACTCGATCCGGAGGAACTCGTCGAGCTGGCGGAGGTGGGCCGCGTCATTAGTGCGCAGGTGGTCAAGGGCGGCGTCGACGCCGCGGGTCGTCTCGGTCGTCATCGGCCGATCATAGGCGACCTAGCGGATGAGGCCGAACAGGAAGGCGAAGAAGAGGGCGAGCGCGACCGCCGGGGCGAAGGCGGCGACGCGCAGGGATCGGGGCCAGCCGGCGCTGCTTGCCATGGCGTAGACGGGCAACGTCACCGGAAAGAGGAGCGTGGCAAGCGAGTACCAGAGCCTGCGCCAGAAGGTCAGGTCAACCCGGTCCTGCACGTCGAGCCAATACGCGGCGATCATCCCGAATGAGATCACCGCGAGCACCACGAAGATCGTCCACAACAGGGGCAGGAGCACGGTGAGCCGATGCTAGCGCGGCCGCTCCGCTCGCGGATGCTCGCGCCGGCGACGCTCACGGTCCTCGTCGCCGTCGAGGATCTCGCCCACCCAGGCGAGCGGCCGTTGGCGCGGCAGTGCTGGTTCGGCGCTGGGTAGCAGAGCGATGAGCGATGCGCGGACCTGCGCCTCGAGCGTGGCCCGCCCCACCCCGCCGCGGAGCCCTTCGGTCGCGATCGGCGGACCGAAGCGGACCGTCACTCGCCGCCGAAGCCAGAGGTCGGCGCTGCCGACGATGGCACACGGCACGATGGGTACTCCGGATGCGGAAGCGAAGGCCACCGCGCCCTCCTCGAACGGAAGCAGCTCAGTCTCGCGGAACCCCACCCGACCCTCGGCGAAGATGCCAAGCACGCCGCGCGCCCCGAAGACGCGTCGCACGGCGCGCACCGCCGAGACCAGCGTCGTCTTCTCCGGGTTGTACGGGATCACTCCGCCGAAGAACCCCATCAGCCGGTTCTTGAATCCGAGCGAGAAATCGCGCTCCTTCGGCCCGAACCAGGTGATCCGCGGGCGTTCCGGGACCATGGAAGTGACGATCATCGGGTCCCAGCCGGAGTGGTGGTTGCAGGCCAGCAGGAAGGGTGCGGGCGGCCAGTGATCGACGCCATCGGCTCGAACGCGGAAGAGAGCCCCGACCACCAGGCGCACCAGCCAGCGCATGAGCCGATAGCGAGGCGTGACGGCCACCGACAGCTCGCGCGGCCCGGTCCTTCTGGCTCGCGCGACGTCCGCGTCGCTCATGCCGCGGCGGCGACGGGCAGCGGGGGGCTCTCCTCGTTCTCCTCGACCCGCCGCGGGTTGACGCGAGTAAGCGCCAGCGCGGCCAGCACGACAAACAGGGCGGCGATCGCCATCGCCGCTCGCGGGCCGGCGGGATCGCTGACCGCATGCGCCACCGCGTCCTGGATCGGGCCCGCCACGATGATGAAGACCGGGCCGGCCATCGCCGTTCCCGCGTTGAGGATGCCCATGTAGCGGCCGGAGGTTGCCTTGGGGATGACGTCCGACATGAGTGCCCAGTCCGCCGACAGGAAGAGCCCCATCCCGATCCCGAACGGGACCCACGCGGCGACCGCCAGGGCTGGGGAGGGCGCGATCGCGACGGCGGCGAGTCCCGTGGCGGCGATGGCTGCCGCGATCCAGATGACGGGGCGCCGGCCGATCCGGTCGGAGAGACGTCCGCCGGGCAGGGCGGCCAGCGCGGTGGACACCCCGACGATCGCCGTCGCCAGGAAGACGGTGCTGTCCGCATCGGCGTCGGACAGACCCTGGGAGCGTCGGAAATAGCCCACCGCGATCAGCGTGGCGTTGTACGCGCCGAGGAAGAGGAGCCGGACCAGTAGCAGCCAGAGGACGTCGCGCTGTTGGAGGATGTCCCGCGCCCAGGCGGAGAGGGCCACCTGGCGCCAGCTTCCCGGGCGTGGCGGCGCGTGGCGCCCCTCGTTCACGGTGGCGACCAGCACCACCATGGTGACCACCTCGACAATCCCCAGCGCAATGGTGGCGAGCGCAGGGTTGCCGACCATACCGCCCAGCGTGGCGATCCCGACCCCACCGATCGTGCCCAGGGTCAACATCAGGCCCATCAGCCCACTGGCCGTCCCCACCTGGCGGGCAGGCACGAGATCGGGGACGTAGCCCTGGAACGGCCCCTGGGCGAAGTTCGAGCTCACCTGCAGCAGGAAGTAGAAGGCGACCATCGCCACGAAGTCGTTCGACCAGGCCAGGCCTGCCAGGAAGACCACGTCGAAGAGCGCGCCGATGACGATGTATGGCTTGCGACGGCCCCAGCGGGTGACCGTGTAGTCGCTGATGACACCGATGGTGGGCTGGATGATGATCGGCGCGATGGCGCCGGCGATGAACGTGATCGCGAGCAGCAGACCCTGCGTCTCCCGGCTCATCGTGTCCAGGCGGCCCGGGATGATGATGACGTTGAGCCCACCCCAGATCGTCTGGATCCCGAACCAGTAGATCGACAGGGTCAGCAGCTGGCTCAGCGGCAGGGATGGGCGAGCCCTCTCGCCCGCATCGGGCAGCACACTCAGGGGGGTCCCGCTCGGGTGGACCTCGTCTGGCACGGTCTACTCCACTCCTGCTCGCGACCATACCCCCTCACGGGCTCGCGGGGAAGAGTTTCGCCGGTCACCCTGCGGTTCGCCTGCGGTAAGGTGGCCGCCGGATGACAGGACGCCTGCCGCCAGCCCTGCGGCACCCCGACTTCCGCCGTTACCTGGCGGGGCGAGCGCTCACCGGCTTCGGCGCGGAGATGCTCACCGTGGCGGTCGGCTACCAGGTCTACCAGCTCACCCGCAACCCACTCGACCTGGGGCTCCTCGGCCTCAGCGAGTTTCTCCCCTTCGCGCTGCTGGTCCTCCCTGCCGGCGAGGCCGCGGACCACTTCGACCGCCGTTGGATCGTGACCGGCTGCTACGCTCTGGACGCCGCCTGTGCCGCCCTGCTGCTGGCGCTCACCATGGCAGGCCTCCACACCGCTGCCCCGGTCTTCGCAGTGGTGAGCCTGCTCGGAGTGGCGGGCGCCTTCAGCATGCCGACGAGCCAGGCCCTGGTCCCCAACCTGGTGCCTGCCGACGACTTCAGCAACGCGGTGGCCGTCAACTCGTCGACGATGCAGATCGCCTTCATCGCCGGGCCCGCGGTGGGAGGGTTCGTCTTCCTGCTCGGCCCCGCGGCGGTCTATGCGGCGGTGGCCGTGCTCTCGCTGGTCTCGGCGGCGATGCTGCTCGGACTGCGCTCCGGTGGCCGGTCAGAGCGCCGGACGGAGCCGATGACGGTCACCAGCGTCCTCTCCGGGATCAACTTCGTGCGCAGCCGCCCAGTCGTCCTCGGCTCCATCTCACTTGACCTGTTCGCTGTCCTGTTCGGCGGAGCTGCGGCCCTCCTCCCGGTCTACGCCAGCGACATCCTGGCGGTAGGCCCAACGGGGCTAGGCCTGCTGCGCGCCGCCCCGGCCGTGGGCGCGGCCCTGTGCGGCGCTGTCCTGGCCAGCCGGCCGGTGACCCGTGACGTCGGGCGGTGGATGTTCGGTGGCGTCGCCGCGTTTGGCCTGGGAACGCTGGTATTCGCTCTCTCGCGCAGCTTCGTCCTGTCGCTTGCGGCGCTCGTGGTGATGGGGGCGGCCGACATGGTGAGCATGTTCATCCGCCACCTGCTGGTCCAGCTCACGACGCCGGATCGGATCCGCGGCCGGGTCAGCGCGGTCAACGCCGTCTTCATCGGCGCGAGCAATGAGCTCGGCGAGTTCGAGTCGGGGATCACCGCGGCGTGGTTGGGGACCGTGCCCGCGGTGGTCATCGGCGGGCTGGCGACGATCGCGGTCGCCGTGCTCTGGTCTGGCCTCTTCCCGTCCCTGCGCCGCCTCGACCGCTTCCCGGGTAAGGCCACCGACGAAGAGCGCGCGATCGCGCGTAGCGCCGCCACTGCAGAGGTGTCCGGGTCAGAGCTGGAGCCTGACGCGAGCGCCGGGTCGCCGGTGATGCCGGAGTAGACTACCGCCCGATGTTCATCGACCCCATCGCCCTGCACCTCGGCCCGATCGAGGTCCATTGGTACGGGATCATCATCGCCACCGCGGTCCTGGCGGGCGCACTGCTCGGCACCGTGGAGGTCCGCCGGCGAGGCGAGGATGTCGAGCAAGGATGGTCGATGCTCCTCGTCGCCATCCTCACCAGTGTCATCGGCGCGCGGATCTACCACGTCATCCACGAATGGGGCCCGATCTACTCCAAGGACCCGTGGCTCATCCCCCAGATCTGGAACGGCGGGATCGGCATCCCGGGCGCCATCATCGGCGGCGCCATCGGCATCTGGTGGTACACGCGCCGCAACCGTCTCGTCTTTGGCCGATGGCTCGACATCTTCGCCCCCGCCCTGCTGCTCGGCCAGGCGATCGGCCGGCTCGGAAACTTCGTCAACCAGGAGCTGTACGGCCCGCCGACTTCCCAGTGCGGCACAGGCGGATTCCCGGCCTGCCTGCCGTTCGGGATCCAGATCGACGCGGCGCACCGCGTCCCACCCTGGGACCCGGTCAGCTTCCCGGTGGGCACCACGACCTTCGTCCCCCTCTTCGCCTATGAAGCGGTCCTCAACCTGGTGGGGATGGCGATCCTGCTCGTCGTGGCGCGCCGCTTTGCGCCACGCCTCTTCGATGGCGATATCGCCCTGCTGTACCTCGTCTGGTACGGCTGGGTTCGCTCCTTCCTGGAGACCTACCGCACCCAGAACTGGTACATCGGCCCGCTGCCGACCGCCACCTGGCTGGGGGTCGCAGGGGTGATCCTTGCCGGCGGGTTCCTCCTCCTGCGGCACCTGCGCGGATGGGGAACGCCGGGCGCCTGGATGCATCGTCCGGAGGGCGAGAATGGGGCGGGCGACGTCGATGGGACCGCTCAACCCGGTGCGCCGCCGACCTCGGAGCCGTCCCCTGGCTGACGCGGACGACCGGACGCCTGCGCCGGCTCGGGCCCGCGAGCCTCGGGCCGAGCTTCCCAGCATCGCGCCCGACGTCACCGGAGCAGTCGGCGGCACGCCGCTCATCGCTCTCGACCGGCTGGCGGGGGGTGTCGCCCCGCGGGTGGTGGCCAAGCTGGAGGCGACGAACCCGGGGGGTTCGGTGAAGGACCGGATCGCGCTCCCGATGATCGAGGCCGCCGAGCGGGCGGGCCTGCTCCGACCGGGCGGCACGATCGTGGAGCCGACGAGCGGCAACACCGGCGTCGGCCTGGCGATGGCGGCCGCCGTCCGTGGCTACCGATGCATCTTCGTCATGGCCGACAAGCAATCGGAGGAGAAGCGGGCGCTGCTTCGCGCCTACGGGGCCGAGCTGGTGATCTGCCCGACCGACGTCGACCCCGACGACGAGCGCTCCTACTACCGCGTCTCGGACCGCCTGGCTCGCGAGATCCCGGGCGCCTGGAAGCCGGACCAGTACGCCAACCCCGCCAACCCGGAGTCGCATTACCGGACCACCGGGCCCGAGATCTGGGAGGCGACCGCCGGGACGGTCACGCATTTCGTAGCCGGCATCGGGACGGGCGGCACGATCTCGGGGACCGGCCGCTACCTGAAGGAGCGCGATCCGCGCGTCGTGGTGGTGGGCGCCGACACGGAAGGGAGCATCTTCTCCGGGGACGTGCCGCATCCCTACCTGACCGAGGGGGTGGGCGAGGATTTCTGGCCCCGGACGTACGACCAGGGGGTCTGCGATCAGATCGTGCGCGTGTCCGACCGAGACTCGTTGCTCACCGCGCGACAGGCCGCCGCCCGCGAAGGCATCCTGGTCGGCGAGTCATGCGGGACCGCGCTGTGGGCCGCCCTGCAGGTCGCCCGCGACCTCGACGACCCGGAGGCCCTGTTCGTCGTCCTGCTCCCCGACACGGGGCGGAACTACGTGGGCAGGCTCTACAGCGACGACTGGCTACGGAGCGTGGGGCTGCTCGGCGCGGGCGAGGCCGCCGCCGACTACGACTGGCGCTCGACCCGCCCGTCGGTGGTCGTGCGCCCGGATCACGGAGCGACCCCGACCTAGGGGGCGATGTCCTGGCTCCACGCCTGGGGACGGCTCGTGCGTGGGCCACCCACCTGGCACGGAGTATCGTTTGGGTCCGTGCCGAACCAGATGCGAGGGATCAGATGACGCAGGTTGCCCAGCCGCCGGCCGACACCGCCCGAACGACCGACCGCGTCCACCACTGGATCGGCGGGGGACTCTTGCCAGGGAGCTCGGGCCGCTCCGGCCCCGTCTTCGATCCAGCGACCGGCGAGATCGCGCGCGAGGTCGACTTCGCCTCGGCCGACGAGGTCGGCGCGGCGGTCCATGCGGCCCGTGCCGCGTTCGCTGGCTGGCGTGCGACGTCGATCAGCCGGCGCACCGAGATCCTGTTCCGCATGCGCAACCTCGTCGACGACCATCGCGCAGAGATCGCGGCCCATCTCACCTCCGAGCACGGCAAGGTCCCATCTGACGCCCTCGGAGAGGTCGCGCGCGGCCTCGAGAACCTGGAGTTCGCCACGGGCATCCCGCACCTGCTCAAGGGTGGCTACTCGGAGCAGGTCTCGACCGGCGTTGACGTCTACCAGATCCGCCAGCCGCTGGGCGTGGTGGCCGGGATCACTCCGTTCAACTTCCCGGCGATGGTCCCGATGTGGATGTTCGCCAACGCCATCGCCTGCGGCAACGCGTTCGTGCTCAAGCCATCGGAGAAGGATCCGTCGGCATCGGTCTACCTGGCTGAGCTCTGGAGGGAGGCCGGCCTGCCCGACGGCGTCTTCGACGTCGTCCATGGCGACAAAGTCGCCGTGGATGCGATCCTCGAGCACCCAGACATCGCTGCGATCAGCTTCGTGGGCTCGACCCCGGTGGCCCGCTACATCTACGAGCACGCGACCGCCGCCGGGAAGCGCTGCCAGGCGCTGGGCGGCGCCAAGAACCACATGGTGGTGCTGCCCGACGCGGACATCGGCATGGCGGCCGATGCCGCGGTGAGCGCCGCCTACGGCTCGGCAGGCGAGCGTTGTATGGCGATCAGCGTGGTCGCCGCCGTGGGCGACGCGGCGGACCCGCTGGTCAAGGCGATTCTGGAGCGGCTGCCGAAGGTGAATGTCGGTCCGGGAAGCGACCCGAGCGCCGAGATGGGTCCGCTCATCACACGCGAGCACCGAGACAAGGTCGCGTCCTACCTCGACTCAGGGCAACAGCAGGGGGCTGAACTGGTGGTCGACGGCCGAGAGCACGTTCTCTACCGGGAGGGCAGCGGATTCTTCCTGGGTGTCTCGCTGCTTGACCACGTCACGCCGGAGATGGAGTGCTACCGCAACGAGGTCTTCGGGCCGGTCCTGGAGATCGTCCGCGTCCCGACCTACACCGAGGCGGTGGAGCTCGTCAACGACAACCCGTACGGCAACGGGGTCGCGATCTTCACGCGGGACGGTGGCGCGGCGCGCCAGTTCCAGTTCGACGTCAACGTAGGGATGGTGGGCGTCAACGTCCCCATTCCCGTGCCGGTGGCGTACTACAGCTTCGGTGGCTGGAAGTCGTCGCTCTTCGGCGACCTGCACATGTACGGCCCGGAGGGGATCCAGTTCTACACCCGCGGCAAGGTCGTCACCGCGCGCTGGCCGGATCCGGGGACGAGCAAGGTCGACCTGGGCTTCCCGCGAACGCGTTGACGACTGAGCTGCTCGAGCTGCGCATCCCGGTCGACGGAGGGACGCTCGCCGCCAGCTATTCGCCCGGCGGGGAGACGGCAATCATCGCCCTGCACGGCGCGTCGGGGGGCACGCGCGATCATCCCCTGTACCGGCACCTCCACGATGTCCTGCCGCCGGTCGGGATCGGGGTGCTGACGTTCGACCGGCGTGGGGAGGGCGAATCCACCGGCGCGCCGTCGGGCGGCAACTTCGAGCTCCAGGCGAGTGACGCGCTCGCAGTCATGACCGCCCTGGACGTCCCCCGCCCCGGCATGTGGGGCTTCAGCCAGGGAGCATGGGTTGCGCCCTTGGCCGCGACCATGTCCCCCAGCGTCACCTTCCTGGTGCTCATCGCATCCACGGGAGTCACTCCATCGGCCCAGATGAGGTACGCCACCGCCGAGCAGCTGCGTCGGGCGGGATATCCGCCGGGGGCCGTCGCGCAGATGCTCGAGCTGCGGCGGGACTTGGAGGCGTGGATCCATCACCCGGAAATGGCTCGGGCGTCCGAGCTCGAGTCGGCCCTCGCGGCAGCTCACGTCGAGCACTGGTGGGATCTGGCATTCCTGCCCTCGGAGCTCCCCGACGCCGATGGTCGCCGCGCGTGGATCGCCGAGATGGACTTCGATCCCCGGCCGGTCCTTGCCCACGTGGCCGTTCCCGCGCTGCTCTTCTATGGCACGGACGAAGCCTGGACGCCGGTCGACGAGAGCGTCCAGGCGTGGAGGGAAGCGCGGGGAGATGCCGCCGAGGTGGTCCGCATCGAGGGCGCGTCACACGAGCTCAGGATGCCTGACGGCAGCCTTTCGCCGATCTATGAGGAGCGGATGCTCGAGTGGCTGGCATCGAGGCGGTGACAAGCCTCGTCCCCTGCGGGCCACGTCGACGTTCATCCACCGAGGTGATGAAGAGCCGACGGACCCCGTGCGAGGGGTCGTTCCGAGGCGATTCATGCATGGGAGCGCTGAGGAAGCAGCTGAACCGGCGTCTCAGGTCCTCCGTCAGCACTGTGGTGCATGAACTGGCCGTGAGCCCGCCCCAGGCGCCGCTTCCACCGAGTTGCAAGCGCGTGGGGAATACTCGAGCTCGATCCGCCGTCCCGCGCGAGGTGGTCGCGGCTGGGCGGCGGGCATAATGACCGCCGCATGAGCCAGACCGATGCGGCGAGCAGGGACCACTTCGAAACGCGCGCCGTCCACGCCGGCTTCGAGCCCGATCGCGAGTCCGGCGCAGTGGTCCCGCCCATCGAGCTGAGCACCACGTTCAAGCAGGACCGCGTGGGAGAGCTGCGGGGCGGGTACGACTACGCCCGCACGGACAACCCGACCCGCAGGGTCCTCGAGGCGACCATGGCCGACCTCGAGGGCGGGACATTCGGGATCGCCTACGCCTCGGGCATGGCCGCCACCCAGAACGTGCTCTATCTGCTCGAGCCGGGCGACCGGATCGTGATGAGCGACGACGTCTACGGCGGGACATGGCGGCTGGCGGAACGCGTCTGGCGCCGGTATGGGATCGAGCCGGTGCCGGTGGACCTCCGTGACCTGGACGCCATGGCGGCGGCGCTGGCACCCGGCGCGAATGGCAGTGCGCCCGCGCGGATCGTCTGGATCGAGACGCCGACCAACCCGCTCCTCAAGATCATCGACATCAGCGCCGCGGTCCGGCTGGCCGCAGCCATCGGGGCGATGACCGTCGTCGATAACACCTTCGCGACCCCGTTCCTCCAACGGCCGCTGGAGCTCGGCGCGGACATCGTGCTGCACTCGGCTACCAAGTACCTCGGCGGCCATTCCGACGTGGTCGGCGGCCTGCTCGTGACCCGCCGGGACGACCTGGCAGAACGGCTCCACTACCACCAGAACGCCGCCGGCGCGGTCCCGTCCCCGTTCGACTGCTGGCTCGTGCTGCGAGGCCTGCGGACCCTGGCCCTGCGCATGGAGCGCGCATCGGCGAACGCGTCCGCCATCGCCTCGTGGCTCACTGGGCGCGCGGAGGTGGCTCGGATCCACTTCCCCGGCCTCCCCGATCACCCGCAGCGCGAGCTGGTGGAGCGCCAGATGCGCCTCCCGGGCGCCATGCTCAGCTTCGAGGTCGCCGATGCCGCCGGCGGCGCTGCGCGCGCATCAGCCCTTGCGGCGGCGACCAGGCTCTTCACGCTCGCGGAGTCGCTCGGAGCGGTGGAGTCGCTCATCGAGGTGCCGGCGGCGATGACCCACCAGTCGGTGGCCGATACCCCGCTCGCCGTTCCGCCGACGCTCGTCCGCCTCTCCGTGGGGATCGAGAGCGCCGAGGACCTGGTCGCGGACCTCGAGGCGGCCTTCGTGGCGTCGGCGACTGGCCGGTGACCCTGCCAGGCCAGCCGGATCGAGCGCCTCCGCACGATCTGCCCCCCGACGGTCCCACGGAGCTCGTCCCCAACGAGAAGGGCGAGCTCGTCGAGCGCCTCTCCGGTGGGACGGCGACGCTCCTCTTGGTCTGGCTGATGGGGATCGGGGCGGCGACCGCGCTGCTCGGTGTCTGGATCTTCGCCCTCATCGAGTTCGGGTCGCGCTTGGGGGTTGGCGAGCTGTTCGGCGGCCCCGGCCTCTACACCGCGCTGACCGGCGCCACTGGCCCCACCGTCCTGTGGCTGGCCGGCCGGGCACAGGGCCATCCCCTCGCCTGGTTCCTGGTCACCTCGGCGAAGATCGGCGCGGTGATGCTCGCGGTCGTGTTCGTCTTCTTCCTTGTCTCGATGCTCATGTTCGGCCTGACCCCCGGCCCTGGCGCGCCGATGGCGGCGGGCATCGCCATCGGCCTCACGCTGGTGGCCTCGGTGGTCTGGGCCTTCGCCACCTGGTCGGCAGATCGCTATATCGCGCGAGCACGTGTCCGCCAGGGCGAGGACGAGTCCGGCTAGACCTCGTAGGTCCTGAGGGTTTCGGCGATCTCCACCGGGCCGTCGTACGCCGTGCGGGCCTCGGTGAGCGCCCAATCGCCTCCGTCAGGCAGCGGAATGTGGGTGAGCAGGAGCTTCTTGGCGCCCGCCCCCTGGGCAACCTCCGCCGCCTCCGACGGCAGCAGGTGGCCACGGCTCTGCGGCGCCGGATCATCCTCCTTGAGCGAGCGCAGTCCCGCCTCGCAGAGGAAGAGGTCCGACGCATCGGCGATACGCGGCAGGGCGGCGCACGGACCCGCATCGGCGGAATAGGCGAAGACCCGGTTCCGATCTTCGTCAATGCCCCGGGAGGTGACCCGGAAGCCCCAGGTGCGGACGTAGTGCTGGGTCTCATCGGGCTCGAAACGGAGGTTGCCGATCTCGATGGGACGCTTCCCGTCGTGCTCGTCGAAGATGAAGCTCTTGTCGAAGAAGTTCGCGTAGCCCGCGCCCAGCGCCAGCTCGGTGAGCTGCGCCATGGAGCCGGGCGGCACGATCACCAGCAGCCGCTTCTTGGCGACGTCGATCCATGGATAGCTGTAGCGGAGGGTGATCAGGTCAAGGCAGTGATCGGTGTGCATGTGGCTGATCAGCACCGCGTCGAGCTCGTCCGGCGTGTTGCGGCGCAGGAGCTGGGCGACCGTGCCGGGACCGGCGTCGAGCATCACCCGTGACCCGCCGCCCTCCACCACATATCCGGCGCACGCCTCGCCCGGATTCGGTCGGGCGGGGCTTCGCCCGAGGACGGTCAATCGCATGTGCGCGTAGTTATGCCGGATTCCTTGAGAGTGCGCATGTCAAATCCGCGACTGACACGCCTCACCCAGTGTGGCCGAGCTGCTGACGCAGGTACATCGGTCAGGCTGGCGCCTGGCGGGCATCGAGCGCGACATAGTCGCGCACCGTCTCACCGCTGTAGATCTGCCGCGGCCGGCTGATCTTCGTCTCCGGCGAGCCGATCATCTCCTTCCACTGGGCGATCCAGCCCGGCAGCCGGCCAATCGCGAAGCAGTTGGTGAACATGTTCTTGGGGAAGCCGATGGCGCGGTAAATGAGCCCCGAGTAGAAATCGACGTTGGGGTAGAGCTTGCGGGCAACGAAGTACTCGTCATGGAGCGCAACCTCTTCGAGCTGGAGCGCCACTTCGAAGAGCCGGTCATCGGCCCCCGTGGCGGCCAGCACCCGGTCCGCGGCCTGCTTGATGATCTTGGCCCGCGGGTCGAAGTTCTTGTAGATCCGATGGCCGAACCCGGGCAGCCGGAAGCTGTCGTTGGGGTCCTTGGCCCTGTCGACGTATTTCCGCACGTTGCCGCCATCGGCCACGATCCGCTCGAGGGTGCGGATCACCGCCTCGTTGGCTCCGCCGTGCAGCGGTCCCCACAGCGCGGAGATGCCGGCTGAGATCGAGGCGTACAGGTTGACGTGGCTGCTGCCCACGGTGCGCACCGTCGCCGTGGAGCAGTTCTGCTCGTGATCGGCGTGCAGGATGAGGAGCAGGTCCAAGGCCCTGGCGACGTCAGGATGGACCTCGTACGGCTCGGCCGGGACCGCGAACATCATGTGCAGCAGGTTCGACGAGTAATCGAGCTCGTTGCTCGGGTAGACGTACGGCTGGCCGATCGCCTTCTTGAACGACCAGGCGGCGAGCGTCGGCAGCTTGGCGATCAGGCGCTGGATCGTCAGCTCGACCGCGGTCGGGTCGAACGGGTCGTGGCTGTCCTGGTAGAAGGTCGACAGCCCGACCGTCGCCGACGCGAGCACCGCCATCGGGTGGGCGTCGTACGGGAAGCTGTCGAAGAAGCGGCGCATCTCCTCGTGGATCAAGGTGTGGTGGCTGACGTCGGCCACCCATCGGTCGAGCTCTTGATGGATCGGAAGCTCGCCGTAGATGAGCAGGTAGGCGACCTCCAGGAAGCTGCTCTGCTCGGCCAGCTGCTCGATCGGGTAGCCGCGGTAGCGCAGGATGCCTCGCTCGCCGTCGATGAAGGTCACCGACGACAGGCACGACCCGGTGTTCATGAAGCCGTGGTCCATGGTGATCAGCCCCATCTCCGCCCGGAGCCGGCTGATGTCGACCGCCTCTTCGTGCTCAGTGCCGCGGATCAGCGGCAGCTGGATCGTGCGTCCTGCGTACGAGAGCGTGGCCGAGGTGGCGGGTGCGCCCGCGCCGTTGCCGCCTCCGCCCGGCTGGCCGCTGATCACCGTCTCGTGGGTCATGGGATGAGATCCTTCACTGCCTCTCGCTCCTCGATGAGCTCATCGAGGGTGGCGTCGACCTTTGCCTGGGCCCATGGGCCGTGCTGGACGCCCTGGACGATCTCGACGCTCCCCGGCGCCGTGGCGCGCAGCGGATAGCCGAAGACGAGCCCTTCCGGCACCCCGTAGCCCCCTTCGGCCGGAGCGGGGATGGCGGCGGAGAAGATCTCGCCGTCCGCCTGGGAGATGTTCCGAACGGTGTCGATCACCGCGCTGGCTGCGCTGGCCGCCGACGATAGTCCCCTCGCCTTGATGACCTCGGCGCCGCGCTGCTGGACCATCGTGATGAACTCGCCCTGCAGCCAGTCCTCGTCCCCGATCACCTCCGCGGCCGGCCGACCACTGATCGTGGCGTGATAGACGTCCGGGAACTGCGTCGAGGAGTGATTGCCCCAGATCGCGAGGTCGCGCACCTCGGAGACCGGGACGCCGGCCTTCCGGGCCAGCTGCGAGCGCCCGCGGCTCTGGTCCAGCATGGTCATCGCGAACCAGTGCTCTGCGGGGATGGATGGTGCATTCCCCGCCGCGATCAGGCAGTTGGTGTTGCACGGGTTGCCGATCACCAGCACGCGGACATCGGGCGCGGCGTTGGCCGCGATCGCCTGGCCCTGGGCGGTGAAGATCCCACCGTTGATCGTGAGCAGGTCCTTGCGCTCCATCCCGACCTTGCGCGGCACCGCGCCCACCAGCAGGGCCCAGTTCACGTTCGAGAAGGCCTCGTCCGCGGACGAGGTGCGGACGATGCTCCGTAGTAACGGGAAGGCGCAGTCCTCGAGCTCCATGGCGACCCCCTCGAGCGCCGGGAGCGCCGGCTCAAGCTCGAGGAGCTGGAGGTCGACGGTGGTCGACGGCCCGAACATCTGGCCGGATGCGATTCGGAAGAGGAGCGCGTAGCCGATCTGGCCGGCCGCGCCGGTGACGGCGACTGTGAGGTGGGACTCGGGCATGGTTCTCCTGCGCGCGAGCGTCGGTCGAGTGTAGCGCAGCACGTCCGTTGGCCCGGCGGGACCGCTTGCGCCGGGGCGGATACTGCGCCCGATGAGCCCACCCCCGTCGCCAGCGCGCGAGATCGGTATCGAGGTCGAGGGTGGCCGCATCGGCGGCTGGCTGAGCGGGGATGGTCCACCGCTCCTGCTCCTGCACGGCGGGCCGGGCCTCTCCGATTACCTGGCATCGCTGGCAGCCGAGCTCGCTCCAGCCTTCACCGTATTCCACTACCAGCAGCGCGGCCTGCCACCCTCCCTTGCCGACGGCGACAGGACGGTGGAGGGTCACGTCGCCGATGCGATCCGTGTCCTCGACGGGCTGGGCTGGGAGCAAGCGATCGTTGCCGGCCACTCCTGGGGCGGCCATCTGGCGATGCATATGGCGATCACGCACCCCGCCTCCTGGGCCTCGCCCCGATCGATGCGCTCTGGGCGATCGGGGACGGCGGGGCCGAAGAGTTCGGGGAGAACCTGCTGCGACAGCTCTCCGAAGAGGAGCGGGCCCGGTACGAGGAGGTCGATGCGCGAGAGAGCTCGGAGGAGGCGACCGAGGTCGCCGCACCGGAAGGCCTGCGCATCCTGTGGCCGTACTACTTCGGCGACCCGTCCACTGCGAGCGAGATGCCTCCGATGCTCAGCGACCCGGTCGGGCAGCGCGCTGCCTGGGCTTCGATCAACGAGCATTTCGCGTCACGCACCCTCGAGCTCGGGCTCCCCGGCCTGGCCGTCCCCACCATGCTCATCCACGGCGAGCTGGACCCGATCCCATCCGCGGAGGCGGTACGCACGGCCCAGATCATTCCGGGCGCCGAACTGCGGATCCTCCCAAAGGTCGGGCACTTCCCGTGGCTCGAGCAGCCGGGCATCACGCGCTCACTGCTGCAGGAGCTCGCCGGCCGGCTATCGAACTAGGACGCGCTCAGTGCATCTGCCCGGCGCGCGGGACCCCGACGCGCCCCGCGGCCCAGTCCGCCACCGCGAGCGCCATGGAGCGAAACGCCATGCGTGGCAGCCAGGCCTCGACATCGGCTCGGCTGACCCACGCGTAGTCGGAGGACTCGAAGTCGAGGCGGACCTGCGGCTCGGGATCCAGCGGGCGCGCGAGGAAGACGCTCGCGACCACGTTCGCCGACTTGGTCGAATAGACGCCGGCGAGGGCGACGAGCTCGATCGGCAGGCCGGCCTCCTCGCTCGCCTCCCGGAGGGCGCCCTCCTCCGCTGACTCGGACGGGTCGAGGTAGCCCGCCGGCAAGTCCCAGTCGCCGAGCCCCGGCTCGATCGCGCGCCTGAGGAGGAGGACCGATGGCTCGCCGTCGGCTCCCATGCGCTCGATCAGCACGCCGGCGGCCGCGAACGGGTTGGCGACCCAGCGCCAGCCGCACCGCTGGCAGATCAGGGGCCGTTCGGCCGGCGCCGCGCAATGCGGGCAGAGGGGAACCGCGGTGCTCAAGGTTCTGCGGGGTGTCGGTCCAGGAAGTCGCGGACCTTGACCGCGATCTCATCGCGGACTCGCCGGAAGACGGTGAGGCGTTCTTCGTCAGTCCCGACCGCGGCGGCAGGGTCGTCGAACTGCCAGGGTTCGACGACGTGGCTGCCCGGGATCATGGGGCAGACTGCCGCTCCCTCCTCGCAGACCGGGATGACGTAGTCCCACGCCTGGCCCATGTACCGATCCAGGGACTTGCTCTGCTGGTCGTTGATGTCGATCCCGATCTCTTCCATGGCCTCGATCGCCTCCAGGCGCACGAAGCTCGCCTCGACCCCGGCGGAGCGCGCCTCCCAGTCGGCACCGCCCCAGGCGTGCAGCATTCCCTCCGCCATCTGCGAGCGGGCGCTGTTGTGGGTGCAGATGAACAGCACGCGGCGTGGCATGGGATGAGGGTAGCAAGGCGCCGCGATGGTCGCCCTGCGCGTTGTCGCTGCTGCCCGGCACCTCGGGCGATGCGTATCCACATGGGGACGGGTTGTGGATAACCAGTCGTGGTCGCGGGAAACTCGGGGATAAGGGGGATTGTGGGGCCTGGCCGGTCCCGCCTATTCTCTGGCGGTCCCGAAGGGGCAGCCAACGGCACCGGAGATTGCATCAACGGTCCGAACGCGGTTCCTTCGGGGCATTTCGTTGCCTGCCTCCCATCTCAGCGCTCGCGGACAGGTTGCGCTGCAGCTTGCGGACGATCTCTGCCGTCTCGTCGGAAGCGTGGCCAGGCTGCGACGCCGGACCGGCGAACGTCCCGAACTGGCGGTCGCCGGCATCGCCCAGCCCGGGCACGATGTATCCCCGCTCATTGAGCTCGCGGTCGACCGCTGCCACGTGGATGTCGACATCGGGATGCGCCGTCGAAAGCGTGGCGATCCCCTCCGGAGCGGCGATCAGGCAGACCTGCTTGATGCGCGCCGCGCCCCATGCCTTGAGGATGTCCACCGTGGCCGCCGAGGAGCCGCCGGTGGCCAGCATCGGATCCAGGATGAGGCAGACCTGGACCGTGGCCGCGTCGGGCAGCTTGTTGTAGTACTCCACCGGCTTGAGGGTTCGTTCATCTCGGTACAGGCCGATGTGCCAGACCTGCGCCGTGGGCATCAGCTCCAGCATGGCATCGACCATCCCGAGACCGGCGCGGAGGACCGGGATGAGGCCGATGCCTGGCTCCAGCTCGGCTCCGGCCATCCGCTCGAGCGGCGTCTCGACGGTGATCGGGGACGTTGCGAGGTCCGCCATGGCCTCGTAGCCGAGAAGCCAGGAGAGCTCGCGCACCAGCTCCCGGAACTGCTTGGGGGTGGTGGTCTTGTCGCGCAGCAGCGAAAGCTTGTGGGCGACGAGGGGGTGCGAGCTGACGTGGACGGCCATCGCGAGCGGATTCTAGCCGCCGGCTGGCGGGGCTGTTAGGCTATGCGCTCCCAGAACGACCCCACGCGCACGAGCGGTGCCCAGCCTGCGCTCCCGAAGGAGGAACCAACACTCATGGTCTTCGGCAAGCGTGACACGAAGCCAGACGCCCTGACCCGGGAGGACGTCGTGGGCAACCTCTATCCCGATACCCTCAGCAGCGAGGTCGACGTGACACCCTCACCGTCCGAATTCCGCAGGTCAGAGACCGGCAATGAGAGCGTGATCGATCCGCACGCACGCTTCAACGGCAAGTACGTGAGCGACCGCGACCTGCGGATCGAGGGCGAGGCGCAGGGCGAGATCGAGTGCCAGGGGACGCTGATCATCAGCCCCCAGGCCCGCGTCCGAGCCGCGATCAAGGCGCACAACGTCATCATCAACGGCGACTACGAGGGCGACGTCGACTGCGGCGGCCGCTTCGAGGTTGGCGCTACCGGCCGTGTCAAGGGCGGAGTGAAGACCCAGGTGCTGGTGGTCAAGGAGGGCGCGCACTGGGAGGGCTCGGTGACCATGACGCATGAGCCGAGCCGCCCGTCCACGGCAGCGCAGCCGGCAGCCAAGTCATCAGCCGCCACCCCGACCGGCCCGGGTGGGCCAAGTGCCGGGGGCGGCAATGGCCCGTCGATCTTCAGCAAGCAGGATCGCGAAGACGCGGTCAGCGGAGAACGCCAGGCCACCGCGCCGGGCGCCGGTCAGTAGGACGTCGCCCCCGACCAGAGCGACGCGCCGGCGGTCCTCGGACCGCTCGAGCCCGGCTCCCCCGGTCCTTGTCGAGGTAAGCCGGGCGGGCCTCGTCGAGGCCCGCCATCGTGGCTCGGTGGTGGTCATCGAGCCGGACGGCCGCTTGGTGACCGCGGTCGGGGATCCCGATCAGCGGGTCTTCCTGCGGTCGGCGGCCAAGCCGTTCCAGCTCGCCCCCTTCGTCGCATCGGGTCGCTTCGACGGCTACCACTTCGGCAACCCCGGTGAGGCGCTGGCGATCATGGCCGCCAGCCACAGCGGTGAGGATCGCCATGTCCGCACCGTTCAGGCGATCCTTCGCGAAGGCGGGCTGAGCCGGGACGTCCTGCAGTGCGGGACCCATTCGCCATTCGACCTCGAGACAGCGCAGCGCCTGCTGCGCGACGGCGAGCCGCTCACGCCGCTGCGCCACAACTGCTCGGGCAAGCACGCCGGAATGGCGCTCCATGCCAAGGCAGCTGGATGGCCCGTCGAGACCTACTGGCAGCCGGACCACCCCGTCCAACGGCTCGCCCTCGAGGCGGTCGCTAACGTCAGCGGCACCCCCGTGGATGAGGTGCTGACTGGAACCGATGGCTGTGGCGTGGTCACATTCGGCGTCCCGCTGCGCGCCGCGGCGCTCTGCTTTGCCCGCCTCGCCGATCCCTCCGGCGTCGCCGATGATGCTCTGCGAAGCGCCCTCGAGCGCATTCGTGACGCGATGATGGCTCATCCCGAGCTCGTCGCCGGTGAACGCCGCCGCCTGGATACCGCGCTCATGCGTGCCGCGCCGGGAGCCGTCGTCTCCAAGGGTGGTGCCGAGGGGATCCTGTGCTCGGGCGTCCTCGCCGGTCGTGCCGGTCCGCGGGCTGACGGCGCCATCGGCCTGGCAGTCAAGATGGAGGACGGCGACGGCGGGCGCCGAGCGGGGTCGGTGGCGGTCCTTGCGGCGCTCGGGCAGCTGGGGGTCCTGTCCGACACCGCTCTTGAAGAGTTGGGCCAATTCGCGGCTCCGCCGGTCCTCGACCCGCGTGGGGTGGTTGCCGGCGAGGTACGCTCGGTCTTCACACTTCGGTGAGCGCGTCGCCCTGCGGCACGCTCCGTGCAACCTCCGAGAGCGGGCCCGAACGAGAAGGGAAGCCCTGATATGGCCGATAGTGACGGAGAGGGCGATCGTCCTCACGACCCCGAGCAGCCGATCGCGTGGCGCGGCGTCCTCCAGGACACCGCTGTCCGCAGCTCCGAGGGAGAGCAGGTTGGGACGATCTCCGACATGCTCGGATCGGACCAGGAGGACATCTTCCACGGGATCGTCGTGCACCTTGGGCGGCTCGGCCACGAGGTGTTCGTGCCCGCCGATGACGTCACCCTCATGACCTCATCGCACATCGACGTTGCGTACACATCGGACGAGCTCCACGCGCTGCCGCCGCACACCGAGGAGCGCCAATCAGAGCTTGGCTGGATCGGCCTCTTCCGTCGCCGCCTGGGCTGGAAGCGCGAGAAGGATCGCTAGCCGATCCAGCCGCCCGGCCTTCGTGGCCCGACCAGCCCGCCTGCTACCATCGGCGGACCGATGACGACCTCCCTGAGCGGTCCCGACCGCGCGGTCCGCGTGCGCATGGCACCCAGCCCCACCGGGCCGCTGCATATCGGGACGGCCCGCACCAGCCTTTACAACTACCTCGTCGCCCGGCACGTCGGCGGCACCTTCGTGCTGCGCGTCGAGGACACCGACACCGCCCGCAATACCGCCGAGTTCGAGGAGGACATCATCGAGAACCTCCACTGGCTGGGGATCACCTGGGACGAGGGACCCCAGGTTGCCGGTGGGGACGAGATCGGCGGGTACGGTCCGTACCGCCAGAGCCAGCGCCTGGCGCTGTATGCCACCGAGGCGGAGCGGCTGCTCCGATCGGGACAGGCCTACCGCTGCTATTGCACGCCGGACGAGCTCGAGGCGGTGCGTCGCGAGCAGGAGGCGCGCAAGCAGGCACCGCGCTACAACGGCCGCTGTCGCGACCTGACCGATGCCGAGCGATCCGCCTTCGAGACCGAGGGACGCCGGCCGGCGGTGCGCTTCCGCGTGCCGGACGAGCGGGTCGCCTTCGACGATCTCATCCGCGGCCGCGTCGAGTTCGCGTCAGACGCGCTCGGCGGCGACCGGGTGATCGTCCGCTCGGACGGGGTCCCGCTCTACCATTTCGCGGTGGCCGTCGATGACCACGCGATGGCCATCACCCACGTCATCCGCGGCGAGGATCACCTGTCGAACACGCCACTGCATATCCTCCTCTTCCGCGCCCTGCGCTATCCCGAGCCGGTCTTCGGGCACATCCCGCTCATCCTCAACCCTGATCGCACCAAGATGAGCAAGCGAAAGAGCCAGACCTCGATCGCTGCCTATCGCGACGAGGGCTATCTCCCCGAGGCCATGGTCAACTTCCTCGCCTTCCTGGGCTGGTCTCCGGGGACCGAGGAGGAGATCTTCACCCTCGCGGATCTCACCAATCGGTTTGAGATCGGGCACGTCCACAAGGCTGGCGCGGTCTTCGACAAGGATCGCCTCGACTACCTCAACGGGGTCTACATACGGGCGTTGACCGATGAACAGTTGGCACTGCGCCTGCGCCCCTTCGTCCCGGACACGCTCGACGACCGGGGCCTGCTGGCGGTCGCCCCGCTCATCAAGGAGCGCCTCGTCCGTCTCGGTGATGCCGTGGAGCTGCTCGCGTTCCTGGTCGAGTCTGATGCCGAGGTGGCCGAGCACTACGGGCCCGATGACCTCCTCCCGAAGAAGGCTGATGCTGCAGCGGCCGCCGCGGCGCTGGCTCGTGCGCGCGACGAGCTTGCTGCGGTGAGCGCGGCGGATTTCGACGCCGCCGAGCTCGAGAGCCGATGCAGGGCCGCGGCCGAGGCGATGGGCTGGAAGGCCGGCGACTTCTTCAAGCCGCTGCGCGTCGCCGTCACCGGGCGGACCATCTCGCCCCCGCTCTTCGGCTCGATGGAGCTCCTCGGCCGCGACCGATGCCTGGGGCGCATCGATGCTGCGCTGGCGACGCTCGCAGAGCGGGTCGGGATGGCATGAGCGACGAGTGGCCGCCCGAGCCCGACATGCGCCGCCCCACCGACCGTCAGCCGGATCCTGAGGCCCCGGCTGAGGCGGCCGAGCCGACCGAGTCGACCGAGCCTGCCACGCCGGCCGAAGCAGGCGACGTTGTCGAGGCGCAGCCCGATCCGGCGCCCGAGCCCGGAGGGGTTTCGGACATCGTCGCGCTGCTCGACCAGGAGCTGCTGGTGCCCATCCGCTCCTCGAGCGGCGAGTCGCCGGACCCCTCCCTGCTCAGCCTGGACTCGATGCGCCACGGCTCGGATGCCCGCGGCAGGTTCCTCGCCGCGTTCAGCAGCATGGAGGCCTTCGCCGTTCTCGGCCCGCCGGACAGCGACCACGTCACCCTTCCAGGCCGCGAGCTCTGCGAGCGTGCGGAGCGGGCGGACGAGCGAGTGATCGTCAATCCCGGGAGCCCGGACCAGGTGGAGATCCCGGCGGGGGTGCTTCCTTTCCTGCTGGCCGGCATCGATCTCGCCAGCCCCGAAGCGCTCCGGTCACGGCGCCCGCTCGGCGCGCTCCCTGATCTCGAGGCGCCGCAGGCCATCCCCGAGCCGTTTGGCGGCGAGATGCGCGCGGCGCTCCTCGAGCTACCAGCGGTGCAACGCGCCTGGCTGCTGCGGGTCGGGACCGCCTGGACGGTCGGTGTCGAGCTCGACGCGGACGCACCCCTGAGCGAGTTCGACGCGGTCCGCAATCGCCTGCACGCACTGGCGTCGGAGCACCTGGGATCGCGTCGCAACCTGATCGTGACCGATCTCCGGGCCCCGACCCTGCGCAGCCACTACGAGGCTGTCGCGCCGCCCTTCTACGAGCCGCCCGCGGCCAAGGGGTTCTTCACCCGCCTGCTCGGCCGCGACCGCTGAGCCATCGGCCGCGGCGGGCGAGGGGAGACGCTTGTTCGGGCGCCCGGCTAGCGGTTGGCTGCGCGCGCCGCGCGAGCGGCCTCGGCGGCATCGGGCAGCAGGCGCTCGATCTCGCTCCGGTACCGAAGACCGGATGAGTGGCGGACAAGCCAGCGGAGATAGTCCGGGTCATGCCGCGCCAGGTCGCGGAGCGACCAGCCGGAGTAGCGTCCGAAATCGAGGCGGCTCCATTGCTCGTTGGCTCCAGCCTGCGGCCGGAGACGCGAGAAGGGGCCCGCGTTCGGCGATACCTCAACGTGAGGTGGGGGGACACTCGACGCAACCACGACGTCCGGGGCTCCTGGACCGACCGGCTGCATGCTGGCTGCGCGTCCCGGGGTGGCCATGCGCTCGAGGTCGTACGCGCGTCGCTTAAGGGTGTCGCGCACCAGGTTGTAGGCGTGATTGAGCTCCGACATCCGGTTCGCGTCGGGGTTCTCCCCGTCCGGGTGGTAGCGGCGAGCGAGGGCGTGGTAGGCGGCCCGGATCACCACCTCGTGGGCCGACGGATCGACCTGGAGCACCCGATAGGCGTCGGGCATCGGTCTGTCGTGCAATTCAGGAGCTCTCCCGGGCGGTGAGTCTGTTGTACGCCGCGCATCGGGATAGCGCAATCTAAGCGGTGCGCACAGGCAACAGCACAATCCGGCCCGCGACCGTGCCTGCGGCGAGGCGGGCGAGCGCATCCTGAGCATCGGCCAGCGGCATCGTCTCGGTCGCCCATTGCACCCCACCCCGCTGAGCGATGGCGACCACGTCGCGCAGGTCGCCGAGCGAGCCCCAGGCTGTCATTGTCAGCCAGCTCTCGAGCGGCGTATCGAAGCCGAAGCGGGCATGGCCGCCGGCCTCGCCGACGAGCATGACGAGCCCGCCAGGGGCCACGATCGCCGACGCCTGGCCGATGGTGACGTCGCTGCCGACGAAGTCGAAGACCACGTCCGGGTCTCCGCCAAGCGCCTCGCGAACCGACGCCGGCTTGGCGTCCGCCAGCGCGACATCGGCGCCCAGGCTGTCGGCCAGCTGGCGCCGCATCGCATTTGGCTCGACAGCCCCGATGCGCACGCCGTTCCGTTGGCGGAGGTACTGGACCGCGAACTGGCCGAGGCCGCCAAGGCCGATAACCAGCACGCGCCCGCCGTTCACGAGCCAGGGCTCAGCGCGGGCAACCGCGCGGTACGAGGTGACCCCGGCGTCCGCCAGCGGTGCGGCGTGGACCGGATCGAGGCCTTCCAGCGGCACAAGGTGCCTGGGATGCGGGACGAGCACCGCCTCCGCGTACCCACCATCCACCTGGAAGCCGGGCGAGCGCCCGTATGGGCAGCGCTGCTCCTGTCCGGTACGGCACTCGCCGCACACACCGCAGCCCCAACCGCCGAAGACGACCACCGCCTCGTCGTGGCTGAGGCCCGCATCCTGGAGGAACGGGCCGGCCTCCGCGCCGGCGGCGTCGATCCGGCCCGCGATCTCGTGGCCGAGCGTGAGGGGCAGCTCGACCCGGGTCGTCTCGCCGGATGCGATGAGGAGATCGGTTCGGCAGACCCCGCATCCTGCGACACGCACCCGCACCTCGGTCCCGACCGGCTCGGGCAGCGGGACCTGCTCGAGGCTGAGCGGCTCGCCCGGCGCATGCAGCCGAGCAGCGAGCATCGACGAGGTCAGGCGGCCGCCTCCGGAGGTCCAGGGGGTTGCGCGTCATCGTCGCGACCCTCAGCGCGGCGGGCGGCGGCGAGAACGATGTCGACTGCATACTCGGGCTCGGGGTCGGCGATGATGGCCGCCACCCGACCGTCCCGCCCGACCAGCAACAGAATCGGCCGGGCGATGTTGTAGTTCCGGTCGACCTCGGTCAGCGGGATGCCCAGGCGCTCCACGGCAGAACGGCGCTCGTCGCTGAACAGCAGGAAGGGCAGGTGGCGCTCATCGATCCAAGCCCGCTGCTGCTCCTCGCTGTCACAGGTGACGCCCACGACCGCGACGCCTGCCGCTTCCAGGCGGCGAGCCCCGGCTGCCAGGGCATCGGCGAGTCGCGTGCCGCGCCGGAGCTGTGCCCCCTTGGCGGTCGGAGCGGCGAAGAAGGCGAAGACGGCGAGTTGACGTCCGACGAAGCTCCGCAGATTCAGCAGGTACCCGTCGGAGGCTCGCAACCCGACAGAAGGGACCTGATCGCCGACGCGGACGGCCAGCCCCGCCGTCTCATCAAGGTCGTTCTGAACGGTGGTCGCGGGCTCCGCAGAAGGGGACGGGTCGGGGCTCATGGGTCGATTGTAGCCGCGCCTTCCCGTGCCTCCCGCGCGCCAAGCCGCACGAATGCCCCTTGCCGATGGACGAGGCCGTCGCGCTCGAGGCCGGCAAGCGCCTCGGCGGTCGCCGCCGCGGGATCGCGGTCGAGCAGGCCACGCATCGCGCCGTGGAGGTCCGCTTGCGGCAGCCTGTGATGCGGCGCGAAGGCGATCAGCCGGAGGATCGCGCCCCGCACGGCACGGGACGAGCCAGGGAACGGCGCGTGGCGCGGCACCGGAACGGCGCCTGCATGCCCCTGAGACGGACACCCGACCGCGATCGGGCACGCCGCGCACGCCGGGCGTCGGGCGGTGCAGACCGCGGCACCCAGCTCCATGGTCGCGTGCGTCCAGGCCGCGACCTCGTCCGGGTCGGCCGTTCCGCCGCCTGGGGCTGCCAGCGCATCAGCGAGGGCTTGGAGGCGGACAGGAGCGCCATCGGCCCCTGTGGGGTCGAGGCCAAAGCGTCGGACGAGCCAGCGCCGGACATTCGTGTCGACCACCCCGACTGGTTCTTCGAACGCCAGGCTGGCAATCGCGCGCGCCGTATACGGGCCGATCCCGGGAAGGCGCTGGAGGTCGGACACGGAGCGCGGCCAGCCGTCCTCCGCGACCCGCGCCGCTGTCCGCTTCAGGGCGATCGCGCGCCGGTTGTATCCCAGCCCGGACCACGCGGCGAGCACCTCACCGTCGGACGCGGCAGCGAGTTCCGCAGCAGATCGAAAGCGATCGAGGAACTGCGGGAACCGCTCCGCGACCCTCGAGGCCTGAGTCTGCTGGAGCATGACCTCGCTGACGAGGACCGCGTACGGGTCCCGCGTGTGACGCCACGGGAAGTCGCGGTGCTCGGCGGCGTACCAGTCGAGGACCGCCCGCCTGATCTGGCGGAGCGCACCCCCATCCGTTCGCCGAGCCCCGACGAGGCCGGGCGACCGGAGGGACGAATCGGTCCCTCGTCGAGCCATCCGCCGAGGGTAGCAGGCAGGCTTGCGCTACCTTGTGCAGCCGATGCGCCACCTCCACGCGCCATGACCTCGCCCGGACTGGTCGTTGTCGACAAGTTCGGCGGCTCGGTGCTGCGCCGGCCGGAGGACATCGCCGCGGCTGTTGCCGTGGTCGCGGCTCAGCGCGAGGCCGGCCTGCGACCTGTCGTGGTGGTCAGTGCCTTCGAGGGCGTGACTGACACGATCCTCTCGGCCGCGGCCGTGCTCCTTCCCGTGGGTGACCGCTCGCTGCGCGAGCCACGCCATTCCGCGGACTCGCCGCTGGCTCGCGAGACGGATAGAGCCCTGGCCACGGGGGAGGCCCTCTCCGCCGCGCTCTTCGCACTTGGCCTGCAGGCGTGCGGCATCCCGGCGCGCTCTTTCTCCGGCGCCGAGGCGGGCATTCGCACCGCGGCCGCGCACCTTGGCGCCGAGGTGCGCCGGGTCTACTCGCGGCCGCTCCGGCAGGCGCTTGCCGCCGACCTGGTGCCGGTGGTCGCTGGCTTCCAGGGCGTCGGCAGCCACGGTGAGCTGACCACGCTTGGCCGCGGCGGGACCGACCTTTCCGCCGTTGTCCTGGCGGTGGCCCTGCGCGCCGACCGTTGCGAGCTCTTCAAGGACACCGGCGGGGTGATGGAGGCGGACCCCCACCTGGTGCCCGCGGCGCGCTTCCTTCCGGTCGTCGATGCGTTGCAGCTCGAGCTGCTCGCCGAGCTGGGCGCGGAGGTGGTCCATCCGGTTGCGGTGCGGCGCGCGCGGCGCGGTCGTCTGCGATTGATGGTGAGGGCGGTCGCGGACGGTCAGCCGATGACCGAGGTCCGCCCCAATCTCTGGCGCGATCCGGGCGATCCAGGGCCCCTGATGCTGGCCATCGATGCCAAGGAGCGAATCGCCCGGATCAGCCTGGTCGGCCCCGCCCAGCGAATGCCTGAGCTCCTGCCGCTGCCAGCGCTCGGCGAGGGCTCGTTCGATGAGGGCGGGCTGCGCGTCGTCTGGGCGGAGGTGCCGATCGCCCAGGGCCCCAACGCGGCACGCGCCGTGCACGCCGCCCTCATGGGGTCATCGGGCTGAGCCGCGTCCGACGATCCCTGGACGACTAGGCCCCAAGGGCTTCGCGAAGCCGAGCCTCGCTGGCGGCCGCATCAGGCGGTCGCAGCCAATCGAGGCCGATGAGAGCGGCTCCGAGGACGGGAGCCGCGGCGACCCGCCGCAGCCGTGCCCGCCTGGCGCTTTTCAGAACCCGGGCCTCGATCCGAGCGTAGAACGCTGGGTCGCGGGCGTTGATGATCCCTCCCGCCAGGATGACCTCGACCTCGAGCCGCACGAGTCGCAGTCGACGCAGCATGGCGACTGCCATAACCGCCACCTCGTCCGCCATGCGGTCGACGATCCCTTGCGCAACGGCATCGCCGGCCGCCGCCGCGTCGAACACCAGTGGAGCCAGCTCGCGCAGTCGGTCCTGGTCGATGCGTTCGCCGTACAGCGCGTAGGTCAGGTCGGCGGGTCGCCGGTAGCCGAAGAATTCGGGCACCGTGACCTCGAGACGCGTGCGAGGCCCTCGTCCGTCGCGGCCACGGATCGCCGCCGAGAGCGCTTCGTGCCCCAGGGATGAGCCCCCTCCCCAGTCTCCAGCGATATCACCCACGGCCGGAAACGCTGCGCTCCTACCGTCCGGTGCCATCCCGACACAGTTCATGCCAGAACCGGCGATGACGGCCACGCCCCAACCCCGGCTGGTCCCGGCACGCAGGCCAGCGAACGCGTCGTTGCGGATGATCAGCTCGTGGCCGAGGTCCAGGGAGGCGAATGCGCGCGTCAGCCGGCGCACGTCGATCGGGTAGTCGGCTCCCGCGAGGCACAGGACCGCGACCTCGGCGATGGGCCGCCGGGTAGGGTGGAGACCGGCGTCGCGGGCCGCACGGCTGACGAGCTCATCGAGGCGTGCAATACCGTCCTCGAGCCCGACCTGCTGGTGCGAGACGGTCGGGCCATGCACGAGAGCGCGGAGCTCGCCGCTGACGGAGACGAGGGCGACGTCGGTCTTCGAGTTGCCACCATCGACCGCGAGGATGGCGATCTGGGCGTTGGTCACCTTCGGGCCGCGGGCTGCGGGAAGCCAATCGGCGCAAGGCCCGGAGGGAGGTCGAGCTCGTCGAGCCGCGCCAGCTGTGCGCCGGCGCGCCGCAGCCGCGCCACGACGCCCGGCAAGGCCGCGGCGACCGGTGTCGGCCACGGATGAAGCAGCACGATCGCCCCGTCGCCGTGTTCAAGGACGCCGCTCACGATCCTTTCGGCAACGACCTTCGCCGAGGCGCGTGGTCGCCATTCGAACGCCTCCACGTGCCAGCCGACATGCCGATACCGGAGCCTGGCCAGGGCGTCCACGATGGCCTGGTCATCGGCTCCCGAGCCGAACGGGCAGCGGAACCAGGGCTGGGGGTCGCGGCCCGTCGCGCGTCGAATCGCGTTCTCCGCGGCCCGCACGTCGGACCGCAGGCCGGCAGGCGAGAGGAGCGGCATGCGGGCGTGGTAGTGCGAGTGGCTGCCCACGAGGTGACGGTCCGCGATGCGCCGTGCAAGGTCGGGCTCGGCCTCCGCCCATCGGCCCTGGATGAAGAAGGTGGCCGGCACCTCCTCGCGCTCGAGGATCTCCACGACCTGTTCGGAGCACCCCTCGCGAGCCGGGCGGTCGGGATGCTCAGCGTCGAAAGTGAGGGCGACGCGGAAGCGGCCGGCTATTTCTCGACTCCGGTGATCACCACGCCCCGCACGAATGCGCGCTGGAAGATCAGGAAGATGATGACCGGGACGATCAGGGTGAGGAGTGTCCCCGCCTGGATGAGCCCCGGCTCCTGCGCAGAACGGTTGGCGCTGAACTGGGCGAGGCCGACGGCGAGCGTCTGCAGCTCTGGCTTGGTGGACAGATAGATCAGCGGTGCGAAGAAATCGTTCCACGAGTAGACGATGTGGAAGATGGCCACCGCGATGATCACCGGCCACGCCTGGGGGACGATCACTGAGACCAGCGTGCGCAGCGGCCCGGCACCGTCGATGGCCGCCGCCTCATCCATCTCGCGCGGGATCGTGAGCAGGTACTGGCGCAGCAGGAAGACGTCGTAGGCATTCGCGAAGAAGGTCGGCACGAGCAACGGTAACCAGGTCCCCACCCAGCCGAGCTTCACGAAGATCGTGTAGGTCGGGATCAGGGTCACCGCGGCGGGCAGGAAGATGGTGGCGATCAGGATCAGGAACAGGACGCCACGACCCGGGAATCGGAAGCGCGCGAACCCGTATGCCACCAGCGTGCACGAGATGAGCGTCCCGAGCATCCCGATCAAGGCGATGGCCGCCGTGTTGAAGAGGAGTTGCGGGTAATTGAGGAGACGCCAGACATCGGTGTAATTGTCGAAGGTGGGCGCGAAGGTGAGGCTCGGATCCAGCGTCCGCCACGATCCCTGCCACGTGACGACACCCGCGCCAGGGTTGGCGGGATCCACGAACTGGCTCTCGGTCCGGCCCTTCTTGACGAGGGCCAGCTCCTTCTTCGCCCCGTCCACCGGCACCTGGTACACGTCATAGGTCCGTCCCTCGTACTCGTATGTGCGAGGGCTCGCCGGCCAGAGCGGCGCTCCCACCTGCGAGATCTGCTCGGGGGTCTGGAACGACAGGGCGAATGAGCGCATGAGCGGGGAGAGGAAGCCGGCCAGCAGCACGATCGCGACGAAGGTCAGCAGGAACGAGTTCCGGGTCTCGCGCGGGGAGCGGCGCCTGGTGACTCTCGCCGCGGGCAACGGCACGGCCGAAGTCGGCCGTTGGGCGGTGACGCTCATTGGTCGCTCACGACGAGGAGCCTTCGCCTGCGTAATAGACCCAGAAGCGCGCGCTCCAGAAGAGCACGCCGGTGATCGCCAGGGTCACGGCGAAGAGGAGCCAGGCCATGGTCGCGCCGTACGACATGTCCTGGTAGGAGAAGAATGTCTGGTAGAGGTAGAGGTTGAAGAACCGCGTTGACCCGCCTGGCTCGCCGGTGCCCTGGTTCAGCACCAATGGCACGAGGAAGTACTGGAGGACCTCCACGACGGCGAGGACGAGCGTGTAGAAGATGACCGGCGACATCATCGGCAGGGTCACGTGGACCAGCTGTCCCCACCAACCAGCGCCGTCGATGCGCGCCGCGTCATAGAGTTCGGTGGGGATGCCCTTCAAGCCAGCCTGGTTGATGATGATGCCGCCGCCGATGCCCCAGATGCCGATGATCACCAGCCCCGGGTAGACCCACGCCTGGTCGTTGAGCCAGTCCGGGCCCGTGATCCCGACCAGGCTCAGCAGCCCGTTCACCCAGCCGGTGTCGGAGTTCAGCATCTGCGCCCAGATCAGCACGCCCGCCACGAAGGGGACGACGTAGGGCAGGAAGAAGAGCACGCGGAAGAGGCTGGATCCCCGCAAGCTCCGGCTGTTGAGCAGCAGCGCCACCGAGAAGGGCACGATCACGGCCACCGGGAGCGAGATGGCGGCGAACTTGAACGTCACCAGCAGCGAGTCCCAGACCTGCCCATCACCTAGCAGGGCGAGGTAGTTGTCGAGACCCACGAATCGCAGTGGCACGTCCTGGTTCAGCTTGATGTTGAGGAAGGTGAAGATCAGGGTCGCCACCATCGGGACGAGGGTGAACGCCAGGAACCCGATGATCCACGGCGACAGGAACAGGAGCCCGATGCGTGCCTCGTGCCGGGCCAGCTGGGACATCGGCCGCCTTCGCAGGGAGATCATTGGCGCTTCCCTCCGGGCGTCGGCCTCCGCACCTCAGGTGAGGCGCGGAGGCCATAATTCCGCAGGATCAGCCCTTATCCCAGATCGCCTGGAGCTGCGTCTTCAGCGTCTCGATCTCCGAGTCCATGTTGAGCCCGGGGGTCGAGTTCCACTTGGTCAGCATCTGGGTCAGCAGGTCAAGTGACTTGTTGTAGGCCGGCATCCAGGCCTCGAAGTTCGGGTTGTCAGCGTACTGGATGCCATCCACCGCGGCCTGCCAGTCGACGTTGGGCGGGTAGATCGCCTTGCCCTTCGCGTCCTTCTGGGCCTCCAATCCGGTGAAGAAGTTGCCCTGGTCCGCCGTTCGTGCCGGGAAGGCCGAGTAGGCGTTCAGCAGCGTCTTGGACGCGTCGCCCAGGAGGTAGGTCAGCACCGTGAACGCCTCGTCCGGGTGCTTGGAGCCTTTCGTGATCCGGAACGTGTCGGCGTTGAAGACGGCCGTCGGCTTGCCGTTGTTCGACGGGATGGCCGCCAGGTCCCAGTTGCCGCCGGCATCGGTCACGCAGCAGACGTTCCACAGGAAGTTTTCCTGCATCGCGACTTTGCCCGAGTTGAAGGCGTACCCGCCGCCATTGAAGGCGGTGCTCTTGTAGACCGAGTTGGTCATGATGAAGTGGTCCTTGAACATGCCGTCGTAGATCCACTTCCACCCGTGGGCCCAGCCCTGCGGGATCTGGACGGTCTTGTCGTCGTCAGCCGCAAGCTTGCCCGCGCCGAAATACGCACCCTCCCCGCGCAGGTCGTCGCGCTGCGGCTCAAAGCCGTACTGGACGATCTTCTTGGGATCAAACCCTGCCTGGGTGGCGTCCTTCCCACTCTGGTCGACGGTCAGCTTCATCGAGATCAGGCGGACGGTGTCGTAGTTCCAGTCGACCATCGACCCGTCGGGCATCTTGTATTTGTCGCCGTACTTGTGGGGCGGGTAGTTCAGGCCGGCCTCGTCGAACATGTCGGGCTGGTAGTAGATCTCCGACGGATAGACGGCGAACGGAATGCCGATCTGCCCCTGCCCAGCCACCTTGTAGAAATCGACCGCACCCTGCCCGTACTGCGTCAGGTCGTAGTGGTTCTTGGCGATGAGGCTCGTGAGGTCCAGCCACTGGCCGCGGAAGGCTTCGGCGCCGCCTACTCCGAGCGGTCCGACGATGTCAGGAGGGGTTCCGGACGCGAGGCGGGTCGCAAATGCAGCCCGAGCCCCGTCGTACGCGACGTGGTCGAAGACCAGCTTGATGTGCGAGTGCGTCTTGTTGAAGTCCGCGACCACCTTCGCCTCGATCGGCAGCTGGCTCTTGTCATCGCCGGTGCCGAGGCAGCAGTACCACTTGATCTCGACGGGCGGGCCGCTGGGTTCCGGCGTGCCCGCCGTCCCCGACGAGGTGGTGTTCTTTCCGCCGCTGCATGCGGTGATCATCAGCCCGAGAATCACGATGGCCGCGGCGGCACGCGCGGAGTGCTGCTTGTGCATCGAAGCTACCTCGTACTCGTTTGACGCCTGGTACTTGCCGGCTCTGGACCGGGGCCCTGATCCGGCGTGGCATCTGCCTCGCGCGAACCTGGTTGCCCTCACGGCCTCCTTCCTCAGGCCCGATGCCCGATCTGCTCGAGCCCGGCCACCATCGGCTCGGGCTCGCCTTCCTGCCAGGACGAGCGGACGACGACCCGCTCGACGAAATACCGGGTCCGATCTCCTCGGACGTAGGTCCGGCCGTATTCGATTGGCTTGCCGTCCGCGGTGAACGCCACGCCTTCT
Source organism: Chloroflexota bacterium (assembly GCA_030774475.1). Lineage (GTDB taxonomy): Bacteria > Chloroflexota > Limnocylindria > QHBO01 > QHBO01 > CF-82. The sequence goes on along the minus strand of JALYLB010000114.1, from coordinate 14,335 downwards.
ATGAGGAGCGCGGGGGTGCGTGGCGGCTGACCAAGGAGACGCGCCTCGCGCGCGTGGAGGAGCACGGGCTGGAGAGCCTCTCGAGCGCGCACGACCGGCGTGCCGTAGCGATTGGTCAGCAGGTCGTAGAGCGAGTTCGTTTCAAGGTCCGAGGCGAGGAGGCCTGGGAACCGTTCGGAGGGCAGGTGCACGAGCTCAAGCAGGAGCGGCTGGCCGGCCGCTGCCCGCAGACGCTCGACGTAGAGGGTCGGCGCCCCGAGTCGGATCCCCAGGGCCGCCGCCACGGCCTCCCCGGCCGGCTGCATTCGGGCGGCGATGACGCGTGTCTGCGGGTCGAGGCCGCGGTTCTGCATCTCCTCGGTGAAGCTCATGGTCCCGGCCAGGTCGCGCTCGATCCGCGGGAAGAGCACGAATGTCCCGCGTCCGCGCGTCCGCTCGATCCGCTGTTCGCGCGTCAGCTCGTTCAGCGCCCGGCGCACGGTGATGAGGCTGCATCCGTACTTCGCCGCGAGCTCCCGCTCCGTTGGCAGGCGGTCGCCGGGCCCGTACTCCCCCGAATCGAGGGCCGCCCGCAGGTCGACGTACACCTGGTGATGCAGCGGGACGGGGCCGATCTCGAGCCTGAAGCGCGCCATGTCACCTCGGTCGGGGTTGGGGATTGCGTGGGGCGAGATTGATGATAACGTTATAAGCAATCTGTCAAGGGTTACGTGCGTAGCGGGCGCGCGTCGGTCGCGGCCGTCACCGGCCTGGAGGATGGATGGGCACCAAGATCGCGGTCATCGGTGGGGGAAGCACGTACACCCCCGAGCTCGTCGACGGGCTGGTCCGTCGCACTGATCGCCTCCCGGTGGACGAGCTGGCGCTCCTCGACGTTGATGGAGAACGCCTGGAGATCGTTGGTGGGCTCGCCCGCCGCATGCTCGAGCACGCCGGCTGGGGCGGCCACCTGACCCTGACCCTGGATCGCGATGAGGCCATCGACGGCGCCGATTTCGTCCTCATCCAGCTGCGCGTCGGCGGACAGGCGGCGCGCCTCGTCGACGAGACCCTGCCGCCAACCTACGGCACCATCGGCCAGGAAACGACCGGTGCCGGCGGATTCGCCAAGGCGCTGCGCACCGTACCCATGATCCTGGAGCTTGCCGAGGTCGTTCGGCACCGCGCCGCGCGCACGGCGTGGATCGTTGATTTCACCAACCCGGTCGGGATCATCACCCAGGCATTGCTCGACGACGGCCACCGGGCGATCGGCCTGTGCAACGTCGCGATCACCCTCCAGCGATGGGCCGCTCGGCGCTTCGGCGTCGACCCGGACCGCGTGGAGCTCGAGCACGTGGGGCTCAATCATCTGAGCTGGGAGCGTGCGGTACGCGTCGACGGAGTCGATCGGCTCGGTGAGCTGCTTGGCAGCGAGGGCCAGGCCACCGCCGACGAGGTCGGCCTGCCGCTCGACGAGCTGCGCCGAACGCACACCATCCCGTCGTACTACCTGCGCTACTACGACCGTTTCGACGAGGTACTGCGCGACCAGCAGGCGCATCCCCACACGCGGGCCTCGGAGGTGATGGAGATCGAGCGGAAGCTGCTCGACCTTTATCGCGACCCCACCCTCAACCAGAAGCCGGCGCTTCTCGACGACCGCGGGGGCGCCTACTACAGCGAGGCGGCGGCGCAGCTCATCGCCTCACTCCACGACGGACGGGGCGACGCCCAGGTCGTCGACGTGCGCAACGAGGGGGCACTTCCCGATCTCGCCGCCGGCGACGTCACCGAGATCCTGGCGCGGATCGACCGCGACGGTGCGCATCCCATGGCGGTCGCGCCACTGGCGCCGGACCAGCGAGATCTCGTGCTGGCCGCGAAGCGCTACGAGCACCTGGCCGTCGAGGCGGCGATGACCGGTGACCGCGGCACGGCCCGTCGGGCACTGGCAGTCAATCCGCTAGTTGGCGGTCGCCCTGGTGGCCACATCGACGTCGACGCCCTCCTCGACGCCCTTCTGCAGGCGAATCTCAGCTACTTGCCTCGATTCGCGGTGAGGTAGACGCCTCCTCGCTCAGCGCCTCGTGCTCGGCGAGGTCCGATGGCGAGCGCACCTGGAGCATGACCCCTGCCGCAATGATCAACGCGCCGCCGGCCAGCTGGACGAGGGTCGGCCGCTCGGCGAGCAGGAGGGCGGCCAGGCCGACGCCCACGACCGGCTCGAGGGTGGCCAGGATCGCAGCCCGCGGGGCCCCGAGCAGCCGGATCCCGGTGATGAAGCACACGGTCGGGATGCCCGCACCGACGAACCCCGCCAGCAGGACGGGACCCAGGGCGGCGGTCGACGCGAGCGGTTGGGCGAAGGCGCTCGCCTGCCCGAAGGCCAGCCCACCGACGACGTAGAACATGGCGCCCAGCAGCATGGTGGTCGCCGCTGCTTGGGGCCCGGGGACATTCGCGAAGCCGTGGCGTGCCGAGAGCACGTAGACCGCCTGCGCCAGGGCGGCGAGGAACGCGAGACCGACCCCGATAAGGTCGACCTGTCCGAGCGAGCCGGCGCCCGCCACAACGAGCACGGTGCCGACGAGCGAGGTGACCAGGGCCGCCCATCGGATGGGATCGAGCCGATCGCCGAACCAGGCCACCGAGGCGGTCGCCACCAGCGCCGGGTAGAGGTAGAAGACCAGCAGCGCGAGAGCGATGCTGATTCGCCCGAAGGCGACGAAGACGGCCAGGTTGAGCACGGTGTTCGCGACCCCGGCGCCGAGCATGCTCCAACGATCCCTCGCCCCGAGCGACCGCAGCGACCGCAGCGGCCGGCGACCGAGCGCCAGGCTGCCCAGGATGAAGAGGATCGTGCAGGCCGCTCCCAGCGCGGCTCGCCAGGTGACGAGCGCGAGGCTGCCAACCCCGCCGTCCGCGGCGAAGCGCGAGAGCGGCCCGAGCGTCCCGAAGCAGATCGCCGCGAGGACGATCAGGCCCGCCCCCACTGCGCGGGGGGAGCCGGTTGCGCCCGTCACCGCACGAGCACGGACGCGACCGCCTCCTCCGATTCGGCCTTTGCGAGCTCCTCGCCCAGTCGCGCCCACTCCTCGGCCAACGAGGCGGCGCGATCTCGCGCGGCGTTGTAGCTCTCGATCAGCCGTTTGGCCAGGGCGCCATCGGCGTACACCGCTGGGTCGGCCAGCCGCTCGGTCAGGCGAGCCAGGTCGGCATCGGTCTCGGATGCCTGGCGCTGCGTGCTCGCCAGCGCGTCGCGCAGCTCCCGGGTGCGCCGATAGCGCCGGTTCCGCTCCTCGGCTTCGGCCCGCTTGCGGGCGCCGGCGGCGGCTGCCGACTCGCGCGGGCGCGCCGCTGGCTGTTCGAGGCCGCGCGGGGTGGCCTTCCCCTCCGTTGCTCCGCGCGCCTCGATGTCGAGCCCTCGCTTGGCGGCGTAGTACTCGAAGTCGCCCGGAAAGACGGTCGCCGCTCCACCGTTGACCTCGATGATCGTGTTCGCCACGCTGCGGATCAGGTACCGGTCGTGGGTGATCAGCACGAACGTGCCCGGAAACTCGTTCAGTGCGTCTTCGAGCACGTCGCGCGACGCGATGTCCAGGTGGTTCGTCGGCTCGTCGAGGCAGAGGAGGTTGGCGGGATCGGCCATCAACTTCGCCAGGGCGAGCCTCGTCTGCTCGCCGCCTGAGAGGACGTCGACCTGCTTGTTCACCGCATCCCCGGAAAAGAGGAATGCGCCAAGCAGGCGGCGCTGCTGGGCACTGGTCATCCGCGGGGCGGCATCCGCCAGCTCGTCGAAGACCGTGTTGTCGGGGTTGAGCGCATCGATCTGGTGCTGGGCGAAGTAGGCCACGCGCACGTTGCTCCCCAGCTCGCGCGTCCCGCCCTCGAACGGGAGGACGCCGGCGAGGACCTTGAGCAGGGTTGACTTGCCCGCGCCGTTCGGCCCGATCAGCGCGACCTTCTGGCCCCGCTCCAGGGTGAGGTCCAGCCCGTCGTAGACGGTCAGCTCCCCGTAGCGCTTCACGAGTCCCTCGAGGTGGATGACGACCCGCCCGGAACGCGGCGGCTGCGGGAAGTGGAAGCGCACCGACTTGGTGCGCGTGGTCGGGACCACCACCCGGTCGAGCCGCTCGAGCGACTTGATCCGGCTCTGGACCTGGCGCGCCTTGCTGGCCTTGTACCGGAACCGCTCGATGAACCGCTCGGTCTGTGCGACCTTGCGCTGCTGCGCGGCCGCGGTCCGTTCGAGCTGCGCGATGCGCTCTTCACGCTCCTCGACGAAGTCCGCGTAGTCGCCGACGTACTCGGTGAGCGTCCCCCGCGCGAGCTCCCCGATGCGGTTGGCGATGGTGTTGATGAAGTCGCGATCGTGGCTGACCAGCACGACGGCCCCCGCGTAGGAGGCGAGGAAGCCCTGGAGCCATTCGACGCTGGCCAGGTCGAGGTGGTTGGTGGGCTCGTCGAGCAGCAGGACGTCGGGGTTGGCCAGCAGCAGCTTGGCGAGGGCGACTCGCATCATCCAGCCGCCCGAGAAGGTGCCGATGTCGCGCTCGACATCGGCCTCTGCGAAGCCGAGCCCGGCGAGGATGCGGCGAGCCTCGGCCTCCAGGCCGTAGCCGCCGAGCTGCTGGAATCGGTCCTGGAGCCGGCCGTACTCCGCCATCAGCTCCTCGAGCTCTTCCGCCTCACTCGTCTCGGCAAGCTCGGCCTCGATGTGCCCGAGCCGATGGCCGATGCCGCTCACGACGCCGGCGCCGGCGAGCACCTCGGCGAGCACGCTGCGACCCGCCGTGTCGGCGACGTCCTGGCGCAGGTAGCCGATGACGACATCACGTCCCCGCGCCACGCTTCCTGCGTCTGCTTCCTGCTCGCCGGTGATGATCTCGAGCAGGGTCGTCTTGCCCGCGCCGTTCGGGCCGACGATCGCGATCCGCCGTCCGGCCCCCACCTGGAGCGACACGTCGCTGAACAGGTGCTGCGGACCGAATGACTTGCTGACCCCCGAAAGGGTGACGAGAGACATGGCCGCAGCATCGTACCGGCTGATCAGTCCCCGAAGGTTTCGCCGCTCTCCTTCCGGGGGCCAGTAATCCTGGCGCCCGTCTCGTCGAAGCGGAGCCGGGTTGCCATCCCTCGCACCCCGGCGGTGTTGAAAGCCTTCTCGACGCCGTGCGCGATCGCCGGAGAGTCACATACCGCCAGCACGCTGGGGCCAGCGCCGGAGAGGCATGCCCCCGAAGCCCCATGCTGGTAGGCGGCCTCGATCAATCGCGCGCTCTCGACCAGGTGCGGAAGCCGGTAGGGCTGGTGCAGCCGGTCGTCCATCGCCACCCGAAGCAGTGAGGCATCGCCGGTGACGACCGCCGTGGCGAGCAATGCCGCCCGGCCGGCCTGGGCGGCGGCATCGGCGTGCGAGACGGTCGCGGGCAGGAGTGCGCGCATCTCGTGGGTGAGGCTTTCCGCCTGGGGGATGAACAGGACCGGGATCCATCGCTCCGGCGGCCTGAAGCGCCGGATCACCGCCGGCTCGTGCTGGGACGTGACCGCCAGCGTAATCCCGCCGAAGATCGCCGCCGATACGTTGTCCGGATGTCCCTCCATGTCGCTGGCGAGGGCCACCAGCTCATCCGGCTCTGGCCGGCGGCGTCCTGCGGCGGCGCCCATCAGCAGGCCAGCCACGATCGCCGCTGCGCTGCTGCCGAGTCCTCGGGCGGCGGGGATCATCGACGAGACCTCGATCCGCCACGCGCCTGCGCCGCCCGGAGCTCCGCCTGCGGCGCGCAGACCCGTGCGGAATGCTCGGATCACCAGGTTCTGCTCCGGGTCGGCATCGTCGGACGGGGCACCCTCGCCGTGCGACGTGAGCACGATCCCGGCCTCATCGCCCCGATGGAGCTCACCGCGCAGCTTCAGGCTCAACGCGGCAGCGAAGCAGTCGAAGCCGCTCCCAAGGTTCGCGGAGCTGGAGGGCACCTCCACGCTGGCGAGGAGGCTCGGGCTGGCCATGTGCGCCGAGTGTATCGGCCGACTGATGGCGTCCGCGCCCTGCCGAAACGTAGCGAATCACGAGCAACGCTCCCCCTTGTCCGGGCAATGTGCACGAACCGTCACCGAAGTTCCAAGAAAGGGCGGGCTGCGGGGCTTTCGGGCGCTGCTTGTGCGCGGCCGGTCACAACCGGATCCCGAGCGGACACAGCTTCGAAGTTACGTGACAGCGGCATCACGCCGGATGAGGCTTGAGATCAGGCGAGGGCGGCGATCTCGGCATGGCGGAAGCAGCCGATGACATGGTCGTTGACCATCCCCGCCGACTGGATGAACGCGTAGCAGATCGTCGGGCCCACGAAGGTGAAGCCCCGGCGGCGCAGGTCGGCGGACATCGCGCCCGATGCCTCCGTCTCCGCGGGAATCTGCGACACGTCCGGCCATGCACTGTCGATGGGTGCGCCGCCGACGAAGGACCACAGATGCGTCGCCGGATCCATCCCTGCCTCGCGGAGGGCGAGCCAGGCGCGGGCGTTGCCGATGGTCGCCGCAACCTTGGCCCGGTTGCGGACGATCCCGGCATCGGCCAGGAGCCGAGCCTCGTCCCCGGGTCCGAAGGCGGCGACAGCGGCCAGCTTAAAGCCGGCGAACGCCCGCCGGTAGCCCTCCCGACGGCGCAGGATCGTCGACCACGAGAGGCCCGCTTGGGCGCCCTCCAGGCTCAGCAGCTCGAACAGCGCCCGCTCGTCGTGCAGCGGGACACCCCACTCGGTGTCGTGGTACGCGAGGAGCGCCGGATCGCCCGACGAAGCCCAGCTGCAGCGAGGACGGCCTGCCGGATCCACCATCTGCCGAAGTCCTAGATGCCCATGGCGGCGCGTACCGCATCGAGCTGGGCGGGGATCGGCGTGAGCGTGCCCTCCTCCGCCTGCACCGCGTCCGGGTCCTTGAGGCCGTGGCCGGTCAGCACGCACACGACCGTCTGGGACCGATCCAGTCGTCCCTCCCCGGCCAGGCGGCGGACGCCAGCGACCCCGGCCGCGGAGGCGGGTTCGCAGAAGATCCCCTCCAGGCGGACCACGTCGAGCTGAGCGGCAAGGATCTCCGCGTCGCTGACCGCCTCGATCAGCCCGCCGGATTCATCCCGCGCAGCCAGCGCCCCCTGCCACGACGCGGGATTGCCTATCCGGATTGCGGTCGCCACCGTCTCCGGTTGCGCCACCGGCGCGCCGCGGACGATGGGAGCGGCGCCATCGGCCTGGAAGCCGAGCATGCGGGGTCGGGAGGAGACCCGGTTCTCGTCCTGGTACCGCGCGAATCCGCGCCAGTGGGCGGTGATGTTGCCGGCGTTGCCGACCGGCAGGGCGAGCGCATCCGGGGCCTGGCCCAGGGCATCGCAGATCTCCCAGGCAGCCGTCTGTTGTCCATCAATACGGTCCGGATTGATGGAGTTGACGACAGCCGCCGCACCTTCGTCGCCCAGCCTGCGCACCACCGCCAGCGCGTCGTCGAAGTTGCCGTCGACCATGACCAGCCGCGCGCCGGCTGCCAGCGCCTGGGCGAGCTTGCCGCGGGCCACCTTCCCCGCGGGCAGGATGACGAAGCACGGGAGCCCGGCGGCGGCCGCATAGGAGGCGGCCGAGGCCGCGGTGTTGCCGGTCGATGCGCAGACGATCGCCTGGGCACCGCCCGCGCACGCGCGGGACACGGCCAGCACCATCCCGCGATCCTTGAACGAGCCGGTCGGGTTGGTGCCCTCGAACTTGAGGTAGAGCTCGTCGAGCCCGATCTCGGCCCCGAGCCGACGGGCGTGGATGAGCGGCGTGCCGCCCTCGCCCAGGGTCAACGGGAACGTCTCGCCTGATGTTGCGAGCAGGTCTCGGTAGCGCTCGAGAAGAGGGACGGGGGACGGCATCGGCCGAGTATAGGGAGGCGGGACGGGGCGTATGCTCGCCGCGTTTCCAAGAAATGCAGAGGGTTGTGACCGGTGCGCGTCCCATTGAGCGTCCTGGAGTTCCGCGACCGGGCCGCCGCGTTCTACGGCGGCGTGGAGGCCGTCGTCGACGGGGATCGGCGCTTCACCTACACCCAATACGCCGAGCGCACCCATCGGCTCGCGAACGCGCTGCGGGGGTTGGGCGTCCAACCAGGCGACCGAGTCAGCTTCCTGACCTATAACAGCCACCAGCTGCTCGAGGCCTATTACGGCGTTCTCGAGGCTGGAGCGGTGCTCAATCCCTTGAACATCCGCCTCTCGGCGCCCGAGATCGAGTACATCCTGGGCGATGCTGGATCCACGGTCGTCTTCTACCACGCCGACTTCGAGCCGATGGTGGCGACCTTCCGTCCGTCGCTGGCTTCGCGGGTCCGCTTCATCCCGATGGAGGGATCCGCCGATGAGTACGAGGCGCTCCTGGCGGCTGCCCCCGCCGACCACGTTCCGTCCGAGTTGGACGAGGACGCGGTGGCCGAGCTCTTCTACACGTCTGGCACCACCGGCAGACCGAAGGGCGTGGTCCTCACCCACCGCAACCTGCACCTGCACGCGATCTATGCCTCCCTGGTGCTGCGCATCACGGACGCCCACACGATCCTGCACGTGGTGCCGCTCTTCCACGTGAACGGCTGGGGCGCGCCGCACTGGATGACGCTGGCCGGAGGGCGCCACGTGATGCTCCGCAAGTTCGACCCGGCCGCCCTCCTCCGCCTGGTGGAGGCCGAAAGGGTGACGCATCTCCTCGCCGTGCCGACCATCTTCAACGCGCTGGTGAACCACCCCGACCGCGCTACGCGCGACCTGTCCAGCCTCGCGGAGACGATCATCGGTGGCGCGCCCGCCTCACCGACGCTGGTGGAAGCGATCGAGCGCGAGCTGGGAGCCACGGCGATCGTCGGCTACGGCCTCTCCGAAACGAGCCCGGTCATCGCCATCGCTCGACCGCGGCCGCACCTGACCGCCGCCGAGCCCTCTGAGGCGACCGCCCGCCGGAAGGCGATGACCGGCTACGCGATGGCCGGCGCCAACATGCGCGTGGTCGACGGCGACGGAGCGGACGTTAAGCCCGATGGCGAACAGATCGGCGAGATCGTCGTCCGCTCGAACGTGGTGATGGACGGCTACTACCGGGATCCGGAAGCGACCGCGGAGAAGATCGTCGACGGCTGGTTCCACACCGGCGACATGGCGACCATCGACGAGCTCGGATACATCCTGATCAAGGACCGTTCCAAGGACATCATCATTCGCGGCGGAGAGAACATCAGCTCGGTCGAGATCGAGAATGCCATCGCCTCGCACCCGGCCGTGCTCGAATGCGCGGTGGTTGCGATTCCCGACGAGCGGTGGGGAGAGGTGCCGGCCGCCCTGGTCGTGCTCAAGCAGGGCTCAACGGTCACCGCGCAGGCACTTCGACGCCACGTGCGCTTGCAGCTCGCCGACTTCAAGGTGCCACGCACGATCGAATTCCGCGAGGCGCTGCCCAAGGGCGGGACGGGCAAGATCCTCAAGGCCGAGCTCCGCGAGCCGTTCTGGACCGGCCGCGAAAAGCGGGTCAACTAGAGCGCGGTGCCACGGCCCCGAGCTGGTCGCTCGATAGCTTGATCCGGAAGATGGCGGCCGACACACCGCGGCTTCGCACCTGGATGCGGTCCACCAATCTGACCTGACCGGCGGCCAGCGGTGCGAATCGGTCGAGCTCGTGGATCCCGTTTGTCAATGCGACGACCCAGATGCTGCCGCTCGTGGCAAGGCCGGGCATCACGAACCTCCCCTCACGCTCGCTCTCCTGCGGGGTGACCGTTTGGTCGATGGCGATCAGCCCGCTCCCGAAATACCTCGGTTCGCGACCGCTGCGCCAGTACCGGACGCTGACCGTCGCGGCAAGCGCCTCTCCGGCCGGCTGCGCCACCTCGTAGGCGAGCCCAAAATACGACCGCGAGTCGACGGCCAGCACGACATCGCCCGGGCTCACCCGGCGCTCCAGCTCGAGGATGACGGCACGCGTCGGTGCGACCGCTCCATTGAGCTCCTGGAGGTGAACGCCAGTTGCCGATGCATAGAACCCTGCCACCGCCGCGATTGTCGCGAGCCCAACTGCCGGTCGCACGAAGGGCCGCACGACGAGCCAGAGACGCCACGTCCCGGCTCCGATCGCCATCGCCAGGAACGGCAGCGCCGCCCCGAGATACCGGACGTCGTAGGCAGCGCGGACCAACGACACCAGCCACCAGGCTCCGATCAGCGAGACGCCGCCGAGGACGACCAGGGCCGTAGTCCTGGCGGTCGCGCCGTGCTGCAGGAAGAGGTGGACCAGCCCGATCGCCGCCAGCAGCAGGAGGACCAGCACGAGGTACAGCGGCGGGGCCACTGCACCGCCCAGCATCGACTGGACCGCCAGCGGAACCGAATCAAGGGCTGGCGGACCGGTCCAGTAGGCACGCTCAGCCGATGCCGCTCCGAGCAGCGACGGCAGCCATGGCAGCCAGGCGGCCACCCCGGCCGCCAGCGCCAGCGCCGCCGGTCCAGCGCCCCGGTTGCCGTTCAGCGCCAGGAATGCGATGACCGCCACCTGGAGTCCAACCACGACGACGCCCGTCGGCATCGTCCACAGCGCGCCGGCAACCGCGAGCGCCGCAAGCGATGCAATCAGCCACGTCGACCTCCGCATGCCGGGATCGGCGACAAGGAGGCTCCATAGCGCCCACCAGGAGCTGGTGGCGAAGAGGGTCTCCAGGGCGTACATTCGAACCTCGCGTGACTCGGCCACGGCCAGCGGCGCAACGCCGACCACGATGCCCGCGACCACCGCGGCACCACGTCCGATGGCGGCCCTCGACCAAGCCCAGGTGATGCAGACGGTGCCAAGGCCCGCGATCGCAGAGAGCGTCCGCATTGCTGCGGCGCTATCGCCGATCAACGCGATCCAGGCCTTCAGGACGGCGAAGTAGAGCGGCGGATATGGCTCGGTGGAGACGTGCGAGACCATCTGGTCCAGCGGGTAGCGCGCCACCAGCCACGAGGCGCCCTCGTCCCGGAACAGGTCGCTGGATCCGAGGATCGCGAAACGGAGGATTGCGGCTGCCAGGAGGGTCGAGACGGCGATCGTTCCAGCGAAGATGGCGCGCGCTCGATCGCTGCGCAGGCCGATCCCAACGCCGAGGAACGAGCGTTCGACAGAGGCATGCGCGCGAATCGGTCGTTCCCCGGTGCGGTCAAGCCTGTCGAGTATCCCACTCTGCACGACGCAGTCCGGGCGGCTCGCCCGCGAGTTCCGTTCGGTCGCTCTTGGTCGCGCTCCGCACCTCGGCTCGGCTTCGCCCTCCAGCGTTCACCAGACCTCGTCTCATCGGCTGAGCCGATACCGTGCGCCCCGCAGAGTCGGCAGGACCCGGTCGCGCGTTGGCTCATCGGCTGAGCCGATGGGTGAGCGCGAGGCGCCTCTGCTCGCCATCCGGCGCCGCTGTGGCCTCGGGTCCGCTCGGCCCGAGTTGTGTTCACGGTGCCGCTTCTTTGGGCGCCCCGGCGGGAACGTCGGGCCGCTCGACCGAGGCTAGGCCCCGAAGGCCTCGCGGACGATGCGCGCCTGCTCGGCGGCGTGGGCGCTCGGGTAGCCCTCCGCGGGCCGCGAGCGCTCGGGGCGCGAGATGTCACCCAGCGGGATCTGGAACGGCACCAGGTGCCGGATCTTGGGCAGCACGAACTTGCGCGCGCCCATGTTGCGCGGCTCCTCCTGGACCCAGGCCACCAGCTCGACCTTCGGGTAGCGAGCAAGCACGGTGCGCAGCGCCTCGGTTGGGAACGGGTAGAGCTGCTCGACGCGGACGACCGCGACCGCAGGGAAGGCGTCGCGATGCGACGAGCCGACGATGTCGTAGTAGACCTTGCCGCTGCACAGGATCACGCGCCTCACCGCGTCGGCTTCCGGTTCGGACGGGCGCTGCGGATCGTCGAGGACCGGCTGGTAGGCGCCATCGGTCAGGTCGGACAGGTGCGAGGCGGCGCCGGCCAGACGTAGCAATGACTTGGGCGTCATGACCACCAGGGGCCGGAGCTCGGTGTGGCGCGCCTGGCGACGGAGCAGGTGGAAGTACTGGGCCGCGGTGGTGGGATAGATGACCCGGATGTTGCCCTCGGCGCCCAACGCCAGGAAGCGTTCCAGCCTGGCCGATGAATGCTCGGGCCCCTGCCCCTCGTAACCGTGCGGCAGGAGCAGGGTGAGCCGCGACGTCTGGCGCCACTTGGCGAGCCCGGCGATGAGGAACTGGTCGATGATGATCTCGGCCCCATTGGCGAAATCCCCGTACTGGGCCTCCCATAGCACCAGCGCCTCGGGCGCGGTGACGGCGTAGCCGTACTCGAAGCCCATGGGTGCGTACTCCGAGAGCGGCGAGTTGTGCAGCTCGAAGCTGGCGCGCGCCTCGGTCAGCTGCTGGATGGGGGTGTACGCCTCCCCGGTCCGCGCGTCGTACAGGGTCTGGTGGCGCTGGCTGAAGGTGCCGCGGACGGTGTCTTGGCCCGAGAGGCGGATCGGGATACCCTCGGCCAGCAACGAGGCGAAGGCAAGCGACTCGGCGTGCGCCCACTCGATGGGACCATTGGCCTCGAGCGCGTCCCGACGTCGCGCAAGCTGCTTCTCGAGCTTGGGGTTGATTTCGAACGCCGGTGGCCAGCGATAGAGCTCGCGATTCAGCGCGCGCAGCACGTCCGCAGAGACCGCGGTCTCCGGCTCCGGCTCGGTCTCCCGCGGCAGGGCCTCGGTGCCGCGGTCGAGGGTTGGCTCGCCGGCCTTCTTGCGGACCGATGCCTGTCGCCGCGCCAGGTCCTTCGCCAGCGCCTTGGCCTCGGCCGCGGCGTCATCGGCTCGGACGACGCCATCGGTGACGAGGCGCTCCAGGTACTGGTCACGCGTGGTCGGGTGCTCCCCAATCCGGCGGTACATAACCGGCTGGGTGTAGGCGGGTTCGTCCCCCTCGTTGTGGCCGTAGCGACGGTAGCCGACGAGGTCGATGACGACATCGGCGTCGAATTCGGCGCGGTAGAGCATGGCCAGGCGCACCGCGGCCAGGCAGGCTTCGGGGTCGTCCGCGTTCACGTGGATGATCGGGAGGTCGAAACCCTTGGCCAGGTCGGAGGAATAGGTGGTCGAGCGCGCCTCGCCGCTGCCGGTGGTGAATCCGACCTGGTTGTTGGCGATGAGGTGGATGGTGCCGCCGTTGGCGTACCCGGGCAGGCGGCTGAGGTTGAACGTCTCGGCGACGACGCCCTGCGCAGCGAACGCCGCATCGCCATGGATCAGGATGGGGATCGTCACGCTGGTATCCACCCGAGCGACCGGCCCCGACCGGTCCGTCTGCTCCGCGCGTGCCCGCCCTTCCACCACCGGATCCACCGCTTCGAGGTGCGAGGGGTTCGGCATCACGGTGACCGCCACTTGCCCCGCGCGGCAATCGAACGTTCCCGAGGCGCCCAGGTGGTACTTGACGTCGTCCGTCTCGGTCTCCCCGGGGATCACCGCTTCGTCGGGCCGGCCCGCTTCGAACTCCGCGAGGATGTCCTCGTAGCCCATCCCGACGATGTGGGCGAGCACGTTCAGCCGTCCGCGATGTGCCATGCCGATGACGGCGCGGCGCGTGCCGCGCTCGGCGGCCATCTCGAGGACCAGGTCGAGCATTGGCACCATGGCGTCGAGCCCTTCAATGCTGAACCGCTTCTGGCCCAGGTAGGCCTTCTGGAGGAACCGTTCCAGGCCTTCCACGGCTGTGAGCCGGTTGAGCAGGCGGCGCTTAGCCTTGGCACCCATCGGCTGGCGATGCTCGCCTGACTCGATCACCCGGCGCAGCCAGGCACGTTCGCGGTGGTTGGCCAGGTGCTCGACCTCGTAGGCGATCGTGCCGCTGTAGGTCCGCCGTAGCTGGGGCAGCACCTCTGCGAGCGTGTCACCTGGGACGTGGACGCCCAGCGGGGATGCCGGGATCGTGGCCAGCGCCTCCGTATCGAGGCCGTGGAACGCCGGATCGAGCGAAGGGTCGCCCGGTGGCTCGCTCCCGAGCGGATCGAGCTGCGCGGCGAGGTGGCCGAAGATCCGATAGGCGTCGACGAGCGACATGGCGCCGGCCACTGCGCGCAGGTCATCGATCGAGGATTCGCGGGCTTGCGCGGGGGCCTCAGCAGGGCCCTCAGCGGCGGCGGTCGCCTCGCCGGCGGTCGCCGTTTCGGGGCCGGACACTCCGCCTTCGCGGGCTGCCGTCTCAGCGCGCGGCGTGATACCGAGCGAGGCAAACACCTCGCCGAAGCATGCATCCTTCCCGGTCAGCGACGCCTCGATCCGGCCAAGGAAGGTGCCCGACTCGGCGCCCTGGATGACCC
>JALYLB010000113.1 GCA_030774475.1 Chloroflexota bacterium | reverse complement strand
CTGCCACGATCCGAGCCACAACCAAAGACGGCGATGACGGAGACAGCGCGGCCGTCGTCATCGAGCCAGCAGCGAGCCCGGACGGTGGGAGCGGGCGGCATCGAGACGGCACGCGATCCCTTCCGAGCCGGAGGCGCCAAGCGCGGAGCGACCCACCGGGGCCGCACAGCGTGGGTAACACCTCCCGGGTACGCCACCCGATAGTCACAGGCGGCGCCATCGGCCTGCAGACCGCAGGCTCGTGGCGGCAGAGCGGATCGAGGCGCCGACGAGCGAGCGCCATCGGTCAAGCGCGGGTGGTACCGCGGGCGCACAAGAGCAGCACCCGTCCCGGCACACGGGACGGGTTCGTTGTTGTCTGGGATACCCGGCAGGGCACGAGAGGCGAGCGGAATGGGATTCAGGCCGGTCGAAGGCAAGCTGGAGGTTCCAGCGCTCGAGCGCGCGCAGATCGAAGTCTGGCGGGAGCGTCGGACGATGGCGCGCTACCTCGCGCGCAACGCCAGCGCGGAGCGGCGCTATTCGTTCCTGGACGGGCCGATCACCGCCAACAACCCGATGGGGGTCCACCACGCCTGGGGCCGGACCTACAAGGACCTCTACCAGCGTTACCACACCATGCTCGGCGAGCGGCAGCGCTACCAGAACGGATTCGACTGCCAGGGCCTCTGGATCGAGGTCGAGGTCGAACGCGAGCTGGGCTTCAACAACAAGCGCCAGATCGAGGCGTTCGGGATCGACCGCTTCGTCGAGCTGTGCAAGGCGCGGGTCGACCGCTTCGCCGCGTTGCAGACCGAGCAGAGCAAGCGGCTCGGGATGTGGATGGACTGGGAGCACAGCTACTACACGAACTCGGACGACAACAACTACGCGATCTGGGCCTTCCTCGCGGAATGCCACCGGCGGGGACTCGTCTACAAGGGTCACGACGTGATGCCCTGGTGTCCACGCTGCGGGACCGGCCTTTCGAACATGGAGATCGCCACCGAGGGATACCGCGAGATCCGGCACCTGTCGGTGACGGTGCGGCTCCCGATCACCAGCCCCGGCCACGAGGGCGAAGACCTGCTGGTCTGGACGACGACGCCGTGGACGCTCTCCTCGAACGTCGCGGCGGCCGTGCATCCTGACCTGACCTACGAGCTGGTGGAAGGGCGCGATGGGCGCCGATGGTGGGTCTCCGCCGGCTCGAAGGGGCGGGTCGCGGGAGAGGCCGCGGTGGTTCGCAAGGCGAGCGGCGCTGAGCTCGTTGGGCTCACGTACGCCGGGCCATTCGACGAGCTGCCGGTGCAGGAGGGCGTGGCGCACCGGGTCATCGGCTGGGAGGAGGTCTCCGACGAGGAGGGGACCGGGATCGTGCACATCGCTCCCGGTTGCGGACAGGAAGACTTCGCGCTCGCCAGGCAGTACGGCCTGGCCGTCCTCGACCCGATCGACCAGTTCGGCGTCTTCAAGGATGGCTACGGCTGGCAGACGGGGCGGTACGCGGGTGCCACCGAGGACCCTTCGGCGGACCTCGCGTCGGATGTCGTGGCCGATCTCGAGCAGAAGGGCCTCCTGGTCGCGAGAGAGAACTACCTCCACAGCTACCCGGTCTGCTGGCGCTGCGGCACGCAGCTCGTCTTCCGCCTGGTCGACGAATGGTTCATCGCAATGGACCCGTTGCGCCAGCCGATCTCCAATGTCACTCGCCGCATCCAGTGGCTGCCCGAGGGGATCGGCCTCGAGGAGCGCGAGCTCGACTGGCTGCGAAACATGGGCGATTGGATGATCAGCAAGAAGCGCTACTACGGCCTGGCGCTGCCGATCTGGGTCTGCGCCGACTGCGAGGGCTGGGAGATCATCTCGGGCAAGGACGAGCTCCGCGAGCGGGCGGTCGCCGGCTGGGACGCGTTCGAGGGGCACACGCCGCACCGGCCGTGGGTCGACGGCGTGGAGATTGCCTGCTCGTCGTGCGGCGGTCGCGCGCGGCGTATCGCCGACGTCGGCAATCCCTGGCTCGACGCCGGGATCGTCGGCTTCTCGACGCTCCGATGGAACAGCGACCGCGCCTACTGGCGCGAATGGTTCCCCGCGGACTTCATCACCGAGTCATTCCCCGGCCAGTTCCGGAACTGGTTCTACGCCCTGCTCACGATGTCCACGGTGATGGCCGACGAGCCGATGACCCGAACCCTGTTCGGGTATGCCCTGGTGCGCGACGAGCACGGCGAGGAGATGCACAAGTCGAAGGGCAACGCCATCCCGTTCGACGAGGCGGCCGAGCACATCGGCGCCGATGTCATGCGCTGGATGTTCATGTCGACCAACCCGGCCACGAACCTCAACTTCGGGTACGGCCCCGGCCACGAGGTGGTGCGTCGCTTCTTCCTGCCCCTCTGGAACACCTATGCCTTCTTCGTGACCTACGCCCGCCTCGACGGCTGGGAGCCGGATCCCGCGGCGACGTCAGGCGAGCACACAGGCCGCAGCCTCCTGGACCGATGGATCCTGTCGCGGCTCCAGGCGGCGATCGGAGAAGTGCGGGCAGGCCTCGACGGCTACGAGGCGGCCAGGGCGACACGGGCGGTCGAGTCGTTCGTCGAGGACCTCTCGAACTGGTACGTGCGGCGCAACCGGCGGCGGTTCTGGAAGGGGGAGCTGGACGCGGACAAGGCCGCCGCGTACGACACCCTCTACACCGTGCTCGTGACCATCACCCGGCTCATCGCCCCGGTCGTCCCGCACGTCGCCGACGCGATCTGGGAGAACCTGGTGGTTGCGGTCGACCCGGCCGCGCCGGATTCCGTGCATCTTGCCGACTTCCCGGAGTCGGTTGCGGCGCGTCGCGATTTCGAGCTGGAGGCCGCGGTCGCCCGCGCGCGGGCGGTGGTGGCGCTCGGC
>JALYLB010000112.1 GCA_030774475.1 Chloroflexota bacterium | reverse complement strand
CTGTATCGGCGGCGGACTGATGCACACTTCGAAGTGCCAGTACTTCTGCCTAGTGCGTCGGTATGGGGATAGGGCCAAACGATGAATGTGAAACGTCGGCCCCAAGACTCTTCCGGCGCAGGTTGATTTGCGTCCAGGGCGATGTAGGGTCAAAGGCGCCCTCCCTACCCTGAAAGGAGTTCATCATGGAAGATGGCGAAGGGACTGTGGTTCTCGTTCACGGCGGTTTCGTAGACGGCTCCGGCTGGCAGGGCGTCTACAGCCTTCTGAGGAAGGACGGCTACAACGTCAGCGTCGTTCAGAACCCGACGCTTTCGCTTGAAGACGACGTCGCCGTGACCAAACGCGTCATCGACGAGCAGAGCGAACCGGTCATTCTCGTTGGCCATTCCTATGGCGGAGCGGTGATCACCGAGGCTGGTACTCATCCCAATGTGGCGGCGCTCGTCTACATCGCGGCCTTCGCGCCCGACAATGACGAGTCGGTGAACACACTCATTGCCGATCCGCCGCCCGGCGCACCGGTGCCGCCAATCCTGCCTCCGCAGGACGGCTTCCTGTTCCTCGACCGCGAAGAGTTTGCTGCTTCATTCGCGGCCGACGTGGATGCCGACCTGGCAGCGTTCATGGCCGACTCGCAGGTCCCCTGGGGTGAAGATGCCCTGGGCGGCACGATCAGCGAGGCGGCGTGGCGTACCAAGCCAAGCTGGTACCTCATCGCGACCGAAGACCGGATGATCCCCCCGCCAGCCCAGCACCAGATGTCTGAGCGGGCGGGTTCGACCGTTGACGAGGCGGCGGGCAGCCACGCGATCTATGTCTCGCACCCGGAAGTCGTGGTGGAAATCATCGAAAAGGCTGCTTCCGAAGTGAAGTCGGCTGCGCGCTAAAAACTCGGCAACTGACTAGAAACGCTTTCCGCGCTGGGTAACCACGCGTCCGCACAGTCCTTTCGCTAGACGCTTCTAGCGGCTGGAAATCTCGACGAGCAAGGGCGGCAGCGCCGGCCCTAAGGAAATGGGACGGTACTCCTGGGAGCCGTGGCTCTGGCAGGCTGCGGGCTAGGGCGAGATACTGCGCGGGCGATGTCCCTGAGGCTCCACCGCAGCTACCGCGGCGGCTACCTAGACTCAAGCGAGTGAGCGCAGAGATGGCTCAGGGCGATGTCAAGAGCCAGCGCACAATCTCGGAGCGCGTAGGGCTTCGCTGGCCGAGCGTGGCACAGCGGACAACGCGGTCGGTGCTGCGCCTACCACCGGGCTCGCGAGTGCGGAGGGCCTACCTGCGGCGAGCGGCGCAAATCGCCTTCGAGGCGTGGATGCGCGGCGATCTCGAACTCGTCCCACATATGGACGACGCCGAGGTCGAGACGCACATCACGCAAGGATCCGGCGTCCCAATCGGCTTCGACACCGTCTACTACGGCGTCGAGGGGCACTGCCGCTCGATGGAGATCTGGAACGAGGCGTGGCAGACGTGGGGCGCCGAGATCGACGAGATCATTGAGGAAGGGCGCGATCAGGTCCTGTTCATCGCCCGGATCCACTGCGTGGGGGCGGCGAGCGGCATCAGGCTCGACGAGTGGGGTGCGGTCCGCTACACCTTCCGCGAAGGACTGATCCTACGTGTGGACGCCGCCTTCGATCCCGACCGAGACCGTGCGCTCGATGCGCTCCCCGCGATGGCCAGCTAGCGCCTCCGGGGTTGCGGACTCATGCAGCCCGTTCCGGCGCGACTTTAGGGGCCGTTTCCGGCTCACTGTTCCACTGACCGGCGCGCGCCAACGCGAGATACTGCGCGGGCGATGTCGAAGCAGAACGTCGAGATCATTCGCGAGGCGCATGCCCGATGGGCAAAGGGGGACTTTTCGAGCCAGGAGTTCCTTCATCCCGATATCGAGGTCTTGTGGCAGACGCCCGACGCGACGGTCACACGCGGCATCGGGGCATTCGCAGAGGCGTGGAGGGAGTGGCTCGCCCCGTGGGAGAGCCTCACCGTGGAGGGCGAGCGGGTGATCGAGGCCGGGGATCGGGTGGTTGTGCTTGCACTGCTCCGAGGACGTGGAACGGGCTCGGGCATTGAAATCGAATTGCGTGCGGGCTATATCTGGACGTGGCGGGGCAGAATGGCGGTCCGCCTTGAGGCCTTTGAGGACCATAAGACCGCCCTCGAAGCCGTCGGGCTGTCGGAGTAACAGCTCCCCCACTTCAGGCCCCAACCCGCAGCGGCGGCAGCGTCAGGCCATTAATGAATAGAGGGTGGTACTCCTGAGTACGACGCCGCAACAAGCCCCGCCCGGAGCTCACGAAATACCCGGCCAGTCGCGTTGCTACTCGGCGATCGTCTCGCCGGAGCCGCCCAAGTCTTCGGGGAAGTCCTTGAGCTTGGGGAGGCCATCTTTCATGCGCAGCACGGTCGACTCGTAATTGACGTGTACCTCGGGTGCAAACTGAAATGCAGGGATCGTCGCCGCGTAGATGTCGACCAAACCCCACTCCGGGTGCCGCGTCAGCAGATGGCCGCCGCAGACCTTGCACCACTGCCGATAGCTCCGCTCGTTCTTGTGGTACTCGCCGATTTGGTCTTCTCCCTGTGTCACCTTGACCGCCTCGGGCTTCCAGAGCGTGAATGCGTTGACCGGGCCGGCGGACCAGCTCCTACAGGAGGCGC
>JALYLB010000111.1 GCA_030774475.1 Chloroflexota bacterium | reverse complement strand
CCAAGCTGGGTCGACTCCGTGCCACGCCTGGGATTCCGCGTCGAGATGGTGGTGGACGTCCCCGCGGGCCGAACCCAGTGACCCGGTTCGTTGCCTTCGATCACGGAAGCCGTCGGATTGGCGTCGCCGTCGGCGACACCGAAACGGGCATCGCGTTCGCGAGGCAGGCCCTACGCGGTCGCGGCCTTGCGGATCCCGGACGGCTCTTGGCCCTGGTGCGTGGGGAAGGGGCAGAAGCGGTGATCGTTGGGCTGCCGCGCAACATGGACGGCACGGAGGGTCCGCAGGCGGCGGCAGCAAGGGCCTTCGGCGCTTGCCTCGATGCGGCCGGCCTGGAGGTCATCTACGTGGACGAGCGGCTCACCAGCTGGGAGGCGGGTGAGCGGCTTGCCGCCGACGGCCGTCGGCCGTCACGCGCCAGCGGGGAGCTGGACTCGGCGGCGGCGCGGCTGATCCTGCAAGATTACCTGGACGCACGGCGCATCCCCGCGCCGGACATCGCGCCGCAGGAGCAGGAGAGCCGATGAGCGACGATCCGCGCGCCCGCTGGGAGAACGACACCCGTCGCAACGAGCGGATCCGGCAGCTGCGCCACCAGCGCCAGTCGGTGGACCATCGTCCGAATCGGCGCTTCCAGCCTCTCATCCTGCTCCTCTGGTTTGCCGGCGTCGCCGCCCTCGCGGCCTTCGTGATCTTCATCGGCTTCCTGGCCTTCGCACCCCGACTCCTGTCCTGGGTCGAGTCGAATCCCAGCTCGATCAAGCAGGGATTCGTCCTCGACTTCGTGCGCTGGTACCGTCCGGACGCGCTGGATGACACGCCCGCCTCGACCGACGGCGGCCGGGTGACCGTTCAGGTACCCACCGGGGCGACGGATAGCGACATCGGCGCGCTGCTCGCCAAGAAGGGGATCGTCCGCAGCCAGCTCGCGTTCGAGTACTGGGTCATCCAGGCCGGGCGCGAGGGCAGCCTCCAGGCGGGCCTGTACGACCTGTCGCCGGGCCTGCGCCCGTCGGAGATCGTCGCTGCCCTTCGCCAGGAGAAAGGCGTCGAGCTCAGCATTCGCATCGGTGAGGGCTGGCGACTCGAGCAGATCGTGGGCTACCTGTCGACCACCAAGCTCACCATGAACCTCGACGAGCTCGCGAAGTTGGTCAAGGACCCGCCGGCCGACCTCCTCGCCAAGTACGACTTCTTCACGGACCTCCCGGTCGGGCGCTCGCTCGAGGGGTACCTCTTCCCCGATACCTATCGCGTCGACGCCAACATCACGCCGCGACAACTCGTCGAGAAGCTGCTCAACAACTTCAACAAGCGCCTGACACCGCAGATCCGTGCGCAGATCGCGAAGCGCACCATCGGCGGTAAGGCGATGACCATCGACCAGGCGGTGATCCTGGCCAGCATCGTCGAGCGCGAGGCGCAGAAGGCCGCGGAGCGCCCGTTGATCGCGGGGGTCTACCTCAACCGCCTGGCCAACCCGTCGTTCGAGACGGGTGGGCTGCTGCAGGCGGACCCGACGCTGCAGTACGCGGTCGCGTCGGACAAGTACCTCCTCGGCAGCAAGCCCGTGCCGCCGTTGCAATGGCAGGGGATCAAGTGGTGGGCTCCGCTCGAAGTGCCCGGAACGAAGGTCACGCTGGCCGCCAAGTCGCTGGCGCGCTTCCAGACTTACCAGACCCCTGGACTACCTCCCTGGCCGATCGCGGTGCCGAGCCTCGCCTCACTACAGGCCGTGGCAGCTGCGAATACCGGAGCCGGCTACTACTACTTCGTCGCCGCCTGTCCCGGCGGAAAGCGAGACGGGTCGCATTACTTCGCGAAGAACTACAGCCAGCAGCTGGCGAACATCGCGAAGGCCAACAGCGAATGTCCGGCCGCATGACCGGCGTCGAACGGAGGCAGGCGCCCGCATGATCAGCACTGGCGACGTCAAGAAGGGGATCATCATCGAGCTCGATGGGCAGCTCATGAAGGTCCTCGACTGGACGCACATCAAGATGGCGCGCGGCTCCGCACAGGTGCGCATGAAGCTGCAGAACGTCCGCAAGGGGGACATCGTCGAGCGCACATTCCAGGCAGGGACCCGCTGGCCTCGAGCGCGCGTGGAACAGCGAAAGGTCCAGTACCTCTACGGCGATGGCGACGTCTACCACTTCATGGACAACGAGACCTATGACCAGATCGCGGTGAGCGGCTCGCTGATCGGGGACGACCGGGCCTACCTCAAGGAGAACGACGACGTCTTCGTCTCGACCTACGAGGGAGAGGTGCTGGGTGTCGACCTGCCGGTGACCGTGGACCTGCGGGTGACCCAGACCGACCCGGGCTTCGCAGGCGACACCGCCACGGGCGCCAAGAAGCCGGCTGTCACCGAGACGGGCCTGGTCGTCCAGGTCCCGCTCTTCGTGGGCGAGGGAGACGTGATCCGAGTCGACACCCGGGATGGCCAGTACGTCACTCGCGTCTAGCGCGGCCTTCCCCACCGTTCCGCGCCGCGGAAAATCTGTCGGCTCGAGGACGGGTTCAGGACCGATGTCGGATGGGCATTCCGCCCCTCGGAGCGCCGGTGGGCGGACGGGTCCGAAATCCGCCGATCACGTCAGGCTCCGGCTGCGCGCCCGATGGATATTGCGTCGGGCGGAACGCGGGCCGCGCGCGGCGCAGCGCTAAGGTAACGAGATGGGAGATCAGCCGACTCTGTGGGGCGGCGCGGCGGTGCCGCCGCGCATCCTGCGCGTGACCGATCTCAACCGCCGCGTCCGCTCGCTTCTCGACGGCGACCCGCAGCTAGCGGACGTCTGGGTCGAGGGCGAGATCAGCGCGCCATCCTTTCCGCCCTCCGGCCATTGCTTCTTCACCCTCAAGGACGCGGCGTCGCAGGTCCGGGCGGTCATCTTCCGCGAGGAGCTCGGTCGAGCGCTGGTGCGACCCGAGCACGGAATGGCGGTCATCTGCCATGGTCGCATCCGCGCGTACGAGCCGCAGGGCGTCTACCAGCTCTACGTTGAGTCGCTGACGCCGGCCGGGCCCGGCGACCTGCACGCGAGGTACGAGCAACTCCGCGCGCGGCTGGCGGCCGAAGGCCTGTTCGACGCCGATCGCAAGCGGCCGCTGCCGCGCTGGCCGCGGCGGATCGGGGTGGTGACCTCACCAGTCGGCGCCGTCTGGCAGGACATCCGCAACGTCGTGCGTCGCCGTTATCCGCTGGTGGAGCTGGTCCTGGCGCCGGCCGCGGTGCAGGGCGAGGCAGCGGCGCCGGCCATCGCCACAGCGCTCCAGCGGCTCTACCGCCAGCCCGGGCTCGACCTGGTGATCGTCGCCCGTGGCGGCGGGTCGCTCGAGGATCTGTGGGCCTTCAACGACGAACGCGTGGTTCGTAGCATCGTCGCCGCGCCCGTGCCGGTCATCGCCGGCGTCGGGCACGAGAGTGACGTGACCCTGGCCGACTTTGCCGCCGACGTCCGCGCCGCGACCCCTTCGGCCGCGGCCGAGCTGGCCGTCCCGGATGGCACCCAGCTGCCGGCGATCCTGGCGCGGTTGCGCGATCGGGCTTCTGCTGCGCTCGTGGCGCGCCTCGCGGCCGGGAAGCGGCTGCTGGCGGCCGAAGAGCGGGCGCTGGCCAGCAACGGGCCGAACTTGCCTGCGGCGCGCCAGCGCGCGGCGGAGCTGCTCGAC
>JALYLB010000110.1 GCA_030774475.1 Chloroflexota bacterium | reverse complement strand
AGCTCGGCGTCCGGACCTCGGCGCTGCTCACCGGACAGCGGATCGCGGAGAGCCTCATCGCGGGCGGAGTGCAGACCATCGCCTTCGCCAAATCCCGCACCGCGGTCGAGGTGCTGACCACCTATCTGCACGAGACCTTTGCTCCCCCGCCCGGCCATCCGCATACCATCCGCGGCTACCGCGGCGGGTACCTGCCGAACGAGCGAAAGGAGATCGAGGCGGGCCTGCGCGATGGCCGGGTGCGTGGCGTGGTCGCCACCAATGCGCTGGAGCTGGGGATCGACATCGGCGGCCTCGATGCCGCCATCAGCATCGGCTACCCCGGCACCATTGCCTCGACCTGGCAGCAGATGGGACGAGCGGGCCGACGCACGAGCACCAGCCTCGCGGCACTGATCTGCTCGTCGGCGCCGATCGACCAGTTCCTGGCGGCGCACCCGGAGTACCTCTTCGACCACTCGCCCGAGCACGGGCTGGTGAATCCGGACAACCTCCACGTGCTGCTCAACCACCTCCGCGCGGCGAGCTTCGAGCTGCCGGTTCCCGCCGGTGAGCGGTTCGGGATCGACGAGACGCCTGCCCTGCTCGACGTCCTCGAGGAAGACGGGTACGTCCGCCACGCGGACGACGATCGGTATTACTGGAGCCACGAGAACTTCCCGGCCAGCGCCTTCAGCCTGCGCAGCAGCTCGCAGGAGAACGTCGTCATCGTCGACACCACCGGAGACCGCCATCGGGTCCTGGGCGAGGTCGACCTGTTCGCGGCTCCGCTCATCGTCCACGAACGGGCGATCTACATCCACGAGGGGGTGCAGCACCACGTCGACCGGCTCGACTGGGAGGAACGCAAGGCGTACGTCACGCGCACCGACGTCGACTACTACACCAACGCTGACCTCGGCATCACGCTCAAGGTGCTCGAGGTCGCCGATGAAGCGTCCAACGCCGCGGGCAAGCGGCAGCGCGGCGATGTGATGGTCGCCTGGAAGGTGACCATGTTCAAGAAGATCAAGTTCCACACCCACGAGAACGTGGGCTACGGCCCGATCAGCATCCCCGAGCAGCAGATGCACACCGCCGCCTGCTGGCTGGTGCCGCCCGCCGAGCTCGTGAATCGTTACGACCGCGATACGCTCGATGGCGCCCTCATTGGGCTCGCGCGAGTAGCCAGGACCACCGGTGCGCTGCTGCTCATGTGCGACCCGCGCGACCTTGGCGTGCTCGCCCAGGTCCAGGCACCGTTCACCGGGCAGCCCACGCTCTACCTCTATGACGCCGTGCCGGGAGGCGTTGGCCTCACCGAGCGCCTCTTCGGCCTCACCGATGAGCTCATCCGTGCCTGCCGCGAGGCGGTTGACTCGTGCCCCTGCGCGGACGGCTGCCCGGCATGCGTCGGTCCCGCCATCGAGGTCGGGCAGCGCGGCAAGGCGGTGGTGAGCGAATTGCTCGCCGCGCTCGACGTCACGTGACGATGCGCAGCCTGGCCGAGCGGCTCGCCGAGCTCCGCGCCGACCGCACGCCCATCGCGCCGGTGGCACGGCCCGTGGACCGCGCCGCGGAGCTCGCATCCTGGTTCGACGCACGACTCGCCGTCGCCGACGATGGATCAACCGTGGTCCTTGAGCGTGTCGTGCGCCTTCCCGTCGACGAGGCCGAGGCCCTGGCCGGGCTGCCGCCGGCCGCTTATTTCGACACCGAGACGACCGGCCTGTCGACCGGGGCCGGAACTGTCCCCTTCCTGGCCGGGCTCGGGAGGCTTCGGGGTGAGGCGCTCGTCGTTCGCCAGCTGCTGCTGCCCGATTACCCTCACGAACGAGCCCTCCTGCGGCGGCTATGCGGGGAGCTCAGTGGTCCGCGGCTGGTGACCTATAACGGTCGGGGCTTCGACGTGCCACTTCTCGTCTCACGCCTGACCGTCCACGGCTTTTTCGCGGAGCAGGCACAGCTTCCGCCGCGACACGACGACCTGCTACCGATCGCTCGACGCCTGTGGCGACGCCCCCTCGGCGGCGCCCGCCTGGCCGATGTCGAGGCCGGCATCCTGGGCGTGCGACGCCACGGCGATTGCCCGAGCGCGGAGGTGCCGGCCCGCTACTTCGGCTTCCTCCGGGGCGGCTCCCCCGAGCCGCTGGCTGCCGTGCTCGACCACAACCTGCAGGACGTCGTTTCGCTCGCCCGGCTCGAGGCCACGGTCGTGCTGCTCTTCCAGGGTGGATGGCGAACGGCGACGATTCTCGATCGGCGAGGGTTCGCCCTCGAGCTCCTGCGTGGCGGCGAGACCGATGCCGCCTCAGAGGTCCTCGAGGAGGCGTTGGCCGGCGATCGTTCAGAGGCCCACCTCCTGCGTCGCCTGGCGACTCGCCTGATGATCGCACGCGGGTCGATCGAGACTGCTGAGGCGCTCTGGCGGCAGGGAACCCGGAATGCCTCGGTGGAGGCAGCCTGGGCGTGGGTCGAGGTCGCCCGCATTCGCGAGCGGCACCAGGGCGACCTGCGCGGGGCGCTCGAGGCGGCGAGCGCCGCGAGCCGCGTGCTCGACCTGGCGTTCGCCCTGGGGCGCGGCGGCGGGATCAGCGAGATCGGGCGGGCTCGTCTTGTCGTCGATCGGCGGTTGCGACGGCTGCGGCGCTGGGTGGCTGCCGCAGAGCGACGAAAGCGGCGAGCCGGGCCGCCGATAGCCGCCTGACGCGAGGGCGGAACGGCCAGCTGGTGTTATCCGGGCGCCGAAAAGCCACGCATCCTGTCGATGTAGGCCACGGCGGCCGCGGTCGCTGCATTGACCGAGGGCGAGAGACCCGCGCCGGCTCCCAGGGACGCCGTGAGCACCGCCGCGAACGCGTCACCGGCGCCGGTCGTCGAGGCGTTTTCGATGACCCGGGCAGGGAGGACGATCAGGCGCCGCCCGTGGGGTGGCTCCACCAGCGCGCCTCGCGCGCCGAGCGTGACCGCCAGGATGGGGCGCACGCCGAACCAGGCGCGCAGGGCGGCGAGCTGGGCGATCGGCTCGGAAGCCACGGCGCTGAGATCGACCTCGCTAGCGACGAGCAGATCGGCCGAGGCGAGCTGTGCGACGAGCCCAGGCTCCATGGCCTCCAGGGCGGTGGCGGAGACCGGCCGATGCGGCTCGAGGGTGCGGAGCCAGCCCTGGAGGGTGGCGGCCACGAAGGCGCCGTCAAACGCCTGGCCGGCGACGTCCGATCCGACCTCGCCGGCAATCGGCGCATGGAGCACGGCGCGCGGTCGAAAACCACCGATGGGACCGTGCAGCGCTACTCCGGTGTCCAGCAGGGTCAAGGTCCGGACGGCACCCTCTTCGTCGTGGCGAAATGGAACCGAATGCGCCGCTTGCTCGGCCTGGAGCGTCGCAAGCTCGCCCAGCTCGAGGAGTCCAGTGTGCGCAGCAGGCTCGTCGCCAGCGACGGTCGCGATCCCCACCGAGAAGCCGGCCGCTCGCGCCGCCCGCGCCCCGTGAAGGACCGTGCCGCCCGGCGCCGTCGAGCCATCGGCGAAGTGGTCGACGGTCAGGCCGCCAACCAGCAGAAGATCGACCGGCTGGGCGGAGGGGCGCGACATCGGTCTATCATCGGTCAATGCCGCTCTATTTCTACGAGCTCCATGAAGGCGCCACCGACCTGATGACCGATGCACTGCTGGTCACCGAGCACGAGCGCAGCCCCGACGAGTTCGCCGCACTGGTGGTGGCCGCGCGCCGCGCGGTGATCGACACCTTCGAGGAGGAGACCCTCGTCGAGGCGATCGCACGCGAGCTGGAGCGCAGCGCCGGGTTCACGTACGTCGGCGACGAGAAGCTGACGGCGAGCATGAGCGTCGGGATCGAGGAGGCGGACACCTACCTCGTGGAAAAGAGCGACGAATTCCGCAGCATCATCGCGGAGCTCGAGCCCAGCTGACCCGCGCGCAAGCGGCGAACCAGGCTCGCCGCTCAGCGAGCGACGTTGAACAGGACCTGGATGACGTCGCCGTCGCGCACCTCGTAGGTCTTGCCCTCCGCGCGGAGCAGGCCATGCTTGCGCGCCTCGGCCATCGAGCCGCACGAGATGAGGTCGTCATAGGTCACGACCTCGGCGCGGATGAAGCCACGGGCAAGGTCGGAATGGATCGCGCCGGCTGCATCCACCGCCGTCGACCCGCGATGCAGCGTCCAGGCGCGGCACTCATCCTCGCCGGCAGTGAAGAACGAGAAGAGGCCGAGCAGGTCATACGTCAGCCGAATGACGCGGCCACGCGAGGCCTCCTCGATGCCCAGGTCGTCCATGAACAGCCGAGCATCGTCATCGGAAAGCTGGGCGATCTCGGACTCGAGCTTGCCGGCCAGCGCGGCGACATCGGTCTGGGGCAGGACATGGAGCGCAAGCCAGTCTGACTCGAGCGCAGCAGCTCCGACCAGCTGCGTTTCGTCGAGGTCCAGGACCACCAGCATGGGTTTCTGGCTCAGGAACCGGTACCCGCGCAGCCGCTTTTCGTCGTCGGCATCGAGGGGCAGCGAGCGCAGCGGATGCCCGTCCGAGAGGTGCGGCTCGATCCGCTCCAGCAGCCCCTCCTCGATGGCGTTCGCCTCGCGCTCGGTCGGTGAGCCGTGGCGCCCCGATGTTCGCAGCTTCTCGAGCCGCTTCTCGACGACGGTCAGGTCGGCCACCGTGAACTCGAGGTCGAGCTCCTCGACGTCGCGCCATGGATTCGCGGGGCGTTCCGCGCCTCCGGCCTCGAAGGCGCGCGCGACGTGGAGCAGCGCGTCCGCGTTGCGGATCTGGGCGAGGACATCCGGCGCCACCGTTCCCTCGCGTGTCGCGCCGGCCGGGATCGCGACGTCCACGTAGGTCACATCGGCGTGGGTCGTCTTGCGCGGATGAAAGAGCTCTGCCAGGCGGTCCACCCGCTGGTCTGGGACCTTCACCACTCCGACGTTGGGCGCCGCCCGAGCGCCTGAATAGCCGCCGGTCTCGAGGGAGAGCCCGGTCAGCGCGTTGAAGACCGTCGTCTTGCCGCTCGCCGGCAGCCCGACGATGGTGACCTGCATCGGCCTAGTACCCGGCCTCCAGGTCGACGACATTCTCCAGCGGTTCGTCCGCGAGGTAGCGCCGCAGGTTCTCGCGGAAGAGCGCGAGCCCGCGCTCGGCGACGCGGTCGGAGGACCACGAGGTGTGCGGCGTCACCAGCATGTTCGGGGTGGTGTAAAGGGGAGAGTCCGGCGGAAGTGGCTCGTCGTTGAAGACGTCAAGCACGGCGCCCCCGATCGCGCCGCTCTCGAGAGCGCGACGCAATGCGAGCTCGTCGACCAGCCGGCCGCGCGCAATGTTGATCAGCCATGCGGTCTCGCGCATGGTCTGCAACTGAGGCGCCCCGATCATCCCCGCCGTGGCCTCGGTGAGCGGGGTGGCGAGGACCACCACGTCGGATTCGGCCAGGACGTGATCGAGAGCATCGGATCCGAAGATCTCGACGTTCGGCGCATCGCCGATCCCGCGCTCCGGGCGGCGGCGAGTGGCCAGGATGCGGATCCCGGAGGGAGCGAGGAGTCGCGCCAACTCCGCGCCGATGCTGCCGAAGCCGATGATGCCCACCGTCAGCTCCCCGAGCTCTCGGCCGCGAAGGGGCTGCCAGGTGCGCTCGCGTTGCAACTCGAGGAGCTGCGGGAGCCGGCGAGCGATGGCCAGCAGCATCATCGCCACGTACTCGGCGATCGGTCGGGAGAAGACTCCTCGGGCATTGGTGACCGTGATCTCCCTCGCTCGGACAGTGGGGATCGCGACCCAGTCGACGCCTGCCGACGCGGAGTGGATCCACTTCAGGTTGGGAGCTCGCCCGATGATGTGGTCGAGGACCGACGCAGGAATGGCGCCGCGCAGGACGACTTCGGCGGACGCGATCGCGGCCTCGCCCTCGCCGTGGACGAGGCCGTCGCGCGAGATGGGGACGACGTGCACGGCCCCCACCGCCTGGATCTGCTCGATCATCTGCGGGGTCAGCGGGGACCCGAAGATTGGTGTGGCGAGGACGGTGACCTCGCGGCTCACGCCCAGGATCCGCGCGAAGTGCCCGGATCCTCCGTCGCGTCACCGGCGATCCTGGCCATCCACCGCCCTGGATCGCGAATCTCATCGAGCGAGGGCAGCGTCTCCGGACTCTCCCAGACCCGGCGCAGGAAGTCGCGCCCGCGCGCGGCGAGCACCGCGTCCACGAACCGCTCGCCTGCTGCGTACTGCTCCATCTTCAGGTCGAGCCCGGTGACCCGCATGATCGCCTGCTCGATCGCTCCGCGCCGCTCGTTGCGCCGCTCGAAACGGTCGTGAAGCTGGGTGAAGCCCGGAAGGAGCTCCTCACCGGCGGCGTTCATCACGTGGTTCGAGTAGCCCTCCAGGAGCGACATGAGCGCCTGGGTGCGCTGGAAGGTAGTGCGCTGCCGGTCGCTCATGATCCGCTCCAGCCAGTGTCCGGTCCCCGCCCCCGAGAGCGCGCGCCGCACCCGCTCCCCCAGTCCCTGCGAGTCCGTCGCGAGCTGCTCGACCGACTGAGCGACCAGCGCCGCGAAGTGGTCTCGCAGCCAGGGATGCGCCTCGAACTCGAAGGCGTGGGTGGCCTCATGAAGCGCGATGAAGGTGCGGAACTGGTCGAGCGGCAGGCGCAGGGCGGCAGCGGTGCCGGTGATGTTCGGCTCGACGAAGTAGAGCCTGCCGCGCGGCACCGGCCCGGCGGCGAGCAGGCTGACGTCGTACTGGCCGAGCACCTTGCGGGCCAGGAAGGCGAGCAGGAAACCGAGCTGCTGATTGCCGATGGTGCGGTTGACGATGCGCGCCAGGGCGCGGCCTGGGGTGTCGGCGGTCCCGGCCGCCTCGTTCAGGAGATGCTCGACGCGGCCGAAGAGCGAGCGGAAGGTCGCAAGGTTGAGGTCGACCCACTCGAGGCGGTCGATGACCGCCGGGGTTTCGAGGGCCTCCGGCAGCGGGTTCCCGACCTCGGCCTGCACGAGCGGCTCGATGCGCGCCAGCGCGGCGCGATAGAAGTCCTCGGCGGTGCGTCGCTCGTTCGCGCTCAGAGCCGTCGCGTGCGGCCCGAGCCGGCGGCGGGCGATGCCGCGCACCGCCTCCCAGTCGATGAGCCGCGTACCGGCGCGGCGAACGAGCTCACGCTGGGCGACGGTGGCTCCCATGGCCAGGAGGCCGCCGACCACGATGCCGACGCCAAGTCGGCTTGCATTGCGCGTCACGCGCTGCAGTCTAGGCTCTGCCGCCGACCGGCGCCTCGACCTCCACCCCCTCGACGGGCGGCAGACCCGGCCCGAACACGCGCTCCGCGACGCTCGTGAACACAACGACATCGCCGGTGGTCGCGATCCGATTCTCCGCCAGTCCGCCGGCGTCGGCCCGCGCCTGGAGGGCGTCCAGGAGGTCCTCGACGGCGATGGCGGTGGTGAACGCAGAGTCGACCACGGCAACCTTGGGGCCCACGACCCGTTCGAAGACACTGCGCAGCATCGGGTAGTGCGTGCATCCCAGCAGGAGTGTGTCGATCAGCGGATCGGCGGCCAGCATCGGCGCCAGGTAGCCCCGCACCGCTTCCTCGGCGACCGGATCGTCCACGCGGCCCGACTCCACCAGCGGAACCAGCGTCGGACAGGCTTGCTGGCTCACCACCAGGCGAGCGTCGGCCTCCTCGATCGCCGCCGGATATGCACCCGAGCTGACGGTCCCCGCGGTCGCCACCACACCGACGTGCCCGCTGCGGGTCGCGGCCGCCCCGGCCACGGCCCCGGGTCTCACCACCCCGACCACCGGCACGTCAGCCTGCTCCCGCACCTGCGGCAGCGCCTGGGAGGTCGCCGTGTTGCAGGCGATGACCAGCAGCTTGATCTCCTGGGCGAGGAGCCAGCTGACGCACTCGGCGGTCATGGCACGAACCTCATCGCCGGGGCGCGGCCCGTACGGTGTCCGTCCGTTGTCACCGAGGTAGAGGGTGGCTTCGTCGGGGAGGCGGCGGCGAAGCTCCGACAGGACGGTCAGGCCACCCACCCCGGAGTCGAAGACCCCGATCGGCCGGCGATCTCCGCCGCGGCTCACCGTGGCGTCAGGTACGGCCGGCCAGCGCCGGGGCCCGCTCGGCGAGGACGGCGACCAAGGCGCCTGCCAGCTGCCGCACCCCCCGGGAGATCGGCGCATCCGGGCTCGAGGAGACGAAGGGCACCCCTTCGTTGTTCGCGGTGAGCACCAGCCGCCCGTCCGAGACGATCTCGAAGTCGATCGGCTGGCCGAGCGCCTCCTGGAGGTCGGACTTCGTGATCCCGCCGCTGGCATCGGCACGATTCAGCACCGTGGCGAGCTTGGACGGCGGATAGCCGATGGCGGCAAATGCCTCCCCGGCCATCGCCAGGCCGCGGATCGCCATGCTGTCGTAGGTCAGCATCTGGAGGATGAGGTCGCTGGCGTCGAGGTAGACGAGGACGTCGTCGGAGAGGCCCGCCCGGGTGTCGACGATGACGAACTCGTAGATCTTGCGGATGATGCCGAGCGCCTTCTCGATGTCACGGGTGGTGACCATCTCCGCCATCTCGACCCGCGGTGGGGCCAGGAGGATGTCGATCCCTGATGGGTCCTTCCAGAGCACCTCGGCGAGGTCCGACTCGCGGATCCGATCGGTGGGCAGGTTGAGGATCGATGGGGCGACGGCGGGGACGCGAAGCAACCCCCGCAGGTCGCTGAACTGCAGGGAGCCGTCGATAAGGCACACGCGATGGCCGCTGCCCAGCGAAACGGCGAGGTTGTAGGCAAGGGTCGTTCGACCGACGCCGCCCTTGGGCGAGAATAGGGTCACCATCAACGACCCGGCGCGGGCCGTATCGATCGACCGCTCCTCGTGCGTCTTGCGGATCGTGGTGGTCAGGTCGAAGCCGGTGAAAGGCATCTTCAGCACGGCATCGACGCCGCGTGAGGGATCGAGTGCGACCGGGTTCTGCGGGACGGTGAGCATGATCACCGCCACGTTGGGATCCGCGTTCCGGATCGCCTCCGCCACGTGGCTACCACTGACGCGGCCCTGGAGGAGAGCGTCAACGATGACGACGTCAGGCCGGACCTCGCTGATGGCAGGGACGGCCCGGTCCCCGCCGGTGACGACGTCGAGCATCTTGATCTGGGTCTGGGCATTGAGCAGCGAGCGCATGTGCGACGCCACCTGCGGCACGTCCTCGACCACCAAGAGTCGGATCTGTTCCCCTGCCACTCCCTAACCTCTTCGCCGCTATCGCCGTCGAGCTCGCTGTCCCGCCCCACTCTGCACTCGGCGTGCTATGACGATACGGCGCTCGCTGTCATCGTGAAAAGGGTCCAGGTCGTGCGACCCGTAGGTCAGCTCGACCGCGAATCCCGCCGTATCGAGCAGCTGCTCGAGCACGACCCAAGAGGGATACCAGAGGCGGAAGCTGGCCGGAAGCCGCGCTATCGTACCATCGGGTCGTACGGTATCGGTCAGGGTGACGTAGTCGACCCGCAGCCCCTCGGGCGTCTCCCGACGCGTGAGCTGCGAGCGTCGGACGACCCGGTCGCCGGCAAGCTCCCGCTCCCAGTCGACGGAGATTGGCAGGTCGCGCCACGGCAGGCCAGCGGGGCCGATGTCGTCCAGGACGAGCCTCCCCGCCCGATCGAGGCGGCGCGCAGACGCGACCAGCATGCGCACCGCCTCCTCGGGTCCGTCGAGGTGCGGCAGCACGCCGACCGCAATGGTCATGCGCAGCAGGTCGCTCACCGGCGGCCGGCGCACGTCGCCGAGGACCAGCTGGAGGCGTCCCCCGTCCCGCGCCGCCGAAAGGTCCGGGTCAGCGGCGATTCGAGCCTCCGCGCGGCGGAGGAGGGCGGGAGAACCGTCGACGCCGATGACCCTCGTCGCGCCTCCCTCGAGGACGGGGCGGAAGAGGCGTCCCGATCCGCAGCCGAGGTCGAGCACCGGCGCAG
Organism: Chloroflexota bacterium; assembly: GCA_030774475.1. GTDB lineage: Bacteria > Chloroflexota > Limnocylindria > QHBO01 > QHBO01 > CF-82. The sequence continues at coordinate 28,232 of JALYLB010000110.1, read as the reverse complement.
GATCCCTGCTCGCCAACAGGCGGTAGAACGCCAGGTCCGAGGTCACCTCGTCGTGCTCGAGGTCGTAGATCGCGGCGAGGAGATCGGGGTCCCCGACCTGGCCGGCGAAGATGTCGGCCCCCGAAGGTGGCGAGGTCATGGGGTTTGGTCGAAGCGCCGGACGGCGAACCATTCGAGCAGGACGGCGAGGATCACCACGAAGATGGTGACCGCCACAGAGAGGGCGCCGTACAGGCGGAGCCCAGCCACTGTCGCGATCACCAGGGAGCTGAGCAGCCCACGTCGGGCGGCTCGCATCCACGCCCCCAGGTACACGATTCGCCGTCGCAGCACGAACTCGGCCAGGAAGGCGAACGGCGTCACCAGCAGCCCAACGGTGAGAGCGCTCCCCACCACGACGATCGCCCGGTTGACCCCCGATCCTGGGCACGCCTGTCGCGCGGTGGCCTCCGGGCAGGCATTGCCGGCGAAGGCGACCACGAGGACCCCTGTCAGCACGGCGACCAATGTGAGTGCGGCGACGATGACCCGATGGCGGCCGCTCACCGCCTCAACGAGCCGCGTCCGGGCAGATCTCGCGGAACGGGCAGAATCCGCATCGGCTCGTGGCCGGCGTCGCATCGAAGTGGCCGGCGCGGATGCCGCTCGCCGCGGCCACGATCTTCTCCTGGGCGCGCTCCAGCCGGCGCTCGGAAACCTCGCTGCGCCCGACGAGCCCTGACTCGAGGAAATGGAGCGCCAGCTCGTCAGGAGCCCGGCCGTGCTGCGCCTCCCAGGCGAGCGCGTAGATGCCCAGCTGCAGCGACTCGCGCGAGCGCCGGCCCGCGGTCGCTGGATCCCGGACGTCGCTCGACTTGTAGTCGGTGATCACCACGCGCCCGTCGGGCTCGAGGTCGACGCGATCGTAGCGGCCCCGGATCCGGTCGCGACCCACGAGGAAAGCGAACTCCTGCTCGACGGCGGCAGGACGGGCCGGATCGGTCTGCTGCTCGTTCCAGAAGCGCGCCATGGCCTGCCGCCCGGCCTCGTGGCGCGCCTCTTCATGCTCGCGAGTGAGATAACCGGCCGACTCCCAGTTCGTATCGAGCTCGGCCTGCAGCTCGGGGAGCGACATAGGCTCGTGCCGCATCTGCCGGCGGTGAAAGGCCTGAACCGCGGCGTGGAGCGCCTTGCCGTAGGCGAGCTGATGGCTGGCCGGAGTCGGGATCCGGATCACGTGGGCGTAGCGATATCGCGCCGGACACTCGAGATAATCGTTGACCTGGCCAAAGCTGAGCGACAGCTGCCGGTCTGCCAGCGAGGGGCGCGCCGTTGACGCTGCGGCCGCCACCGGTCGATCGTTGCGGGCGAGCCGCTCCGCCGCGCTCGGCCGGATCGCTCCCAGGGGAGTCGCCGGCGGCAAATCGAGCGCCTCGTGGACGAACTGGCTGAGCCGCCGGGTTCGGCCACCGCCATAGTCCGCGGCCCACGTCAGGAGCAGCTCCTCCGCGGCGCGGGTCATCCCCACATAGAAGAGCCGTCGTTCCTCCGCCAGGTGATGGTCCCCCTCCGGCAGCGGATCGCGCACCAGCTCCACTGGCAGCGGCAGGGCATCACGGCGGTCGCGGGTCGGGAATCGATCCTCGACGAGGCCGACCATGTAGACCACCGGGAACTCGAGCCCCTTGGCGCGGTGATAGGTCAGCACGTGGACCGCGTCGCCGTCATCGACCTCGGCCTCCACGGTCGACGGGTCGTCGCCGGCGGCGATCAACGTGTCGAGCTGCGCCACCAGGAATGGGAGCCGGTCATCGCGGAGCAGCCCCGACTGCCGGCGCACGATCTCGAAGAAGCGCGCGACGTTCCCGAGTCGCTCCTCGCCGGTCTGCTGAGCCTCTCGAGTGAGCCGACCGAGCCAGCCGCTGGCGGTGATGAAGTGATAGAGGAGCTCACCGGTGGTGCGCTCGGTGCTCATGGCCCGATGGCGGTCGACCGAGGCCAGGAGGCGCTGCACGACCTCGAGTGCCGGCAGCGAGAACGGCGACGTCTCAGGGTGGGCCGATGCCTCCCGCAGCGCCGCCTCGAGGCTGATCCGGCGCCGCGACGCGGCGTTCAGCGCACGGGTCACATCCTCTGCCGCGAGGCCGAAGATCTCGGAGGTCGCCAGGTCGTAGCAGCTCACCGAATCGGCGGGATCCGAGACGGTGCGCAGGAAGCTAACAAGCAGGCGCACCTCAGGTTGCTGGTAGAGGCCCGCGGTGCCGCTGAAGCGCCACGGGACGCGCTGCATGTTGAGCGCGCGGAGAAACGGATCCGCGTCGCGGTTGCCACGAACCAGGATGGCGTGATCGCCCGCTCGTCGTCCGGCACGGATCGAGTGGCCGATCCGCTCGGCGACGGCATCCGCCTCATCCGATCCGGTGGCGAAGGCCAGCAGCTCGATAGCCCCGGCGGCAGGCTCGGGGCGCCGAAACGTGGTTCTGGCACGCAGCCGTTTGTCGATCCCCTCACGCGCCTCGAGACGCTCCGGATCGTTATGCGCGATCAACCGATACGCCGAGTCGAGGATCGCCTGACGGCTGCGGAAATTGTCGGTAAGGACAAGGCTCGCGGATCCGGGGTACGCGGCGCGGAAACCGAGGATGTTCGAGAGGGCGGCGCCGCGGAATCGGTAGATGCTCTGGTCATCGTCGCCGACCACCGTCACATTCGCCTGGGAGCTGCCGGCGAGCAGCTTCACGAGCTCGAACTGGGCATGGTTGGTGTCCTGGAATTCGTCGACCAGGATGTATCGGTACCGAGCGCGCTCAGCCGCGAGGATGGCCGGATGGTCGCGAAGGAGGCGAAGGGCGAGCGTCACCTGGTCGCCGAAATCAAATCGATCGGTGGAGCGCATCAAGCGCTCGTAGACCTCGTAGGCGGCGGCCAGCTCGGCCTGTAGCGCCGCCTCCTCGGCCAAGGGCGCATCGTCAGGCGTGGCGGCGGCGCGCTCCCCCAGCACGCGTGCGGCGGCCCCGTACTCGGCGGGGGTGACGTCCTCGTCACGGGCTCGCGAGAAGAGCGTGGCCAGGGCTCCCAGGAATCGGGTCGGGTCCCCGAGCGGGCGGTATCGGTCCAATGGCAGCTCGAACAGGTGCTCGCGCAGGAAGATCACCTGCTCCGCCCGGGACAGGACGGTTGAGCGATCCGAGAGGCCGGCCTCCAGGGAGTGCTCGCGCAGGATCCGGTCGCCGAACGCGTGGAAGGTGCTGATCACCGAGTCCGTGTAGCCGTAGGGCACCAGCCGGTCGACCCGCTCCTGCATCTCCGCTGCAGCCTTCTCCGTAAAGGTGAGGGCCAGGATCTCCGAGGGTCGCGCCCGTTTCTGGGCGATAAGCCAGGCGATGCGTCGGGTGAGGACGGTGGTCTTTCCTGTACCGGCGCCCGCGACGATGAGGAGCGGGCCGTCTCCGAACGTCACTGCCTTGCGCTGGCGTGCGGTCAGGTCGGCGAGCAGCGGCGGCTGGAGTCGGAGGTGAGGTCGCGTCGTCCGCGGTGGCGGGGCGGCCAGCTCCTCGAAGATCGGCAGCTGGTTCGGGGACGGGACGACCGCAGGCACGGCCTCGATGGTAGCCGGTTGGGCATTCACCGGACCGTTATCGCCGCCTTATCGGACACCTACGCTGTCGCGTTGTTGAGCGTCGGTAGGCGAGCAGGGCCTCGGCGTGGCGGCGCGAGGTCCGCAGGCCGTCTCGAACGCGCGGGACGGTGAGCGCACCGTGTCTCCCGATCTCGCTCATCCGCCGCAGGAGGTCGGCCAGGACGTCGCGCGGGTAGTCAATCCCATCCCCGATGGCCACCAGCTCCCCCGCGGACCTCAGCTGGTCCACCACCCCCGGCGCAATCCCCAGCCGTGCGGCGACCCCCTCGACCCGCGGCGGTTCCGCGCCGGTCTCTCGAAGGCCCGCCAGCAATCGCTCGACTCGCTCGCGCATCTGGGTGTCCCCGATGACCGGCTCGTGGCCCGCGAGCCGCACCCGACGGCCCGAGACGGCCACCTTCCCCGAGTCGGCGAGCGCTTCCAGGAGGCCGATGAGCTCGGCATCTCCGACGTCGCGCAGCGTCCCGCCGCCCCGATGGCCGGGTGGCAGTCGCTCCCCCGGATCGGTGCGAAGCTCCGCCAGGACTGCGTCGATCCTGAGATCAGGCTTGAGCGGGTCCCGACGATGGAGCCGGCGCAGGGCAGCCACGAGGCGACGCTCGGCGAGGTGTCGCTGGCCGGGGTCCATCGGCCTGTTCGGTGCTCAGCGCGCGGTGGGAATCGGCGCGGTCCCTTCGACGGCGATTCTGATCGCCTGTGTCTCTTCAGTGGACAGCGCGTGCGTGGAGCTGCCGTTTTCCACGGGCTTGGCGAAGACGCGGGTATTCGCGCGTCCGTGCAGGCTGCTGATCACGATCCCATCCTTGCGGTCGTCGAGCAGGGCGATGGCAAAGCTCTGGTCCGAGCCGGTGTCCTCGAAGGGATTGAACCGCACCAGGCCGATGTGCTGCAGGCTGCCTCGGGTCCGCTGCTCGAGGAACATGAGCATGGTGTTCATGTCGTCCATCCGCCCAGAGGCCTCGCGAACCGAGCCGATGTGCTGATCGAGGATCCCCTGCAGGCTGCCGCCCTCCTCGCCCGCCAGCAGCGCCCGATAGGCGCGGCGGGTCCGTCCCAGCCGGATCGATTGGATGAGGATAGCGATCAGGAGGATGACCAGGACCGCGGCCACGACCAGGAACGCGATCGCCAGATTGTCCGAGAAGAGACGGTTGAGGTCGGACACGGCCGCCGTCAAGCTGCGGGGAACGGCCGGTATACTACCGCCCCGTGACCGCCCGCCGGCGGTCGGTCATGCACCGATGTCGAGAGGATCCGATGGCCCGACGCAGCAAAGCCCAGAGCCGCCAGGCGCGACAGCGACGCAGCAGCCAGCGCGCGGCACAGCGTCCGGTCGGACCGCGCCCAGCCGCTCCGGCGGGGTCGGAGGAGCCGCAGGCATCGCAGCTCGCGTCGACCAGGACCAGCAGCGGCGCGGCGACCTCGTCCACTGCCACAGCCGTCAGTCGGGCGACCGTCCCAGCGTCGCAGCGGGGGTCGCGGATCAATCCGCGGCTGACGGTGGCCGGTCCATCGCGCCTGAACGAGCGCGCGATCGAGGAGTATCACTACGTGACGCGCGACCTGCGGAACATCGGGATGCTGATCGCCGTGATGGTCGTCATCCTCATCGTCGCCGTTGTGGCCTTCAGCGCCCTGGGGATCGGCAAGACCGCCTGAACGGCTCGGACGCCGGCGGCTCCACCTAGACTCGGATCGTGCGACTACCCGGGTCTCTGGACGTGCTCCGCGAGCGGAGCTTCAGCCGGTACCTGGCGGCGGTCACGGTATCCACCCTTGGCACGGGGATGGCGACGGTGGCACTCGCCTTTGCGGTGCTCGACTTCGGGGGTGCCACCGATCTCGGGATCGTGCTGCTCGCCCGCGAGATCCCGATCGTGGTCCTCCTCCTGCTTGGTGGCGTTTTTGCCGACCGCATTCCTCGTCGGACGATCCTTGTCAGCAGCGACTTGGTGAAGGGGGCAGCACAGGTCGTCACGGCCACGCTCCTCTTCTCGGGCACGGCGAATGTCTGGAACGTCGCTCTCCTGCAAGCTGTCTTCGGCGTTTCAGCGGCGTTTTCCCGGCCAGCGCAGGTTGGGCTCGTCAGGGAGGCGGTGAGCGACGCACGGCTCCAGGAAGCCAATGCGCTTCTGGGGCTCTCGAGCAGCGTCCTATCGATCGCCGGCCCCGCAATCGGGGCGCTCATCGTCGCGGCAGGCAGCCCGGCGTGGGCGATCGCCATCGACTCGATCACCTTCTTCGCGTCCGCCGCGTTGACCGCCTCCATGCACCTCACGACCACCGTGCGCATCGCGTCGGCGTCGATCCTCGGAGACCTTCGTGACGGGTGGCAAGAGTTCATCCAGCGCTCGTGGGCCGTGGCAATGGTCGCCTCGTTCGGCCTGTTTCAGCTCACCTATTTCCCCGCACTGCTCGTGCTCGGGCCCCTGGTGGCGAAGGGGCAGCTCGGCGGGGCCGCCGCCTGGGGCACGATCCTGGCCGTTGAGTCCGCGGGCGCCGTCCTCGGGGGGATGTTCGCCCTGCGGATCAGGGTCAAGAGGCCGCTGGTCGTCAGCGAGCTCTTCGTCCTACCGGCAGGGCTGCTCCTCGCAGCTCTCGCCTTTCCCCTCCCCTTGGTCGCGATCGCCGTCGTCAGCTTTATCGTGGGCATCGGCTTCGCGGTCGGCAACACGCTCTGGATCACGGCGCTCCAGCGCAATGTGCCGGGCCACGCGCTCTCGCGGATCAGCTCGTTCGACTGGCTTGGCTCGGTCGCGCTGAACCCAATCGGCTACGCACTCATCGGGCCGATCGCCGGGGCGATCGGAACGTCGCAAACGCTCGCCATCGCGGCAGTTCTCAACGTCGCGGTCTGCATCAGCGTCGTCCTGGTGCCGTCCGTGCGCAAGATCCAGGCGAATGCGCCGGTCCCAGTCACAGTGACAGGCCACTGACGGGCGGGACCAGGGGCTGACCCAACCGAACCACACCGAGGTAGTCGAGAAAGCCGTTGACGAGTCTCGTCGGCGCCTCAATCTGCTTCGGAGGCCACCTCAAAAAGCCGCCAGCCGCCCGGGACGCCCTTGAGCCGATGCGCGCCCCGATCTCGGAATCTGATACCCGACCCTGCCACCAGGTCACGGACCGTCTGCGAGACCAGTACCTCGCCTCCTATCGCCTTGGATGCAATACGGGCACCGATGACCACGGCAAGGCCGGCGAGCTTGTCCTCGTGCACTTCGCATTCGCCCACGTGGATGCCGATGCGAACCTCGAGTTCGAGAGTTCGAACCCCGGTGCTGATGGCCCGCGCCGCAGCGATCGCACGGGCCGGCCCATCGAATGTTGCGAAGAATCCGTCGCCGGCAGTGTCTCGTTCGTGCCCCCTGTACCGGCTGAGTTCGCGGCGCACCAGCGCGTGGTGGCGGGATACCAAATCGCGCCACGCACGATCGCCAAGCGACGCAGCGTGCTCGGTAGACCTCACGATGTCGGTGAACATGACCGTCGTGAGGATGCTTTCCGGCACGCGCGGCGCATCCTCGCCGCGCACGAATCGCTCGATCTCCTCGACGAGTTCCTCAGGGTGAACGGCGATTTCGTCGTCAGTGCCCGGCACGCGCATGGCCCGCGCGCCTCGGACCCGCGACGCTACGTCGAGGGTCATGGCTTCCTGCGGGGAACGGTAGAGGAACAGGGTCGGAACGTGCAGCGCCGGCCACACCTCCTGCAAATCGGTCTCGTTCGCGGCTCGGTTGAGCGCATAGGCGACAGATGGACTTGCGCCCACCCGCAGATAGTTCGCGAACCACCGACGCTCGTCCTCGCTGCCCGCGAGGGACGGGGCGTAAGCCCTCAACAGCTTGTCACACCACTCCTGAACGCCCCAACCTTGCCGGAGCTCGGCTTGCTCGCGCAGGTACTCCTCCGTGACCGGCGCTCGGCCCGACGTCGTCGGATGAAAGAGCACGAGCGCCCGCGTCCGTTCGGGGTATGAGGCTGCGAATAGCGCGGCCATGCCGCTCCCCTCGTCTGCCGCAAAGATCACCGGACGCTGCGATCCCGCGGCGTCGAGAACGGCGTGCAGGTCCTCCATCCGCGTCTCGAGGGTCGCGAACTGGCCTCCGTGATCCGAGATCCCGGTTCCGCGCTTATCGAACAGGATGAGGCGAAAAGGAATCGGCCAGGCGCAGGTAGAAGTCGCGGACCAGCGGATACTGCCACGCATACACCAGGTTCGAGACCCAGTCAGGAACGTAGACGAGGTCGGCGCTCCCGGTTCCCACGATCTGGTACGCGATGGCGACCCCGCCGTTGAGCGCGTACCGGATCTCCTCCGCCGGATGCGTGTCCTCGGCCGTCACGCTGTCATGATGCCCGACTCGCCAACGGCCATGTCCCCCGGCGACCGCGAACTGCTGGCGTCCCTACGTATCCAGGCCTCTGACGCTACGGGGTGATCTGGAGAGTCGCGACGACCCCATCGGCGGTTGCCGGCCAGTCGGGATAGTGGCCGCCGGGCGCATCGGCGATCTCGATCGCGAGTGTTTCGGCGCCGTCCCGCAGAAGGTAGACGCGCATCCGATAGTTGGCGATGACTCCGTGCACCAACGACGACTTCCCTACGCCGACATACACGTCGGCGTAGATACCGTCCGGACACCCATCGCCTTTCGGGTCCTTGAGAGCGATATCCATGACGTCGCCCCCGAGCCCCGATACTGTCACCGGCCTGAGGTTGGTGACTGCCAGGGCGGGATCGGACGAAAGCCACCCGACCAGGCCCTGCCAGGTCTGCGGCACCGAGGTCGAAGGTGTGCCGGTACAGTGGCCAGCGGCTGCCACCGAGGTGTAGATCCCCAGGTAGTCGCTCGTCCCTGGGTTGACGCCTGCGAGCGTTGCATCCACCGGCAGGAGCAGGAAGTTCCCCGAGAGATCCTCGAGATTGCCCCATCCGGCTGGCACGGTATAGGTCAGTCGAGGTCGAAAGGTTCTCGTATGGAATGTGCCTGCTGGGAGGGGGCCAAGGCATGTATTCGCTGACCCGCCCTCAGGGTTCGGACAGCTTGCTGTGGCATCCGGACTGGTGGTCGGTGATGACGTGGATGACACCACCGCAGAGGGGTGCGTTTCCGGAGACGGGGTGGTTGAAGCGCATGCGGCCAACAGCAAGATCGCCCCGACGGCAGGAACGAATCGCTTCACCGTGGCATCGTAGCCACTCCCCGGCGCTTCTCCTATCTATTCGGTAGCGCCGCCTTTGCCCCCTCGCTTGGCTTCCATGCGTCCTCGACGGAGTCGTTCCAATCGCTCGCCGATCTGCGCCTCCAACCCCTGGTCCGACGGCTCGTAGTAGACCTTTCCGACCAGCTCGTCCGGCAGGTACTGCTGATCGACATCGGCTCCCTCGAAGTCGTGCGGGTACAGATATCCCTTTCCGTACCCGTACTCCCGCGACAGGCGCCGGTGGGCCGACGGCCGCAGGTGCAAGGGCACGGGTAGCCGCCCCTTGTCCTCGACATCGGCGAGGGCCGCGAAATACGCACCGCCCGCCCGGTTCGACTTCGGCGCCGAGGCGACGTACGCGGCGGCCTGGGCGAGTGCGTATTGCGCCTCCGGGAGGCCGATCATCTCGACCGCCTGCATCGCCGCTACCGCGACCTGCAGCGCCCGTGGGTCGGCGTTGCCAACGTCCTCCGAGGCGGCGATGACGATCCGCCGCGCAATGAAGGTCGGGTCCTCACCGGCCGCGATCATGCTCGCGCACCAGTAGAGCGCCGCGTCCGGGTCGTTGCCCCGCATCGACTTGATGAAGGCCGATGCCGCTTCGTAGTGCTGGTCCCCCACCCGGTCGTAGGCCAGCAACCGCTGCTGGGCCGCCTCGGCGACGAGCTCCGGGCCGATGGAGCCGCCCTCGTCGGTCACCGCCGCTGCGCTCTCGGTGATGTTGAGCGCCTGGCGTGCATCCCCTCCCGACAAGTCGAGCAGCGCGGCCAGCCCGTCATCGGTGATCGTGACCCTGCCGCCGAGACCGTGCTCGTCCGCGATCGCCCGGATGACGATCTCGCGCAGGTTCTCCTCCGAGAGCGGTTCGAGCCGATAGACGCGGAGCCGCGAGAGGAGCGGCGAGTTGATCTCGTAGTACGGGTTCTCCGTCGTCGCCCCGACCAGGGAGATCGTCCCGTCCTCGACATGCGGTAGCAGGGCGTCCTGCTGCGCCTTGTTGAAGCGATGCAGCTCGTCGATGAAGACCACGGTCTTGCCACCGGCGTCGCGAAGCTGTCGGGCATCGGCGACCAGCGATCGGATATCGGCCACGCCGCTGGTCACCGCCGAGATCTGGCGCCAGGTGCCGCCCGAGCGCTCCGCAAGGAGCCGCGCCAGCGTCGTCTTGCCCGACCCGGGTGGTCCCCAGAGGACCATCGAGGGCAGGTAACCTGGCTTCACAACCCTCGTCAGGGCGCCATCGGCTCCAACCAGGTGCGGCTGACCGATGAACTCGTCCAGGGTCCGTGGGCGCATGCGAGCCGCCAGTGGGGCGTCGGCGGCGGGCTCGCTCGCGAAGAGCGGCTGGGAGGCTCGGTCCGGAGCGGGGCGGCGGGGCATCGCCCTGAGTCTAGCCTCAGCCATCCGTTGAACTCGCCAAAAGGATGGCGGACCGGGTACCAACGGGTAATCCCGCGAAGGAACGCCGCTCCGGATACTCCGTCCATGGCAGATCCCGTTCCGGCCGTCCTCGTCCTGCTCGCGCTGCTCGATGGCACCGCCCTGTATGCGGTGATCGTCGGGCGCAGGATCCACCAGCGGCGGCTCGACCAGCGCCTCCAGGACTCTGCCCACCTGTACGGGCTGGTGCGGGTCATGCTCTCGGAGCGTCGCACCGCCTGAAGCGGTCCGGCGCCTCGCACCGGCTCCCCGCCGGTATCATGCGCCGCATGACACAGAACCTCCGCATCCCCGGGCCCACGCCCCTGCCCGACGACGTCCTCGAGGCCCAGTCGACGCCGATGATCGACCACCGTGGGACCGAGTTCGCGGAGATGCTGCATGAGATCACCGCCTCCATCGGCACCCTGATCGGAACGAGCAACGACGTCCTGCTGCTGACCGGTTCCGGCTCCGGCGCGATGGAGGCCGCCATCGTCAACACCCTCTCGCCGGGCGATCGGGTGCTTGCGGTCAGCATCGGCGGCTTCGGGGATCGCTTCGCGGCCATCACGGAGGCATTCGGGGCGATCGTCGAGCGCTTTGACGTCGAGTGGGGCGAAGCCGCCGACCCCGACGCCCTCGCCGCCCACCTCGCCGCGAATCCACCCTACCGCGCCGTGCTGGTGACGCTCAACGAGACGTCGACCGGCGTGGTCAACCCGATGGCCAAGCTGGCGGCGGCAGTGCGTCACGCGCCGGGAGCTCCGCTGCTGGTGGTCGACGGCATCAGTGGCCTTGGAGCGATGCCCTTCGACATGGATGCATGGGGCGTGGACCTGGTGCTGAGCGCAAGCCAGAAGGCGTGGATGGCTGCGCCGGGAATCTCGTTTGCCGTTGTCGGCCCACGGGCCTGGGAGGCTCGCGAGCGAGCGCGGATGCCTCGCTCCTACTGGGACTTCGCCGAGGCCCGGGCCTGGGCCGCGAAGGGCCAGACGCCCTGGACCCCCGCGGTCAGCGTGCTGTTCGGGCTCCGTGTGGGCCTGCGCCGCCTGCTGGCCGAGGGTCCGTCCCGGACCTGGGCACGCCATGAGGCTGTTGCCCGGGGCGCGCAGGCGGGACTCGAGGCGGCAGGCCTGCGGCTCGTGGCACCGCCGGGACACCGATCGCCGACGGTGACCGCAGCGTGGTTGCCGGACGGCCTCGACTGGAGCCCGTTCAACGCCTCGATGCGGGCCAAGGGGCTGGTGGTTGCCGGCGGCCAGGGCAAGTGGGTGGGGAAGATCCTGCGCTTCGGGCACATGGGCGATGTGGACTGGCCCGACATCGGCGCGGCGGTCACGGTCCTGGCCGAGACGCTGGGCGAGTACGGCCATCCATCCGACGCCCACGCCGCCGCAGCCGCCGGTCGAGCCGCATTCGAGTCCGCACTCGTCGCTCGGTGAGCGACCGCCTCCTCCTCGTCCGTCATGGCCTGACCGACTGGAACCGCGAGGGGCGCTTCCAGGGCCACCTCGATCCTCCGCTCTCCGACGATGGCCGGGAGCAGGCGCGGCTCATCGCCACGCGGTTGGCGGCCTCGGCCGGGGAGCGTCCCCGTCGCATCGTGAGCTCACCTCTCCTCAGAGCGCTGGAGACCGCGGCGCTCATCGCGGAGGCGATTGGCCTCCCCACCGACGAGGTCGGCCGTGATGCGCGCCTCATGGAGCTGGGGCAGGGAGCCTGGGAGGGTCGGACCCACGCCGAACTGGCGGTGAGCGACGCGGAGCGCTACGCCGCGTGGCTCGAGGGCAGCTGGGACCGCCAGCCGCCCGACGGCGAGCCGGTGAACGCGGCCATGGGGCGCGTCAGAGCGTCGATCGAGGAGGCGATCCGCGGTACGGCGGGCAACTGGCCGCTCTGCGTGGTGAGTCACGGCGGCAGCCTCCGGCTTGCGGCCGGCTGGCTCCTCGACCTGAGCCCCGCCAAGGCGTGGGCGCTTGAGATCGACAATGCCTCGCTCTCGATCCTGGAACGCGACACACATGGGTGGCGCCTCGTCACCTGGAACGACGCCGGCCACCTGTTGGGGCACGTCGCCCAGCATGTCGACGAGGGAGAGCCGCAGGCCCTCTGAAAGGGCTCAGGCCGGGCGCCGACGCGGCATCATCGACTTCAGGCGCCGCCGCAGCGCGAGCCAGACCATCGGCAGCCGAAGCCGCTGCCAAGCACCCTGCATGCTCTCGATGACGTCACTCGTCATGCCTCGCCCCGAATAGGAGCCCCAGACCTTGGCATCGGCGATCGTTCGGATCTCGGGCCGCCGCGCCGGGATCTGCTCCTCGAGCCAACCCGCGTACTCGTAGTCGGTCTCCGAGGGCCGTTGGCTCACTCCAGCGCGATCGGCCGCCTGGAGCAGCAGGGCCCACTGCCGGTCGCCCGGCGCAAGGAAGCGGATTCGTCGGCCGCTCCGTCGGAGGCGCCACCAGATCGCAGCCACCGCGACGAAGAGGATGGCGAGGATGACGAGAAGGCTCCCTCCCCGTGCGTCGCCACCGCCCGCGGGCGCATTCGGCCCGCCGGGAAGCGTGCCGCCATTGATCGGCTGCGCGCCTTCGAGCGGGTTGATCTTGTCGGCTGGCTGGCCAAAGATGTCGGGCAGTCCACTCCCATTGGCGCCGGGCGGCAACGACGGCACCGGCTGTCCGGCGACGCCGGGAAGTCGTGAGAAGCCGGGGTTGATCGACTTGGTGGCCTCGAAGGTCTGCCATCCGTAGCCGGGGAAGTAGACCTCGGCCCAGGCGTGTGCGTTCGACTCGCGGTATTGGTAGCGGCCCTTGGTGATGAGCGCGCCCGGCGAGAAGCCGACCGCCGCGCGCGCCGGGATGCCAGCAGCGCGGGCCATCATCACCATCGCGCTGGCGTAGTACTGGCAGTATCCGGCCTTGCTGTCGAAGAGGAAGAAATCGACGAGGTCCTGGTCCTGCGGTGGCTGCCCGACGTCGGTCGAGTAGCGGAACCCCGGCTGGGTGCGGAGCCAGTCGGCGAGGGCGTTTGCCTTGTCGTATGGGTTGGTCGCGTGGGCCTGCGAGATGATCCGCGACGCGAGGCTCGCAGTCCGGCTGGTCAGGCCGTCCGTGCCGAGGTACAGCCGTTTCACCGAATCCGGGTAGGCGACGCTCGCGGCTCGCAGCTGCGCTTCGGTCACGTTCGAGATGACGGCGGTCACGGCGTAGGCCTGCCCCTCGTCGATCCCGTTCTGCGAGGAGAGCGCGCCGATGAAGGGCAGCCCGGCGGGCTGGGTCACCTTCGATGGGGCCGAGATCTTGAGGGGAAATCCCGGGGTGAAGAGATTGCGCCCCGCCGGCTTGTCGAGCTTGACCGTGACCTGCTCGACGACGAAACCATCCTTCGTGAGCGGAGCCTCAGGGGTGCCGTTCGGAAAGAGAACGCCGTTGATCGCGACGTCGGCGTCCGTCCCGTCCGACGTGGTCCAACCATGCCCGGTGTACCGGTCATAGGTCGTGGTGCGCATGTAGTACGGCTTGTCGGATGCCACGATCATGACCGGGCTGTTGTTGCTTATCCAGCTTCCGTTCACCGTGAAGGTCGACCCAAAGGTGGACCCGGTGAACCGCGAATTGCTATTCGTCAGACCGCCGAAGAACCCGTCGAGCCGATCCCGGACTCCCGTCCATATCCCATCGAGGCTGCGCCAGGTATCGGTCAGGGGAGCGGCAACCGCGACCGAGGTCAGCGCCCATGAGAGGGCGATCGAGATGACGATGAAGCCCACCCCGGTGCGCATGATCGAGGCGGGGACCTCGGCGTTCTCGTTGACGCGACGCCGCCGCCAGCCATCCTCCCGAGTCATGAGCGCGCCACGCAGCCAGAGGAGAAGCGCCGCCAGGACGAACAGGACGAGGTACCCGAAGAGGTCAATGTAGGTCGCGCTCATGTTCGCGATCAGCGCAGCGCCCACGAGCAGGATCGCGTCGAGCACGCGATGGTGTCGGTAGAGGGTGTACGCGGCGATGAAGGCGGTGACCCACATGAGCACGGCCAGGCCCACCGCGTACGGGGAGAGCGAGTTGGGGTAGCCGAGGTGCGAGACCGCGCGGGTCCATTCGATGGTATCGAACCGCAGCGCGAAGAGCCGGTCTCCCTGCGAGAGCGCGGGGTAGTACTCGCCCCCGATGGTCCATAGCACCACGCCGGTGCCGACCAGGGCAGCGATCGGCAGGGTCGCCACCACGCTCAGCCCGCTCAGTCCGAGAAGCGCCCCGAGCAGCGAAGCCCAGAGGGCGACCGGCGTGATGAACTCCTCCTGCCGGAGCCATCCGGCGTGCTGGACGGACCAGCCCAGGCTGAGCAGCATGACGAAGAGCAGGAAGTAGGCGATCCAGCCCTCGCGCGGTCGCAGGTAGCGGCGCAGCCACTCAGGCACGGGCCCGGCTCCGCTCGCCAAGGACGCCGGAGAGGTCGTCGCCGGCATGGATCAGGTGGGTCACGATGTCGTACTCGGCGAGGGCGTGGCGGCAGGCCGCCAGCTCGGCTCGGCCCTCTGGATCTGCGGGGCGGCTATCGCTGGCGGCGCTATCGGCCTGCGGGCGGTCGTCCGCGGCTCCGTTGGGTGACTCCGCTGGACCCGCGTCCGGGAGCGGGGTACGGGCGAACGAAAAACGATCGAGGAGCACGACCACCGTGCCAACCCCGCGACGGCGCAACCCGGAGATGGCTCGCACCCACTCGCGATCCGTCGAGCCGGTGACGATGCAGAGCGTCATCCCCCGCCGCAGCTGGGGGAGGGTACCGACCACGACCTCGGCGAGCGGCCGGTTGCCATCGGGTTGGACATTGGCCAGGAGGTGCAGGATCTTCTGCTCGACGCGCGTTCCGCGGTCCGGGGTCAGCACCTGCGTGCGCCGCGCCGAGGCGGTGATCCCGACCGCGCGGTTGTCCGCCAGGGTGCGCAGCGCGATCGACGCGGCCGCACTCACCGCCGCCTCGACCGAAGACGATTCCGCGACGCCCGCGTGGCTGGCTCGCTCAAGGTCGAGGATGAGCCACAGGTCGGCGGCCTGCTCGAGATCGAACTCCTTCACCTGGAGCTCGCCGTGGCGCGCGCTGGAGAGCCAGTGGACGCGGTTGATCGCGTCGCCGTAAACGTACGGCCGGATCGTGCTTGCCAGTGGCGTCGCCGCTTCATATCGGCGGCGCGACGGTGAGGAGCCGTCGACCGGCGACGGGGGAAGTCGCCAGAACGGGAGCTCGACGACCCTGGGAAAGACCACGACTCCGGTCGGCTGCCCAACCACCATCTCGGACGAGAAGAGCCCAAACGGGTCACCCGTCCGCACCCGCAGGGCACCCAACCGATAGCTCCCGCGCCGGACCAGGTTCACCTTGGCCAGCCACTGGCGCGAGGCGCCTGAGCGGACCCCGATGGCTCGCCCGGGGAGGCCGGCGGGGAGGGTCGAGTCGTTCCAGACCTCGAGCCACGGCTTGGGGGAACGCATGGTGTTGTCGATCCGATAGACCGCCTGCAGCGTCTCCCCGACGTGGGCGCGCGGGTTGATCACGTGGTAGCCGGCGCGGATGCCGCGCAGGCCGGTGCGCGCGTAGGCCCACGCCCCCAGGAAGAGTGCGGCGCACAGGTACATGAGGAAAAAGAGGAATGGGATCCCAGTGCTGAACGCGGCGACGACCAGGACCGTGCCAAGGAACACGAAGCGCAGCTGCTTGACAAGCGCGATCATCGGTCCGCCTCTCGGATGCCAGCGCTCCCCGTCGAGGTCAGCTGGCCGCGGCGGGGGTCGGCTCCGCGGTACCGGTGGTGACCGAGACCGAGCCGAGGATCTCGCGGACGATCCGATCCGGATCGATCTCGCGCAGGGAGGCCTGGCTCTTCACGATCAGCCGATGGGCGAGGATCGCCACCGCGAGGCCCTTGATGTCGTCGGGGATGACGTAGTCGCGTCCATCCATAGCGGCGTACGCCTGGGCCGACCGATAGAGGTTGATCGACCCGCGGGGCGATGCGCCGAGGTACACGTCGGGATGCTCGCGCGTGGCGGTCACCAGGCGGACGATGTACTCGGCCACCGCCTGGTCGACGTAGACCTCCTTGATGGCGGTCTGCATCTGCCGCAGCTCCTCCACGTCGAGGACCTGGTGAATGGCCTCGATGGGATGGGTCCGCTTCTGCTCGTCGAGGATGATGATCTCTTCCACGGCCTTGGGGTAACCCATCCGCAGGCGGAGCATGAACCGATCGAGCTGGGCTTCGGGGAGGGCGAAGGTGCCCTCGTATTCGATCGGGTTCTGGGTGGCCATCACCAGGAACGGCGACGGCATCATGTAGGTCGTCCCGTCGATCGTGGCCTGGCGCTCCTCCATGCATTCGAGCAGCGCGCTCTGCGTCTTGGGGGTGGCGCGGTTGATCTCGTCGGCGAGGACCACCTGGGCCATGATCGGGCCGGGCCGGAACTCGAACTCCTGCGTCTTCTGGTTGAAGATGGAGAGTCCCGTCACGTCGGACGGGAGCAGGTCGGGGGTGAACTGGATGCGCCGGAAGGTGCATCCGACGGAGCGGCTGATCGCCTTGGCCAGCATGGTCTTGCCGACCCCGGGGACGTCCTCGATGAGGATGTGGCCTTCACACAGCAGCGCGACGAGGGCCATGCGGACCTCGAGATGCTTGCCGATGATCACGCGCTCGACATTCGCGACGACGCGCTCGGCCGGCTCCTGGACGTTCTTCAACGTGACCTCGATTCGGATGACTGCGGGCGGGGGGCGGCGCGCGCGAGAACCCCTTGTCACGAACAATACTGCAGGCCGTTACAGGACGGCCCTCATGGACCCTCCGGTTCCAATTCGGCCGCGTCAGCTTCCGGCGAGCAACTTCAGCCACTCCGCCATCACTCGGCCGCCGATCGGGGCCGCCCGACCCGACCCAGCGCCGCCGCCCTCGATGATGACCGCCAGAGCGATGGCTGGTGTCGCGCCGCCCTGTGCCGGCGCGAAGCCAACGAACCAGGAGTGGGGCGCGAGGCCTGCGGAGCGCTGCGCGGTCCCCGTCTTTCCCGCGGTGTACACGCCGCCCGCGCCGTAGAGGCGGACGTTGGCGGAGCCCGCGTAGAGCTTCCCGAGTGGACCCTGTACCGCGTCGACCATGGCGGCCCGGACCTCGCCCGCCGTCTGGCTGGAGATGACCCGTTGCTCGAAGCCCGGGGAGGTGGTGGTCACGATGCTCGGGCTGGGGCCCTTGGCCGGAATGGCGGTGTGGGCACGGACGTCGCGCACCACGTACGTCTCGGGCCGGACGCCATCGTTGGCGACCGTGGCCGCCACGAGCGCCATCTGGAACGGAGTGACGGCAACCTGGGCCTGGCCGAATGCGGCCGAGGCAAGCTCCGGGTCGTCGGCAAACGGCGAGCAGCCACCTCCCTGTGCGCGACGGGTGACGTACGACGCGGAGACCGGCAAGCTGCGACTGCCTGAGCCGATGGCGAGCCCCGAGCAGAACCCGAAGCGCTTGGCGTAGTCGAGGAGGCGGTCTGCCCCGATCTCGAGGCCCACATGGGCGAAGAAGATGTTGCTCGAGACCTGCATCGCCTGCGAGAGCGACCAGAGGGCAGGCTGCAGGTTGCCGAGATCGTGCTCACGAATCGTGAAGCCACCGATCTTGAAGCCGGTCGTCTCCTGTCGCGGCTGATCGGGAAAGGTAGTCTGGGTGGTGATGGCACCGGAGTCGAGGGCGGCCGATGCGGTCAGCACCTTCATGATCGAGCCAGGCGTGTAGACCCCCTGGCGAGAGCGGTCGATGAGCGGCCGCGTGACGTTGCCGACGATGGCCGCCATCGGCGCCGTGGCGGTCGCCGGATCACCGGAGATGGCGGTCGCGTTGAAAGTCGGCGTCGAGGTCATGGCCAGGATCGCGCCGGTCTTCGGATCGATCGCCACCACCGCGCCGATGAGCCCGCTGAGCTGCTTCGCGGCGAAGTCCTGCAGTCGGCGGTCGATGGTCAGGGTGAGGTCGTTCGGCTCAGGCTGGCGGCCCATGATGTCGTCGACGATGCTGTTGAGGGGGTTCGGATCGGCCCGGCCGGTGAGCAGGTCGTCGTAAGCCTTCTCCAGCCCGGTCGTCCCATAGCGCAGACTGGCGTACCCGATCAGGTGGGTGAAGGCTGGATCAAGGTAGGTTCGCCGCGACAGCCCGCCGATCACCGCGCTCGAGGCGAGGAGCGTCCCACGAGCGTCGAAGATCGCTCCGCGCTGCGCACTTTGATGGGCGGCGATGACCTGCGGGTTGTCCGAGCGCGCGGCGAGCTGCTGGGCGTCGAGCACCTGCCACCAGGTCAGGCCCCCGGAGACGATGAAGAAGGCGATGAGCAGGTAGCCCCCCAGTCGCCGGACGTTGCCGATCATGGCGGGTCGCCCACCCCCTGCGCGGAGCGGTGGCTGATGGACAAAAGCAGGCCCACGGCCACGAAGCTGGCGAGCAGGCTCGAGCCGCCATAGCTGACGAAGGGGAAGGTGATCCCGGTCAGGGGGATCAGCTTGGCGTTCCCCGCCACGATGATCAGGGTCTGCAGCCCCAGGCTGGTGGTCAGGCCGACGGCCATCAGCGAGCTGAAGTCATCGTGGGCGAGGATCGCCACGCGCAATCCGCGGAAGGCGAGGGCGGCGGCCAGCGCCAGGACGGCGAAGGCTCCCACCAGGCCCAGCTCCTCGGCGATCGCGGTGAAGATGAAGTCGGTCTCGATCGCGGGAATCGGCAGGTTGCCGGAGATGAGCGGGAGCCCCTGCCCAAGTCCCTCCCCGAAGAGGCCGCCACGGCCGAAGGCGTACAGGGCCTGGACGGTCTGGTAGCCGTTGCCGGTGGGGTCCGCGAAGGGGTTCAGCCAGTTGTCGACCCGCACGCGGACGTGGCCGAAGAGTTGGTAGGCAACGAATGACCCGGCGACGAACAGGACCAGGCCGATGAGCACGTAGCTGCGCCGCCCGGTCGCCACGAACAGCATCGTCAAGAAGATGCCGAAGAAGAGGAGCGCGGTTCCCAGGTCGCGGCTGATGACCACGATCCCCATCACGATGGCGAAGATGGCGAGCATCGGGAGCAGGTACGGCAACGGCGGGATCTTCAGGAAGCCGATGCGCCGATACGCTCCTGCCAGCAGCGTGCGCTTCTCCGCCAGGTAGCCCGCCACGAAGACGACCAGGACGATCTTGATCGCCTCGGCGGGCTGGAAGGTGACCGGCCCCACGGCGAGCCAGAGGCGCGCCCCGTTGTGCAGCTGACCGAACTGGAAGGTGATCGCCAGGAGCGCAGCGCCGACCACCGCCCAGGTGTACTTGTAGTGGCGGAGGATCCCGTCGTCGCGGAAGAAGACGGCGATGGCAACCATCGCGGTGAGTCCGATGCCGAACCAGACGAGCTGCGTCTCGGCCATGCCGAGCTGGATTCCGAACAGGTTCATCCCGGCCAGCCCCTGTGGCAGGCGGTTGAGCATGACGAGCCCCACCCCGCCGATGGTGGCGGCCAGCGGCAGGAGTAGCTGATCGCCACGATGTCCGAACAGCGTCAGGGCAAGGTGGGCGGCGATGACCAGCCCGACATAGGCCGCAGCCAGCCCCAGCGGCCCGGAGTCGAGCCTGTTCTCCGCCACGATGTGGGCGAGCGCAAATCCCAGCGGGACCAGGACGATGAGGGGGAGGAGCAAGCGGAGCTCCGTGCCTCTCCAGGCGACCCGCATCGGCCTAGCGCTCAAGGCGCATCCTCACCCGGCCGACGGTCAGCTCGTCACCGAAGCTGAGCGCCACCGGCCGGTCGATCTGGTGGCCGTTGACGTACGTCCCGTTCGTGCTCCCCTGGTCCTCGATGAACCACGAGCGGCCGCGGAAGGTGAGCATCGCGTGAGTCGCGCTCGCGAAGTCGTCCTCGACGTAGATGGTGCTGTTCACGTTGCGTCCGATGGAGTTGATGGGCCCAAGCGCAATGGCCCGTCCGACGGGCGGCTCATCCTCGGGGGACTCCACGACGGTCAGCCTGCCGATCCCCTGGCGGGCCGCCTCCTGTTGTCGCTCGGCGCTGCGAAGGTCGCGCAGCAGCGAACGGCCGAAGGCGAAGAGGAGGAGGTAGAGGAGGCCGACGAAGGCGATCTGGATGACGAGGATCAGGATCCGCAACGTCTCCTCGGTCGTCATCCACTGACACCGAATTCGAGGGTCGTGCTGCCGATCTGGATGACGTCGCCGGGGCCGAGCGCCACCTCCTGCACCGGCTGGCCGTTGACCCGCGAGCCATTGCGGCTCCCCAGGTCGGCGAAGCTGTACGCCCCGTGCTGGAGCTTCAGCTGGCAATGGTGGCGACTCAGCATCGGATCGTCGACGATCACGTCGTTGTCGCTCGCCCGCCCGACGGTGATGAGGGGTCCACCAAGGTCGAACCGAACGGACGGCTGGCCCTCGGTGGCGACAAGCAGGTACGCGCGCCGTGCCGAATCCGGGGCCGCGGGTGGCGGCGCCTGCTGGGTGGCAATCACGACCGTGTTGCTCGTCACCGGCATGCGTCGGTCGGCGGACGGTTGGTCGCCGGCGTCATCGACGACCTTCGCCGCAACCCGGATGTCGCCTCGCGGTACCAGCTGATCGGCGACCAGGTGCACCCGCGGCCGGGCGACGAGGGTGTAATGCTCGTGGCGTGCGCGGGTGAGGATCCCGTGCGCAAGGTCGTCCTCCAGGGCCGACCGATAGGATTCGAAGCTCGCGTAGTCGACCGGGTTGAGGTGGAGGGCGTACTGGTTGGGAACGATCACCCCGCCGTCCCCGAACGACTTGGTCGTATCCATCGCCCGCTCGATGCGCTTGGCAAGGGAGACCGGCTGGAGCGTGGCTCCCAGGCGTCCTGCTGGCGCCTCGAAGAGACGCTCGAGGAAACCCTCGACACGCTGGAGGATGCCCACGGGCCGATCCTAGCATGCAGGCCGGGTTCGGCCCGAGGCGCCCCTTGCCGGCGCGTCGTCACCCTCGGCGCGGTACCAACGGGGCGTGCGTGGGGTACCAATGCACCTGTACGGGGAAGTTGGTCGCCATCGGTATACTTGGCGCCCCTGATGCTGCCACCGGGATGCGAGACGCTATGCCCGAAACGCTAACCGAATCCTTCTGCGAACGCTGCGGCACGCGCTATGAGTTCACGGCGCCGGCGCGCCTAAATACCCTGCGTAAGACGCGTGGCCTCGTCTCCGGCCTGAAGAACTACATCATGAGCCAGGACACCCTGACCGATGCGGTCGGCGACGCGCTGCGCTCGGAGGAAGAGGCGCTCGCCTCCCATCAGCTCGAGGCCTTCCACTCCGCGTTCAACTTCTGCATCGACTGCCGCCAGTACGCCTGCACCAACTGCTGGAACGACGCCGCGGGCCGCTGCCGTAGCTGTGTGCCGATCGCCGGCAAGGATGACCTCGCCGACCGGATGGAAGCCGCCTACCTCGCCGATCACGCGGCCATGCATGCCGCGACCCCCTTCGGGACCGAGCTCCAGACGGATGAGATCTCCCGACGGCTCGGCGTCGAGGCCTGGCCCGAGAGCGACCTGCCAGAGGTGGCCGCGACGAACGGGCACGCCCTCGTCCCCTGGCCGGACGAGATCGTTGGCCCAGCCCTCGAGCCGGAGCCGATGGTGGCACAGGCTGAAGCGGCGCCCGCCGTTGAGCTCGAGCCGGAGCCGATGGCGGCCGAGGCCATCCTGGCCGCCGCGGAGCCCGAGGCGGAGGACGTCCACCCGATCCTCGCCTGGGACGACGACGCACAGCTGGTCGTGCGCGCCCCGATCGAGGAGGCGCTGCCGGAGCCCGAAGCCGAGTGGGTCGCCGCCGAGCAAGAACCTCTCCTCGCAGCGGAGGCTCCCGAGTGGGTCGCAGCCGAGGTCGAACCCGAGCCAGTCCTCGGAGCCGAGGTCGAACCCGAGCCGGTCGTCGCGGCGGAAGCCGCGAGCTGGTTCGTCCCCGAACCGGAGCCGGTCGCCGCCCAAGAGGTCGTGCCGGAGGTAACGCTCGAGCCGGAGCCCGCGGCCGCCCAGCGCGAAGCGATGCCCGAGCCCGAGCCCATCGCAGCGCAGCAAGAAGTGGCTCCCGAGCCCGAGCCCGTCGCCGCCGAGGCCGAGCCGCAGGCCCCGGAGCCGGTGATGGCTCCCGAGCCGATCCGCGTTTTCCCGAGAATCAGGCCAATCTCCGAAACGATCATCCGCCCGCCCAAGGCGACGCCGCCACCTCCACCGCGACCTGCGGCGATCCCCGTCGACGATGGCGCCTTGGCTGCGCGCCGCGCGCAGCTCGACCTGCTTGGCCTCAACGATCCCGGGGAGGGTACGGTGGGTCCGGAGCGGCCTCGCATCCTTCCCTACCGGTCCACCGGCGCGGCGGTGCACCCGTCGGAGATCGTCCAGCGCACCATGAACACGTCGGCCGCGCTCTGGGATGCCTCCGCCCGGGAAGTCGCCGCGGCGCGTTCTGCGGTCGCGGTGCAGAACTGCAGCGGCTGCGGCCTGTCGCTGTCCGCCAGCGCGCGGTTCTGCCGCCGGTGCGGAACGCGCCAGGCCCAATCGGCCTAGCTGTCAATCGGCGCTCTTCGAAGCGCTCCCGCCGTCTTTCCCCGCGCTGTCAGCCGGCTTGCCGGCGGGCTTCTCCGAGGGCTTGTCCGAGGGCTTGTCGTCCGACGAAGAGCCGCCGTCCGTGGCGGTGCTGGAGCTGGACGGGGCTCGTCCGGCGTTCGAGCCCGATCTGGAATCGGTCTTGTAGAAGCCGCTCCCCTTGAAGATGATGCCTGAGGGATAGAGGACACGGCGCAGCTGGCCACCGCAACGTTCGCAAGTGGTGGGCCCGTCCTCGAGCATCGAATGGACGACCTCGTAGGTCGTACCGCAGGTGCGGCACTGGTAGTCGTAGGTTGGCACGTCGCAGCTATGGGCCCTCAGACAGGACCCGACTCCCTTTCATTTCCAGGGGAAGGCTCACGCCCAGGGTTGGACGGGGGTGCGACGAATGATGCCAGTCAGGACCGGTGGGCTGCAACGAGCCCGCAAGTCAGGCGTTCCCGGCGCGAGCTCCCAGGCGCATCCACCACGGCCGCTGCGGCGGCGCTTTGGCCGGCATGGCTGGTCGCGTGACCAGCCGAGCAACGTTGTGCAGGTCCTGCGCGATGCGCTCTCGCGGGAACTTACGAATGACCGGCTCGCCCTCGTTGGCAGCCATGACCGCCTTCGGTCCGTTGGAGACAACCGTGGCGGCCACCGGCTGCCCCAGCGACTCGGCGATGTCCTCAAGGGCGATCCCATGGTTCGCCCGGTTGACGATGACCCGCACGATGTCGCCGAGCCCGAGCTCGCGGGCGAGCCGCAGGAACTGCGAGCTGTTGCGGATGGCGCCGACCTCCGGCGTCACCACCAGGAAGATCTCTGTGGCGAGGGTGAGCATGGCCATGGTGCGGTCGTCATAGCCGGGATGGTTGTCGACGATCACGAAGGTGTAATGGGCCTTCCCCCAGCGAAGTGCCGCGAGGAGGAGGTCGACGGTGATCCGCTCTGAGTCTGCCGGATCGTTGCCCCAGCTGAGGATGCGCACGCCAGTGGCAGGGTGGGTTGCCACGATCTGCTCGAAGGCGAGGTCCGTCCACTCTGAGGGCGGGCTGTCGGCCAGGTCGGCAAGCCCGCGGCGTACGGGTGCGTCGAGGACGGCGGTCACGTTTCCGACGCCAACGTCTGCATCGAAGAGGAGCACCCGCTCGCGGGTCTGCTCTCGGAGTGCAACGGCCATGTTCACCGCGACGGTCGTCTTCCCGACCCCGCCCTTGGGCGCGAAGACGCTGATGACCCGACCCTCGCCCATGAGGGGAGTGTCGCTCAGGTCCGGGCTGATCCCGGAAACGTCCGCCGGCAGCGCGCGCCCGGTCCGTATAAGGAGGGCCTGGAGCCGGTAGATGAGCGCCTCGGCCGGGCACGGCTTCATCGCGTATTCATCGCTCGCGCTGCCGTAATCGGGCGGTTCCACGGAGAAGAGCAGGATCGTTGGGACGACGCGCCCGTCATGGAGCGTGCCGTGCACCGTCTCCGCGACCTCAGGCTTGGCGTCGCAGTCGAGGACGGCGAGATCAGGCATGGTGGTGCCGTTGATCTCGGAGAGCGGCTCGAATCCGGCGTTGCGCAGGGCGCCTTCAGTGGCGGACAGCTCGCTATCCGCGAGGACCAGCAGGACGGTGGGTCGCTCCATGGGTTCCTTCCGATGCAGTTCGGATCATCGATTCCGGACCGCACCAGTCTCCGGCGGACCCCCTGGCCGGACAATGGGACTGAGGCCTATGACCCCCCGCCGAAAGTACCGCCTCTCGGCCTGCGACCTAGGCCCCGCGACTCATGCGCATGCCGCACTTGGGGCAGTAGAAGGTGTTCGCGTTCTGCGCCTCGAAGCCGCAGTGTGCGCAGCTGAGCCCCACCGAATGACCCGCCGCAAGTGCCACGCGGGCCTGCTCCGCCGCACCAAGGCTATAGCCAGAGGCCAGCACCTGCTGGTAGAGCGAGCTGAGGAGGCGTTGCCCGATCCGCTCGGTATCGCCGCGCTGACCCTTGCCGCCCCATCCGATCACGGCGCGCACGATCAGCTCTCCGGACAGTTCGTCGAAGTGGCTTGCCAGCCCGCCCACGATGGCGTTGTAGTCGGGATATCCGCTCGTATCCGTCTCGCCGTGGAGCAGCCCGCAGAAGAAGGTGTCGACCGTCATGTCCAGGGCATCGGTCAGCTCGAGCAGGTAGAGGGCATGGCGTCCGATGGGCCCGATGTCGCGGCGAGCAAGGACCCACTGCTGCATCTCGTTGAAGCGCTCCACCGCCGGAGCGGCGTCCGAGAACTCGAGCGGGAGCGGCTCGATGATCTCGATGGGGGTCTGGCTGAGGGGTTCCACGATCGTCGGCAGCATCCGCACGACCATTGGGTCGTTGGGCATGCGCAGCCCGTCGCTGCTGCGGCCCATGAACGCCAGCTTGAGGGCGTATTGGGCGGCGGTGACCTCCTCCATCACCGGGGTCGGGCGCGGAGGCGGCGGGGCGTCGGGCTTTTTGCGTCTCAGGAAGGACATGCGCTGCAATCGGTTCGGACGGCGCGGCGATTCTAGCAGTCAGCCGATCAGGCGCCGATCTGCCGCAATTGCTCCTCGAGCTCTGCCAGCCGCGCCCGTTCGCGCCCGACGATCCGGGGCGGCGCCTTGGCCGTGAACTCGGGATTGTCGAGCAGCGTCCGAAGGCGCCCGATCCCTTCCTCGAGCTGCGCGACCTGGGCCGCACGCCGGGCCGCCGCCTCACCGACCATCGGGCCTGCCAGCCAGGCCGCGCCGAGCGGCGTGGCGACAGCACTGTCAGGCGCGGACGCGGTCCCAGGCGCATGAATGGTGAACGGACGCACCCGGGCCAGCGCCGTCACGTATCCCGTGTTGGCCTCGGCCGCCTCCCCAGCCTCCCCGTTGGCCGTCGCCAGCTCGAGTGGCTGCCAGGCCCCGGCCGGGAGTCCCGCCTCCGTACGAGCATTGCGGACCGTGCGGATCAGCTCGGAGATCGCCGTGAACTCGGCCTCGGCTCGCGGGTCTCGGTCACCCGGGAACGGCCAGGCCGCCGTGAGCAGCAGATCGTCGCCGGCGACCTCCGGCGCCGCCTCGCGAACGGCGCTCCAGACGGCCTCGGTGAGGAACGGCATGATCGGGTGCAGGAGCCGCAGCAGGTTGGCGAGGACATCGATGCTCGCGTGCCAGACGCGTGACCGATCCCCGTTGTTTGCGCCCTCACGGCGGAGCTCGACCTTCGCCATCTCGAGGTACCAGTCGCAGACGTCGCTCCAGGCGTAGTCGTACGCGGCTGCCGTGTAGCCACCCAGGTCGAGCTCGTCGAGGTGGCGCGTGATCCGCTCGATGACCTCGGCCTGGCGAGAGCGGATCCAGCGCTCGGCAAGTGATGGCTCGCCGGACGGGGCCGACATCGGCTCCGGCCTGGCGGACAAGACGAAGCGCGCCGCATTCCACAGCTTGTTCGTGAAGTTCCGCGCCCCGTCGAGCTTGGCGCGGGTCAGCTGCTGGTCGGCGCCCGGCGAAGTCCCGGCGACCAGCGCGTAGCGCAGCGCATCCGCACCGATCTCGTCAATCAGCTCGATCGGGTCGAGCACGTTGCCCTTGGTCTTGCTCATCTTCACGCCGCCTTCGGCGCGCACCAGGCCGTGGAGGTAGACGACCTCGAACGGCTCGGTATCGGTGCAGAAGAGGCCCATCATCATCATCCGGGCCACCCAGAAGAAGAGGATGTCGTACCCGGTCTCCATGAGGGTGGTCGGATAGAAGCGCGCGAGGTCCGGTGTCGCCTCCGGCCAGCCCAGCGTGCTGAATGGCCAGAGTGCGGCGCTGAACCACGTATCGAAGATGTCCGACTCCTGGGTCAGCTCAGCCGCCGGTCGGCCGCATTCCGCACAGGCATCCGGCCCATCGAGGTTCTCGCTCACCGAGATGTGGCCATCGGGGCAGTACCAGGCCGGGATGCGATGGCCCCACCACAGCTGTCGCCCCACCGCCCAGTCGTGGATGTTCTCCATCCAATGGGCGTACACCTTCTCGAAACGATCCGGGACGATCCGCGTGCGCCGCTCGCGGACGGAGGCCAGCGCGCGCTCGGCAAGTGGCTTGACGTTGATGAACCACTGGGTCGACAGGCGCGGCTCCACGACCGTGTCGCACCGCTGGCAGTGGCCGACCACCATCTGATGCGGCTCCGCTCGCTCGACGTCGCCTGCAGCGGTCAGCCGCTCGACGATCGCGCGGCGCGCCGCACAGCGATCGAGACCCGCGAACTCCCCGCCGTTGGCGTTGATCCGAGCTTCGTCGTCGAGAACGTTGATCGCCGGCAGCCCGTGCCGCTTGCCGAACTCGTAGTCATCTGGGTCATGCGCCGGGGTGATCTTGACCGCGCCGGTCCCGAATCCGCGCTCGACCATCTCGTCCGCGATGATCGGGAGCCGCCGCCCCAGGAACGGGAGCACCGCCTCGCGGCCGACGAGCGCCGCGTATCGCTCGTCCTCCGGATGCACCGCCACCGCGACGTCGCCCAGGAGCGTCTCCGGACGCGTGGTGGCGATGGGGATCCAGGCCTCGGCGTCGGGCGTGCCATGCGGGCGAGCGAGGTGATACCTGATGGTCCACAGGGTGCCCATTTCTTCGCGGTGCACGTTCTCGAGGTCGGAGATCGTGGTCTGGCAGCGGGGGCACCAATTGACGAGCGCCTCGCCACGGTAGGCGAGCCCGGCGTCCCAGAGACGCTTGAAGGCGGCGCGAACCGCGCGCGCGCTCATGTCGTCCATCGTGAACCGCTCGCGGCTCCAGTCGACGCTGACGCCCAGTCGCTGGTGCTGGGAGCCGATGTAGCTGCGTGTCTCCTCCATGAACCGCCACATCCGCTCCAGGTAGCGGTCGCGGCCCAGCGACTGCCGGCTTTCACCCTCCTCCGCGATGATCTTGTCGAGCACGAACTGGGCGGCAATCGACGCGTGGTCGACCCCGGGCAGCCAGAGGGTGTCGTCGCCCCGCATCCGGTGGTAGCGGACGAACGTGTCCTGGATGGCCGCCACCAGGGCGTGACCGATATGCAGTGCGCCGGTGACGTTCGGAGGCGGCTGGATGACGACGAAGCGCCGTCCCCCAGATGGAGGAGATGCGCTCGGCGTGAAGGCGCCGCTCTCGAGCCAGCGCCGATAGATGCCCGGCTCGACGGCAGCGGCGTCGTAGCGCGGGGCAAGCTCGCGGTTCGTCGTCGTCGTCATCGTTCGGTCTCCTCGCGGCCCAACACAAAACCCGCTCGTCGAAGGACGAGCGGGTCTCCTCGTGGTACCACCTTCGTTCAGCGCCATCGGTCTGGCGCCCTCGCGTCCCGCGTTATCGGGCGGACCCGTCCGGCTCGCGTGCGACCTTCTCCCTCTCG
>JALYLB010000109.1 GCA_030774475.1 Chloroflexota bacterium | reverse complement strand
GCCACAGGCGGGGGTGGCCCAGGAACCAGCTTCTTTAGCGACTCGACGAGCTGTTCCACAACCGGCGGGCGTCAGGTCTGTACCGACACGAACCTCAGCGTCTTCCCAAACGGGGACGGGACGGAGTTGGCGTGCGTCGACATTTTCACCTACTCGATCTCGAGTACCGGCCGGTTCACCGTCATTTCCGACGAGAGTGGTTGCTCGCTCGCAGGCACGCTGACCGCGGGGACGGACTTGTCGGTCACGCTCGCCTCCACCGATGTCGCACTCTTTACCTGCAACCGGCGGTCGTGCACCCTATCAAGGACCGTCACCGTTTCGGCGAATGACACTCCGACAAGCCCGATCGTCACGACTACCACGCGCACGACGACCACTGTCGGCGGCTGCACCTACCGGACGACGACGAATGAGCAGGATGCCGAGGTCGCGGGCACGATGACGATCGACGGAACCACCCTCGATGAGACTGGCTTCGTCAGCGTCATCGACCAGACGACGACGGTTCACTGCCACTGAAGGTCTCCGCTTGGACGCTCGGGGCCGCAACCGCAGGGAGACGGTGCGCTGCGGCACCGCTTGCGGGAGCAGCCCCCTGTACAAGAAGGGAACACAGGCGATCGAAGACGTTGCGATTCCGGTGCGGCGATGCAACCACCAAACCCCCACGTTCAGAACCGGACCGCACCTCACCCTACCGAGGACGCTCGAGAGGTACTGGGCATGGCCAGTACTTCCGTTCTACGGTGGCGGACATCAACCTCTGGGGTCGGCGCGGAAGCCATCGCGCCAAACGCCATTGGTCAGCGACGTCCAGGGAGGCTCACTCTCGTGATCACACGTCTTGCCAAAGGCGGGATCTTTTCCCGCCGCATGGGGATCGTCTCCGCGACGATGGGGCTCATTGCGTTTGCTCTCGGTTACCTCCTGCATCCGACCTAGGTCTGGCAACCTCGCAGGTACCTGGGAGATGACGTATCAGATTCGGAATCTGCACCTTTCGTGCACGACGTTCGTCGTCGAGGCTCGATGCCTGCGCATCAAGGGACGCTGGATTGCCTCCGTAGATGCCCCGGGCGGTCCGACACTCGGCTACGGGACGACCGGCTTCGCTGCTCTGTGGATGGCCCTCGAGCCGTTCGATGGTGTCATCCAGGAGCTTCTGGCCAGCGTGCCTCGTGAGACGTTGAACGGCTGAGAAGGTCGGGTCGCCTCACCCGCTCACCGCATCGCGGGCCTGCCTAGTTACCAACCCCGCGATTGGCGACCAACACGGCGATCACGAACCGCAGGTCGAAGGTATCTGCATTGCTAAAGCCTTCCGCCCGCCGCAATGCGGGGCGGGACGCCGGGCGCCTCCGGGATCTGCGGCCGTCGCCAGGAGCTCGCCCACCAACGGCTGGGTCACGCGATGACAGCCTTGTGCCCAAGACATTCGCGTCCGCCGGGCTCTACGATGAGTCCGAGGTCCCTTTGAATGATGGCTGAGCGCGACGCATACGAGGTGCTCCAGGTCCACCCCAAGGCGGATCAGCGCATCGTTCAGGCGGCGTACCGGATCTTGGCGGCTGAGTATCATCCGGACCGCGATGGGTCCCCACTCGCCGATCGGCGCATGGCGGAGCTGAACGCCGCCTACGCGTTGGTCCGGAGCCGCGACCTGCGAGAGGCGTATGACAAGCAGCGCGAGCACGAGCGCCTGGTTGCCGCATCGACTCCGAGCGTCCCCGCCTACGCGTCACGTCCCACGAGCGAGAAGGCGGCGGGTGCCACCCTGGACTTCGGTCGCTATGCGGGCTGGACCATCGATCAGCTCGCCCGCCACGATCCCGAGTACCTGCGCTGGCTGAGTCGCCAGTCGTCCGGCGTCCAGTATCGCCAGCGGATCGCCGCGGCGCTTGCCAAGCTGCCTTCTACCACCGTCCTTCGGCCGGAGGACCGCGAGCTCTGATTTGGGCTGGTGGCCGAGGCCCCGGCGCCTACTGCGGACTTATCCGATGCTGCCGTTCGATACCCCTCGAGCGCGGTGTCGGCAGATTGGGACCCGGGCCGGGCTTATGGCGCAACCTCGAGCTCGAAATTGACCGCCGGCGCCGGATGGAAGGAGTAGTGACCCGGCGAGCCAAGAGCACATAACTCGGATAGAGCGCATACCTGATTCGCCATCCGGAACCCGTCCCAAGGTGCGGGACACGACGCGGGCGCAGGTGGCGCGTCCGCTCGGATCGTTGCCAATCGAGCGAGGGCGGTCTGGATGCCCTGCTCGAGGACCTCGTCGACGAGTTGCCGGTCGGCCAGAGTGCGGGAGACTTCGCGCGTCCCGACCATGAATCAGACCTGGCCTGGGTAGAAACCCAGGCGGGCGAGCGGTTCGACGATCTCGTGCTCCTCGTAGGAAAGGTGCGAGAGCAGCGCATCGGTCAGGAAGTCGATGGCCTCCTGGATCCCATCGCGGTCCGCTGGGTCGTTGATCTGGCGAACGAGGGCCGCATCGACCAGCTGGATGGCGTCGTGGATGACGAGGTGCTCGTCCGTGAGCCGCTGGATGACGGGGGCCAACGTCGGCTCTGCGCGCGCGAGGTACGGAAAGACGGACTCATCCTCGACTCGGTGGTGCTGAGCGACGCGCCCGCAGTATTGCGAGCAGAACGCCCCGACGGTCCAGTCGTTCTGACGGAGGGCCATCTCGTTGAGCTCGGATCTCGCGTCGGTTGCGTTGAGCGCGCCGTCGCGGACCTGCGCCAGCATCCCGCGCAGCTCGGTGAGCTCTGTCCGGAGCAAGTCGTGGACGTTGACCAGCTGCTGTCCGACGAGCCTGCCTCGATCGCTGTAGGTGAC
>JALYLB010000108.1 GCA_030774475.1 Chloroflexota bacterium | reverse complement strand
GCCCCGAACCGGATCGTGGCGCGACACTCCAGCGCCTGATGGGCCTGGTGCGCAAGGAGCTCGTCCGCCTCGACGAGCAGGCGACGCCGGACCTGGATGTCCTCGACGAGGAGGTGCGATTCCGGTTTCGCCACCAGCTCGTTCGCGACGCGGCCTACGAGTCGCTCCCCAAGCAAGAGCGCGCGCGCCTGCACGAGGCCTTCGCCGACTGGATGGAGTCCGCACTGGTCCAGCGAACGGAGGAGCTGCACGAGGTCATTGGCTACCACCTCGAGCAGGCGTGCCACTACGTCCGGTCGGTCGGCGGGGCGACGGAGGCCGCCAACCGGCTCGCGAAGCGGGCAGTAGACCACCTCACGGCGGCCTCGGAGCACGCCAGGACGGTCGGGGACCTGCGAGCCATGGCTCGTCTCCTCGAGCGCGCAACGGGGCTGCTCCCTGCCGGTGATCCGGGGCGGTTGGCACTCCTCCCACGGATGGCGGAAGGGCTGGTGGAGACCGGGCGCCTTCGGGAGGCGGAGGCCGCGATCGACGAGGTGCTTTCGACGCCCGATGTCGATTCGGCGGTTCGCGCTGCTGCCCTGGAGCTCGCCGAGCTTCAGCTCCAGCTGGGATCGCCGGCGGCGCGGCTCGAGCCGATGGTGGAGGAGGCCCTGGCCATCCGGCGCCGTCTCGGAGACCCGGGCGGGATCGCCGGCGCACTGCTCGCAAAGGGCCGGGTCCACTCGTTCCGAGGCCAGCTGCGGCTCCAGGCAAAGGCACTCGAGGAGGCGCTGCCCCTGGCCCAGGAGGCCGGCGATGTCGCTCTTCAGGCCGAGATCATGTCCTCGCTCGTCGCGGCTGACGGCGGAAGCCGGCACGGCGGGGAGCGCGATCCCGCCCAGCCGCAAGCCCTGCTGGAATTCGCGCGAGCGCACGGGCATCTGCTGCTCGAAGGGGCGGCGATCCAGATCCTCAGTTATTCGGCGGCCATTCACGGCGATCGAGAGGGCGCGCTTGTGCTCGCCGAGCGCGCACGCGCAATGGGTACCGACCTCGGGTTGCTATCGGCGAGTTACTCAAGTTCGGGCACCGGGTTCATTTACGAGTGGTTTGGCGAAACCGAGGCGGCGATCGCGGAGCACGAGCGCGCCGTCCGTGGCTGGCAGGAGATCGGGGAACGCGGGTACCTGTCGACGGACGCTTCCACCCTCGCGCTTCTCCTGCTCGACCTGGACCGCGTCGACGACGCGAGGCAGGCAATTGAGCTCGCGGAGGAGACCGGCGCGCCAGACGACATCGTCACGCAGGTGGAGGTGCAGGCCGGCCGGGCGCGAATCCTCGCACGGGAGGGCCGTCTCGTCGAAGCCGAAGAGCTCGCGCGTGCCGCGGTCCAACGGGCGGACAGTGCGGACTACATGATCCTCTTCACCTATGCCCGCCTTGCGCTCGGGGACGTCCTGCGCCTTGCGGGCAAGAAGGAAGAAGCGGTGCGCTGGGTCGAGGAGGCTGCGACGGTCGAGGAACGGCGCGGGAACGCACCGTACGCGGGGGTGTTGCGGCGGACCGCCGAGCGGTGGGGGGTCTAGCTGAGCTTCGGGGCTTCGCGTGCGAGGAGTGCGGCGATCTCCCGCGCGTTGGTGGTCCCGTAGTTCGCGTAGCAGTTGTTCATGAGCAGGTGGATCTCGTTCGTCTTACGGGCCGCCTCCTCGACGCGCGGCACCCACTCCTCGAGCTCGGGCTGCGAGTACAGGTAACGGAAGCGCTCGACGACGGGGATCCCTTTCGCCTCCCAGGTCTCGGCGCGGCGCCCGTGGAAGCGAATGACTGCTAGCTGCGGTGAGGTGACCGCGACGATGGGTGGGACCGATGAGCGCATCCCCTGCGGCGCATCGACCATCACGAATGGGATCTGGTACTTGTCGAGGAAGTCGAGCGTGCGGGCGGCGTTCTTCTCGTTGAACCACGACGCAGCCCGGAATTCGACCGCCATCGGCACGTCACCCAGGCGCTCCTTGGCTTCGACGATCGCATCACGCGCCTCGTTGGAGGGGAAAACCCACTTTGGGAACTGGAGGAAGATCGCGCCCAGCTTGCCGGCCGAATGGAGCGGTGCCACCCCGTCGAGGAACTGGTCCCAGATCACGTCGTACAGATCCTTCGGGAGATCCCGGCCGTAGATCCGGCCCTTGTCCTGGAGCTCGATCGGCAGTTCCTCGCGGATCTCCTTTGGAAGGCGCTTGACCTCCGACGGTTGGCCGGTCATCAGGGCATGAGCCTTGATGTCGAACGTGAAGTCGGGCGGCGTGCGCTCGAGCCAGAGCTCACCCATCCTGCGGACCGGGAGCGCGTAGTAGGTCGAGTCCACCTCCACCACGGGGAACTGATCGGCGTAGTAGTGGAGCCGATCTTCAGCGGTCGTCGCATCGGGCGGATAGAAGACCCCGGCGGCAACCATGGTCAGGTCGGTCCAGCTCGCGGTGCCGATGCGGAGGCTGGCCTTCCCCAGGCGCATTGGCTTCCGCGCCGCGTCGGCTACGGCCTCGCCTCGCTCTGCCGAGGCGTCGGGCCCGGGGTCGTGCAGGTTCGGCTGATCGGGCGCCATCGGCTCAGTCTACGGGCTGAAATGGGTCCACGATTGCGCTCGCAAGAGGCGGGCGAGGATACTTCCCCGGACCATCCCACCCTCGGAGGCTCTGCGACCACGTGAACTGCCCCAGCTGCGGTACCGCGAACGAGCCGGGTCGAAAGTTCTGCGGCAACTGCGGGACGCGCCTGGCGGTGGTCTGCGCTGCGTGCGGCACGGCCAACTCGCCGGGCGTCCGCTTCTGTGGTGAATGTGGCTCCGCCATCGGGGTCGATGCGGCCGTGGACGCCACGGAAGCCGCGAGCGTCGGAGCACCCGGCCCTTCCAGCGGCAGCGAACGGCGCCTCGTCAGCGTCCTGTTTGCCGACCTCGTGGGCTTCACGACGCTGTCGGAAGTGCGCGACGCCGAGGAGGTCCGGGACCTCCTGACCCGCTATTTCGACCTCGCCCAGCAGATCATCGATCGCTACGGCGGGACGGTCGAGAAGTTCATCGGCGACGCGGTGATGGCGGTGTGGGGCACGCCCACCGCCCACGAGGACGACGCCGAGCGTGCGGTCCGCGCCGGGCTCGACCTCGTCGACGCTGTCCACCAACTCGGTGCATCGCTTGGGGCGGACGACCTGCAACTGCGCGCCGGCGTGCTGACCGGCGAGGCGGCGGTGACGATGGGTGCGACGAACCAGGGGATGGTCGCTGGCGACCTCGTGAACACCGCGTCCAGGCTGCAATCGGTGGCGCCGCCTGGATCGGTCCTGGTGGGCGAATCGACGATGCGCACCGCCGCGGGTGCCATCGCGTTCGAGCCCGTCGGGGAGCAGGCCCTGAAGGGAAAGGCCGCGCCGGTGCCTGCGTATCGAGCGCTGCGCGTCGTCGCGCGGCGCGGCGGGGCGGGCCGCAGCGAGCAGCTGGAGCCGCCCTTCGTGGGGCGAGATCCGGAGCTGCGGCTCTTGAAGGACTTCTACCACGGCACCGCCCGCGAGCGTGGCATCCGCCTGGTGTCGGTCGTGGGACAGGGAGGCATCGGCAAGAGCCGGTTGGCGTGGGAGTTCCAGAAGTATCTCGACGGGATCAGCGAGCCCGTCTTCTGGCAGCAGGGCCGCTCACCCGCATACGGGGACGGGATCAGCTTCTGGGCCCTCGGTGAGATGGTCCGCGTGCGGGCCGGCATCGGCGAGGGAGCGGACGAAGCCACGACGCGATCGCGGATCGCGAGCTCGGTGGCCGAGCACGTCGGCGGTCCCGCGGAACGACCGGAGGTGGAGGGCGCTCTGCTCCAGCTTCTTGGCATCAGCGACGGACAGAGTCGCCAACGAGACGCGCTGTTCCTTGCCTGGCGAACCTTCTGGGAGCGCCTGTCGGAGGAGAACGCGGTGGTTCTCGTCTTCGAGGACCTCCAATGGGCCGATACGGGTCTCCTCGACTTCATCGAGTACATGCTGCAGTGGTCACGCGGGCATCGGATCTACATCGTCACGCTGGCCAGGCCCGAGCTCCTCGACCGAAGGCCGACCTGGGGTGCCGGC
Source organism: Chloroflexota bacterium (assembly GCA_030774475.1). GTDB lineage: Bacteria > Chloroflexota > Limnocylindria > QHBO01 > QHBO01 > CF-82. Next base: position 24,337 of record JALYLB010000108.1, on the reverse strand, counting down.
CATCGCTCCTTTACCTCGCTTGGCCTGGGACCGCTGGGTGGCGAGGACATGGCGGCGCTGCTCACCGGATTGGTGCCGGGCCTGCCTGACGCTGCGCTTCGTGAGATCGTGATGCGCGCCGAGGGCGTGCCGATGTACGCGGTCGAGACGATCCGGATGCTCATCAACGAGGGGCGTCTCGTACAGGCGACGGATGACACGTACGAGGTCAGTGGCGACCTGGGCGAGATCACCGTTCCCGAGTCGCTCCACGCCCTCATTGCGGCTCGCCTGGACGCGCTGGCCCCGGAGGAACGCGGCCTGATGCAGGATGGCGCCGTCCTGGGACAGACCTTCACCGTGGAGGCGCTGGCCGCGGTCCACAGCGCGCCGGAGGCCGACGTCGAAGCCCGCCTGCGCCGGCTTGTGCAACGGGAGCTCCTGACCTTTGACGACGACCCTCGCTCCCCGGAGCGCGGGCAATTCGGCTTCGTCCAGTCATTGGTGCGAGAGGTGGCGCACTCGACACTCTCGAGGGCCGATCGGCGGACGCGGCACCTGGCCGCGGCGCGGTACTACGAGGCCATCGGCGACGATGAGCTGGCGGGCGTCCTCGCCGAGCACTACCTCGAGGCGTATCGCGCGCGACCATCCGGCGAGGAAGGCGCGGCGGTCGCCACGCAGGCTCGGATCGCCCTGCGTGCCGCGGGCGCCCGGGCGTTCAGTGTCGGGGCGGCGGATAACGCGTTGGGGTACGCCGAACAGGCGCTCGAAGTGGCCACGGAGCCGGCGGACCGGTTGGAGCTCGAGTGGGACGCCATGGTGGCCGGAGAAAGCGCCGGCCGATTCGACGTCGCGAAGCGCCACGCCGAACGCGGCATCGAGTTGGCTCAGGGTTTGGGCGATGCCTACAAGCGGCGGCGTCTCGTCGCACGGCTCGGGGATCTCCTGACTGAAGGCTTCATGGACGAGGCGGGGGTCATGCTCGAGGCCGCCATCGCCGAGGACGGGCTGACGCCGGAGACCCCGGGATTCGCCGAGCTGGCGTCAACGCTGATCAAGATCCATATGCGGACTGACCGGGATGCCGAAGCGGTCGCACTTGCAGATAAGGCCCTGTCCGTCCCAGAAGGCGTCATCCCCACTGATATCCGCCTCGACGTGATCATCACGCGAGGGACGGCGCTTTCGAACCTGGGAAAGTTCATGGAGGCGACGGTGACCCTCACCGGTGCCAGTGAGCTCGCGCGGCGATTGGGAGACCCGAGTGCGATGCTGCGCTCCGCGGTCAACTTGGGGTACGCGACTGAGCCGGTGGACGTCGCCTGGGGGTACCAGGTCTCTCGTGAGGGACTGGAGCTGGCTCGCCGCTACGGCCACCGATGGGCCGAGCGATACCTCCTCGGCAACGCCATCGATGGTGCAATCGACACGGGTGACTGGGAGTGGGCGCGCGGACAGCTCGCCGATGCCCTGGACCGGGACCTTCAGCCGGAGGAGGTGCTCTGGTACAACACCTTCAGTGCCGAGCTGGGCGCGGTCCGCGGTGATGACGTCGATACGTTCGTCCAGAAGGTGGACCAGGTGGTCGGCGAGTTCACCGATGCGCAGTTCGACTACCTGGTCGAGGGCATGCGCCTCGAGGTTGCGTTCTGCGCCGGGCGCCTCGAAGAGGTCTGCGCCTTGACGGATGCGGCGGTCTCGATCCCGGTCTGGGGATCGCAGCTGGCCTCCTACGGGGCGCGCGCGGCGCTCCATCTGGGCGACCTGGAGCGAGCCCGCCGCTACGCGCGGGCATATCGGGCGCGGCCCGGGAACCTGACCGTCGCGCGCCAGCGAACCATGGAAGCTGGCATCGCGACGCTCGAGGGTCGGATCGACGAGGCACGAAGGCTCTACCAGGAGGCCCTCGTCCGGTGGCGCGACGGTGGTTCTCGCTGGGAGAAAGCTCTGTGCCAGCTAGACATCCTGACCCTCGGCGCGCTCGAACCGGCGGAGCGCCAGGCGGCGGCGGACGAGGCGCGAACCTTCTTCGAGGAGGTCGGCGCGAGGCCATTCCTTGACAGGCTGGACTCCTCAGCGGGGAGGATCGCTGCCAGCCGGCGTGACGTCGATGCGGTTTCGGCTCGCGCCAGGGTCGGCCCCGGCTAGGGCACTACGGCGCCCATCCCTCAGGCGGCGACGACCGCAGGCTCCTGGATCTGGCGGGCCGCGGCGATCAGCGGGTCGAGCTCCGGGCTGCGCAGGATGTATCCATAGTCGCCGATGGCGCCCGAGAAGACGCTCTCCATCGGTTGATGGTGGACGAGGAGCGGGCCGAGCTCGCGGACCACCTCGTCATGGGGCATGGCGTACGCCCGGCCGTCGCGCCGGCTGGCGTAAAGCACCGCGTACGGGTGGGTCGTCTGGGCCGCCGAGGTGCCGTGCACCAGGACGTTGGCCCACTCGCGATAGAAGTCGAACTCGTTGGCGTAGTTCCACATGTCGACGGTCAGGCCGCCGGGTGGCCGCATGTTGACCTCGAGTGGCACGACCTCCCCGCTCGGAACCCGGAAGAACTCGAAGTGAAACGGGCGCTCCCGCAGGTCGAACGATCGGACCACCGCCTGTCCGGCCGCCCGGACATCGTCGGGGATCTCGCGAGGGATCCAGTAATAGAGGTCGACCTTGTCGTTTACCGACTCCATCACCCCCACCGAGTAGGTGAGCGACGCGTCGAAGGTCACATCGCCCGACCGGTCGACCAGGCCGTCGTAGGTGAGGAGTGTCCCGGTCAGGCATTCCTCCACGATGTAGTCCACGGGTAACTTGTCGCGAAGGTAGCGGTCCAGGTCGCCATCGGCCTGGAGCTTGTAGGTTCGGGCCGCGCCGACCCCGGCATCAGGTTTCGCCACGACCGGGTAGCCGACCTCGCCGATGAAGGCTCGCGTCGCGCGCTCGGTGCGGCAGACGCGCCCCCGCGGGACGGTCAGCCCGGCGACCGCGAAGCGGCGCTTCATGAGGGACTTGCGCCGGATGCGGGCGATCTGCCGGGTGTCGATCCCGGGGATGTTGAAGTCGGTCCGGAGGCGGGCCTCCGTCTCCAGCCAGTACTCGTTGAGCGAGTCGATGCGATCGACCCTGCCGTGGCGGTGCGTGAAGTAGCCGATGGCGCGGACCAGCTCGTCATAGCTGTGCATGTCGCTGACGCGGTAGTACTCCGTGAGCGACCCGCGCAGCTCGGGGGTGAGCCAGTCGTACGGCGCGTCGCCCAGCCCGAGGACCGTGGCGCCGGCCTGCTTCAGGCCCCGGCAGAAGTGCCACCAGTTGGACGGGAAGTGCGGGGATAGGAAGACCACGTTCATCGGTCGGGCGATGGTGCCGCCTCAGCGGCCCCAGATCAAGCGCCCACGAGGCGCGGCTTGTATCGCCTGATCCGATAGGTTGGCGCGCGGTGAGCCATGCAAGGCGCTTGAGAAGCCGCGATATCGGCTGAGCCGATGGACCGCGGGAATGCGCGAATCGGACGGGCGTGAAGACAGCGGGCGGCAGATCGATGAGAATGGATCGGTTCGATCGTCTCACCACTGAGCGCGAATCTGTGATGCTGCCAAAGACTGTCAGGTTCGCCGCCTAGACTCGAACGATCCCACCCCTCTCGGAGACCACCATGACCGCCGCGACCGCCCCTGACGCTGTCGACACGCGCAATCAGCACGATCGCGCACCCATCGAGCTTCCGCACCGCGAGCGCATGCAGATCCTGTGGGCCGTCCTGGCCGGGATCTTCCTCGCCGCGCTCGACCAGACGGTGGTCGGCACGGCCCTGCCACACATCGTCACCGACCTCCACGGCAACGACGTCTACACTTGGGCCTTCACCTCGTACCTGGTCACGGCCACTGTCAGCGGCCCGATCTACGGCAAGCTGTCAGACCTCTTCGGCCGCCGACCGATCTTCGTCCTGGGCGTGGGCATCTTCCTGGTCGGGTCGATGCTGTCCGGCATTTCGCAGACGATGGGGCAGTTCATCGCCTTCCGCGGCCTTCAGGGCCTGGGAGCCGGCGCGCTCTTCCCGATCAGCCTAGCGATCATCGGCGACATCTTCAGCCCGTCGGAGCGGGGCAAGTACCAGGGCTTCTTTGGGGCGGTCTTCGGGCTCAGCTCGCTCATCGGACCGGCCATCGGCGGGGTGATCACCGACACGGTGGGCTGGCACTGGATCTTCTTCGTCAATGTGCCGATTGGCGTGGTCGTGCTCTTCGTCATCTGGCGCGTGCTCCCGGTCCGTCGCTCCGAGGGCGTCGACCGGCGGATCGACTACCTGGGCGCGGCGGTGTTCGTGGCCGCGCTGGTCCCGATCCTCATCGGCCTGACCAACAAGCAGACCGGCGCCTGGACCGACCCCCAGGTCGGTGGGCTGATGGCCGTAGGCCTGGCGCTCGCCGCGGTGTTCGTCTGGGTCGAGTCGCGAGCCCACGAGCCCATCGTGCCGCTCAGCCTCTTCCGGATCCGTGCCTTCACTGCCAGCGTGCTGGCCATGTTCCTGGCAGCGATGGGCTTCTTCACCGCTGTCGTATTCCTCCCTCGCTGGTTCCAGGTGGTGTTGGGCGCCTCGGCGACGGAGTCCGGCTACCAGATCCTGCCGCTCTTGATGGGCCTCATCGTCTCCGCGATCGTGAGCGGCCAGATCGTGGCCCGCACCGGCCGCTACAAGGCGATGATCACCGGCGCGCTCGTCGTCCTGGCCCTTGGCCTGCTGCTCCTGACCAACCTGCAACCCGACACGCCTCGCCCGCTCCTCTGGCTGTGGATGCTCATTGCGGGGCTCGGGATTGGGCCGGCATTCGGGGTCTTCACCCTCGTGGTCCAGAACAGCGTCCCCGTCGAGGAACTGGGAACCGGCACGAGCAGCCTGACCCTCTTCCAGCAGGTCGGCGGCACCGTGGGCCTGGCCATCACCGGCACGATCTTCGGCTCGCGGTTGCTCGAAGAGCTTCCCAAGCAGATCGCCGCCGCGGGGGTCCCAGCCCAGCTGGCCGGCGAGTTCGCAAAGGGCGGGGGAGCGGCGCTCAACAACCTGTCGGGGATCGGCGACCTCGGCACGAAGATCCTTTCGCAGGTGCCGCCGGACGCGCAGGCGCAGGTCAAGCCGTTCATCCCGGCGATCGTCACCGCCATCCACGAGGCGTTCTCGATCGCGACCGCATCCACGTTCGTGATCGGAGTGGGTACGGCCCTGCTGGCCGCGGTTGTCATCGCCGTGGTCCTGCCGGCGGCACGGATGCAGCACATGGACCGAACGGCACCGGCCGCCGAGCCCAGCCTGGAGCCGTCAGCCGACTAGCGATGCCCCTTAGAACCGCCAGCGGGTCTGGCTGAAGACGTCGCCCTTGCGGAAGCCGAACGCCTTGCGCGCCATGAGCCGAAACACGAGCACCTCGTCGGGCAGGTCGACGAGGTGCATGGCGCCATCGCGGACGTGGAACGGGAAGAGCTCGTCGTACTTGGCTCGGTAGGCGTCGGCCACCGCCTCGAGGACGGCAACCTCCCGAACCCGCTCCGCGTCGCCCTCGACGACGACATCCAGGCCCGCCATATCGCTGCGCCCCGCGGTCAGCACGACATGGCGGTTCTGCTCGAGGTTACGGGCCTTCACCTCCGTCTCCCCGGTGGTGAGGTACATGGCGCCGTCGACCCAGACGGCGGAGACGGTGGTGACATGCGGGCGGCCGTCGGGCCGCACGGTTGTGAGCCAATAGGTGGGAGCGCCGGCGAGCAGGTCGCGAGCCTCGCCCCACGGTGTCGGCGTGGCATCCGGCGCGCTGAACGCGGGCTCGAGCTCGGCGACGGGTTCGTCTGCGGGCTCCGACATCGGCTTCGTCATCAGGAAGCCTCCTTGGATTAGTCTTACTGCTTGGACGTGCGCGGCGCCGCGAACTCACCGCTGCAGGAGAGTACCGAGCCTGCGCTCGCGCCGGCCTCGCGGTTGACAATCCCGCCGCCCTCCACTGTCATTGGCGAGTGACACAGATCTCGCCGCCATCGGCCGTCAGTGAGCGCCCGGAACCCCCTCCGCACGAGCCAGCCCAGGACCTGGAGAAGTATCGGCGGGAGCTGACCGGGTACGCCTACCGAATGCTCGGCTCGACCTTCGAGGCGGAGGACGCCGTCCAGGAGACCCTCCTTCGCGCCTGGCGCGGGATGGATCGTTTCGAAGGTCGCTCGACCCTCCGCTCCTGGTTGTACCGGATCGCCACCAACGTCTGCCTTGACATGCTCGCCAGCCGGCAGCGCCGGGTCCGTCCGGTCGACCTGTCTCCGCCGGGCGTCGCCGATGAGCGACTCCTGGGCGACCCGCTTCCGGAGGTGACCTGGATCGAGCCGATGCCGGACGACCGCGTCCTGCCAGCCGACGAATCCGCGCTGGACCCCGCGGACGTTGCGGTCGCCCGCGAGTCGATCCGCCTGGCGTTCATCGCCGCGCTCCAACATCTCCCACCGCGCCAGCGGGCCGTGCTCGTGCTGCGTGAGGTCCTGCGCTGGAAGGCGAGTGAGGTGGCGGAGCTGCTGGAGATGAGCGTGGCATCGGTCAACAGTGCCCTTCAACGTGCCCGAGCCACCCTCCAGGCGAGCGAGCTCAGCGCCGAAGCCCAGCTGGAGCCGATGGACGACGATCAGCGCGCCCTGCTGGCGCGCTACGTGGACGCCTTCGAGTCGTACGACATGGACCGATTGACCTCGCTGCTGGCCGAGGATGCGGCCTGGAGCATGCCGCCGTATGCGCTCTGGCTGCAGACGCACCGCGATGTCCGCGACTGGTGCCTGGGTCCGGGGATCGGCTGCAAGGGCTCGCGACTCCTCCCCACCATGGCAAACGGGCGACCGGCCTTTGGCCAGTACAAGCCGGCCGCTTCAGGGGTTGGCCTCGAGCCCTGGTCGCTCCAGGTGCTCGAGCTGTCAGGGGATCGGATCAGGGCCGTCACGTTCTTCCTGGACACCGAGCGTTTCTTCCCGCTTTTCGGCCTGCCGCCGCGGCTCGACGGATAGGTCCGGCTCGCAGGGGAGCAGATCGGCTAATCCTGACAATTCCAGGAGCTCGCGCAGCTCCGCGGAGGCTTGGCGCAGGCTGATGCGCGCGCCGATTGCTGCCGCGCTGGCCTGCATCCGGCAGAGCGCGTCGAGGGTCGCCAGGTTCGGACGGGCGATCCCCTCGACGTCGCAGGTGATCCGGTGGGTCCCCACACCCAATGCTGACAGCCGGCCGTCTCGAAACTCATCGCTCGCCGAGCCATCCGGGCATCGGGAAGGTCGCAGGCACGCGAGATGCTGAGTTGTCGGGCATGGACCTGAAGACGACCAACCGGCGGGTGATTCAGCAGTTCCGCGCCGGCGGCGAGATCCCCGGGATGCACCGCGAGCGGCTGGTGCTGCTCACCACGGTCGGCGCCAAGAGTGGTCGGCGGCACACGACGCCCATGATGTTCCACCGCGACGGTGACCGGATCCTGGTCATGGCCTCGAACTCGGGCGATCCCCGGATCCCCGACTGGTACCGCAACGCCGTGGTAAACCCAGAAGTGAAGGTCGAGGTGGGGGACGAGACCTACGAGGCGGCGGCCACCCCGCTCGAGGGCGACGAATACAAGCAGATCTGGGCGACCATCACCAGGCTCTACCCGTTCTTCGCGGACCACCGGAGGAGCGCCGGCCGCCCGATCCCCATCGTCGCCCTGGAGCGTCGCGCTCCCGTGCCGAGAGTCTAGAAACGGCGCCGCGCTGGTGGTCGGGTGACCGAGTGGTGCTCGACAAGCGCGAAGCAGCCGAGCGGGATCCCCATCCGCAGTGCCGCGTCGAGCCAGTCGGCCATGAAGGCACTCACCCGCTGGCCACCTGCCCGCCGAGATGAGAGCAGCCGCAGCTCGCGGCCCCGCCAGGCAATGATGTCCCAAGAGCCGGCGTACCCGGCCTGGCGGCTGACCTGCTCGACGATCGTCATCGCCAGGGGCGAAGGCTCGGCCTTCTCGTTGATGTCGCGCCAGTAGGCATCCCCGCCCCACGTCTTGCGCCAGGCCGCGCCCCAGCCGGCCCGTTCCAGGAGCCGCACGATCAGCAGCTCGGGGTAGAGCGGGACGCCGTCGAGGGCATAGGCGCGCTTGTTCGGGATGGCCGAGAACTCGCGGGGAAGCACATCCGTCCAGTTGATCTCGGTTCGCACGTAGGCCGGGACATAGACGACGCGCCGGGACGAAGGAAGGTGGACGGTCGCCTGTTCCACGATGGTCGCGCCCAGCGCTGTTGCGAGCGGAGCGTCCGGAATGGGAGTGAGTTCAGTCGGCCCGATGGCGGCCACCCGCGTGGGCAGGGGAGTGAGGCTGGTCATTACAGCCTTTCGGTGGGGGTCCAAGGGTACTCCAGTTCGGCTGGGACCGCTCCCGTACCAATGTGGTACGATTTCGAAAACGTGTTCGATTGGCGCTCCGGTCCGCGCCGCGGTCTCATCACCGCCCCGATCCCGATTCATCCCCAGCCCTGACCGGGCCCCGCATCCGCGGGAGGGCCTCGCCAGGAGTCTCCACCCTAATGTCCTTCTCTGCGCTCGGGCTTACGCCCGAACTGCTCCGTGCCGTCGAGGCACAGGGCTACACCGAACCCACTCCCGTCCAGCGCGAGGCGATTCCGTTCGTCCTGGCTGGTCGCGACCTCATGGCCGGCGCCCAGACCGGCACCGGCAAGACGGCGGCGTTCGTGCTGCCCGTGCTCCAGCGGCTGGCCGCCACGCAGCCCCAGCCTCGGGGCTCCATCGGGCGTGACGTCCGTCGCCGCATCCGCGCCTTGATCCTCGCTCCCACCCGCGAGCTCGCGCTCCAGGTCGAGGAATCCGTGCGCACCTATGGCGCGAACTCCGCGCCGCGATCCACCACGATTTACGGTGGGGTGGGTTTCCCCGGCCAGGTCAACGCCCTGCGCCGAGGCCCGGAGATCGTGGTCGCCACGCCAGGCCGGCTGCTCGACCACGCCCGGCAGCGAACCATCGACCTGAGCGGTGTCGAGATCCTCGTCCTGGACGAGGCCGATCGGATGCTCGACATGGGCTTCATCCGTGACATCCGCGCGATCATCGCCCTGCTGCCCGCCCGCCGGCAGAACCTGCTCTTCTCCGCGACCTTCGGCAACGACATCCGTGGGCTGGCGCAGGGGATGCTGAACCAGCCGGCATCGGTCCAGGTCACCCCCGCCAATACCACCACCGACCTCGTCCGTCAGGTCGTCCACCCGGTCGACCGCCATCGGAAGCGCGAGCTACTGTCGCACCTCGTTCGCACCCACGCCATCGACCAGGCACTCGTCTTCACCCGCACCAAGCACGGCGCCAATAAGCTCGCCGAGCAGCTGTGGGAGGACGGGATCGCGACCGCCGCCATCCACGGCAACAAGTCGCAGCCACAGCGGCTCCGAGCCCTTGCCGACTTCAAGGCGGGACGGGTGACCCTGCTCATCGCCACCGAGGTCGCGGCCCGCGGCCTGGACATCGAGCAGCTGCCGCACGTCGTCAACTACGAGCTGCCGATGGTGCCCAACGACTACGTCCACCGCATCGGCCGTACGGGCCGTGCCGGCGTGGAGGGCGACGCCATCTCTCTTGTGTGCGTCGACGAGGCGCCGATGCTGCGCGACATCGAGCGGCTCCTTGGATCGGCGATTCCGTCAGTGATTGTGCCCGGCTTCGAGCCTGACCGATCCATCCGCCCGGAGCCGATTCGCCTCCGCAGCGGTTTCGCCGGGGGAGGGCGCCAGACGCCTCGCCGTCCGCAGAGCAGACCTTCAGGTCGTCCCTCCGGTCGACCGTCCCCCTATGCCGACCAGATGTCTCAGGGACGAACCGGCCGACATGGTCGCCATGGCAACCGCCCGGCGAACGTGGTCAGCATCGGCAATCGCGGCGGACAGTGGCAGAAGCTTCCAGGGGAACGCACCGGCCGCTAACCCGCGCTTTCCCCCGCCCACCTCCGCCAGCATGACTGGCACTACGACAATCGGCGGCAGGCTATCGGCCTCTCGTTGGTCGTCCGGCCAGTCTGACTGGCAATACGACCATGGAAGGGCGCCATCGGCTTATCTGGAGGCGCGTCGATGGTCGTAGCGCCAGCAATACTTGCAGCGCGTCGGGAGCGGCTCTTCAGCGGGTCTTAGGAGCAGCCGCTACCGCTCCGGCCATCGCCGCGCCTACGATCCCCGCGGTGTTGAGCATCGTGGCGGGAACTACCGGCGCTCGGGTGAAAAGGTATTTCTGGTACCTGGCGAGCTCCTTACTCAGCCCGCCGCCAAGGATGATCAGGTCGGGCCACAGGTAGAACTCGTATTGGCTCAGGAGCTTGTTGAAGTCCCGACCCCACTTCTTCCAGCTCATCCCGCGGCGCTCGCGTGCCGCCCCGGATAGGAGCGTCTCGGCGTCGTGACCGTGGAACTCGATGTGGCCAAGCTCCAGGTTCGGCACCAGCCGGCCGTTCTCGAAGAGTGCAGAGCCGATGCCGGTTCCAATGGTCAGCATCAGCACCACGCCGCGCTGACCCTTTCCCGCGCCGTGTGCGACCTCCGCGATCCCGGCCGCATCCGCGTCGTTGATGACCACGGTCGGCCGCGCCAGCCGATCCTCGAGCAGCTGTCGAACCGGGGCGCCGATCCAGGCGTGGTCCAGGTTGGCGGCGGTCATCGCCACGCCGTCCTTGACGACCGTCGGAAAGCCCGCTCCGGCGGGCATGCCGGCTGTCAGCTCGCCCGTCTCCGCGACCCGCCCGACCACCCTGGCCACGACCTCGACGACCGCTTCTGGGGTGGCTGGCTGGGGGGTCGCCTCGCGGATCCGCGCCGTGACCAGTTTGCCGATGCGCAGGTCGACGACCGCGGCCTTGATGCCGCTCCCCCCAATGTCGATCCCGAGGGCACGGCTCGGTCGAGCGCGAGGGCGTGGACGAGGGGTGCCTGTCGGTTCCGTCACTAGGGCGGAGGATACTTCCCTGTCCAACCACCGGCCTGACATGATGAAGCGCACGATGGTGTTCGCCGATGGATGGACCTGCCCGGTCTGCTGGAAGTCGAATCGAGCGATCGACCCGGTCTGCTACCGGTGCAAGACCCCACGCGGCGTCTCGCAGGAAGAGGCGGAGGAGCAACGCAAGGCTCTCGCCGCCCTGGCAGAGCGTCCCGAACCGGTCCCGGACTGGCTTGTCGCGCTCCCGGTGGTCATCTTCCGAGGCTATGCGAAGGCGTGGCGTCGAGGCGCATTCGGGGCGCTCGGCTTCCTGGCGCTCATGGTCTTTGGCGGCGTGACCGATGTCGGTTGGCTCATCGTCACCGGACTCCTGGCGGCCGGCCTCTTCGTCTCCGGGCTCGCCGCCGGCGAGGTGATCGACGGGATGCGCAACCGCGAGGTGTGGGCGTTCATCTTCGGCATCGCGCTGGCAGTGATCGGGCTCATCGGCTCCATCGGCGCGTTCCAGATTTTGGCGCCGGGCCTTTTCAACCCGACCGCCATCCGGTGGGGGAGCGTCGTGGTGTTTGGTGGTGCCGGGGTGGCCGCGGCGGCCGGGCTCGTGCTGGTCATCGTTCGGCGTGAGCCGACCTAACTCTCGGCGTCGCTTCCCGCACGCAGGACCAGGACCTGGGTGGGCTGGCTCTTGCCCTTGAGCGACAGCTCGCGGTGCTCGAGGGTTGCGTCAGCCAGGAGGGCGGCCTCGGCCGCCGCGACGGTGACAAGCAGCTCTCCGGGATCCGCAGCGGAGGCGAGCCTTGCGGCAACGTTCACCGGGTCGCCCATGGCCGTCAGCTCCACGTTGTCGCCAGAGCCGACGGTGCCCACGTAGGCGATCCCGGAGTTGACGCCGGCGCCAACCGGCAGCGGGCTCGCGGTGCCGCCGCCGCCCAGGGCCGCCAGCAGGGCGAGGCCGGCGTCGATCGCGCGTCCGGCATGCAGCTCCCCGGTGAGGGCTGGGATGAAGATGGCGATCACCTCGTCGCCCACGAACTTGTCGACGACAGCGTCGTGCTCGATCAGGACCTTGGTGGCGATTGCGAAGAATCGGTCCATGGCGGCATTGAACTCGGTGGGACGCATGGTCTCCGCCATCGACGTCGAGCCGCGGACATCGGCGAAGAGGAGGCTGCATTCGACCTCCGCGCCGTCCCGGTGGTCGACCATGAACTTGAAGCACATCTCGCAGTATTTCGGGTTCTTGGCCCACGGCGCCTTGCCGATTGCCCGCATGAGCGGGGCCAGCGGACCACGAAACGGGGCTGCGCACATCTTGCAGCGGGGGTCCGACGGCAGTGCGCGCAGGAGCCGGCGACCCGTGCGCATCATCCCCACCTTTCCCGTGAGGATCGCGTAGCTGAACGACTCGGGGTCCGTGGGCATGACCCGCGGGGGAGTCTCGGCGGACGGATCCGTGTCTGGGCTCACGCCGCCATTATCCGGTCGCGGGCGAGCGGCGCCACGTCGCCGCGTAGCCGCGTCGCCGCGTAGCCGCGTCGCCGCGTCCCTTGTGCAAGCATGACTTGCGTTGCGGCGATCGACGACGGCGGGAACGGCGGGCCAGTCGACGTACAGCAATCATCACTTGCCAAACAGCGAAGGAAGGGCGCGATCGGCTCGGCAGCTGGGCCCTCGTTTGTCGTAGCGCAAGCGTGGCTTGCGGATGGTCATCTGGCGCCGTGATGCTCCCGTGATGCACGCCTGTGATGCTGGGCGAGGTGCCCCACCCCTCAGAGGGTCGGCGGCAGGCCGAACTGCGGGAAGAGCTCGGGGCCGAAGGTCGTGATCTCCGCGATCTTCCCGTTTCGGACGCGGAGGACGTCGAACTTGAAGGCCCGGAAGGTGTCGTCGCCCGGCGCGCGCAGGTAGCTCGCCGCGGTGGGCATCCGGTTGGCCGAGGTGACCACCAGTCGCCATTCGCCCTCGACGAGTGCCTGGTACAACAGCGGGCCGATCACATCCAGGCCCTCGAAGAAGTACGGGTTCGGCGGCATGGTGATTCGCAGGTCCTGTGCGGCAATCGAGACGGCCAGCGCGGCGTCGCCGCGCTCGTGCGCCGTGATGAACGAGGCGAGCAGCTCCCGCTCGCGGTCGCCGGGGTCGCCGGCGGACCATTCCGAGCGGCTGGATGGCAGGTGCTCCTGCATCGTCGCTCGCGCGCGTTGAAGCGCGCTGTTCGCTGCTGGAACGCTCGTCTCGAGCAGGGAAGCGGTCTCCACCGCGGCCCACCCGAGAAACGTCCCTCGCAATGAGCGCTGCGCGCTGGCGGGGCGGCAGGACCTGGAGCGCGGCGAGGAACAGGAGCTCGATGGTCTCCCGTTCGACGACGACGGCATCGGGCTGCTTCTCGTCAGCCGCGACGACCTCATCCAGCAGCGCGTCCGGGTACGGCTGCAGCCAGGGCACGTCGCGGAAGGACTCGAGGGCCGTCACGCGCCGCGAGCTCCGGCGCAGCATGTCGATACACACGTTCGTCGCGATGCGATACAGCCAGGCGCGGACGAGCGTGCTTCCGTCAAAGCTCTGGCGGTTGGCGCCAGGCGCGCAGGAAGGTCTCCTGCACGGCGTCGTCGGCCTCGTCGAAATTGGCGAGCATCCGGTAGCAATGGACGTGCAGCTCTCGCCGATGGCGCTCCGTCAGCGCCGCGAAGGTGGACTCGTCACCCCCGATGGCGCCCGTGATCTCCTCGGTCGTGGTGCGCGCCGTCATCCCGAGCGCACGATCCTGGCGAGCCATGCGTGCGCCTCGGGGTTGGGGAAGTCCCGCACCTCGAAGTGCTCGGCCTCGATCCGTTCCACGACCCATCCATTGGCGAACGAGGCGCGCAGCTCCGCCTGGGTGACGCGCCTCGGACCGCATCCGTCAGGCTCCAGCTCCGAGAAGCAGAGGAGATGAAGGACGCCGCCGGGTCGGGTGACGCCCGCGAGGCTCGCGACGTAGCGCGGACGCTCGTCGTCGCCAAAGGTGTGGAAGACGCCGGAATCGATGACAGTTGCGAAGGTGCGCCCGAGCCGATGGAGTGCAAGCGCATCGGCAACCTCGAAGTCGACGGCCAGTGCACGCTCGGCGGCCTTGCGTCGGGCCGCCTCGATGGCTGTGGGCGCGACGTCGATGCCCATCACCTCGAGACCGCGCGCGGCGACCATCAGCGCGTGCTCCCCGGTTCCGCATCCGCAGTCGAGGACGGGCGCCGTGATCTCGCCCGCATCGGCCAGGCGGACGAAGGCCGGTTGCGGTCGCCCGATATCCCACGGCGGCCTGCCCCGCCGGTACGTCTGATCCCACCGCGCACCCGCCATCAACGCAGCCTACCGCGTCTCGGGGTCGTGGCGGATCACCGGTCGCCATCGGCCTCTAATCTTCATTTCCTGAGAGTTACGCAGGAGATCCCCCGGAATCGGGCGCCGCCGGGGCCCTAACCCTCGTTTCCTGAGAGTTACGGTTGGTTTCGTGGCGTCCGCCGCCCGTAACTCTCACCAATCGCGGATTAGGTACGAATCGCCTGCCCAACCTAGGGCCCCGACGCATCGGTCAGGACTGGGCCTTCGCGCGATTGACCTCCTGGACCAGCCAGGTGTTTCCGTCGGGGTCGTGGAAGGACAGGAACGTGTTGTAGTTCTGGCGAGCCGGATCCGGCCCGGCCTGCTGGCCGCCCTCGGCGAAGTGGAAGAAGTCGCTGACGTCCACGCCGCGCTCCAGCAGCTGGGCTCGCGCCGCCTCGATGTCCGGAACGATCAGGTGCAGGCCGTGAAGTGATCCCGGCGCCATCTCTTGCCGCTTCAGCAGGGCGATGGAGGTCGCGGATCCCGGGGGAGTCATCTGGACAACCCGGAAGTCCTCGCCGGCACTGGTGTCGACCTCGAGGTTGAATCCGACCTGGTCGAGGTAGAAGGCCTTGGCGCGATCCACGTCCGACACGGGAACCACGATGAGCTCGAGCGTCCAATCCACCATCCGGTCTCCTTCAGCTGTCACCGGCCAGGATGAGCCGATGTTCTGGCGCGTGTAACGACGGGGACTGCCGAAACTCATCGGTGGTTGCGCCACGGTCCCACAATGCGAGCCATGGTCGAGCCGCCCGCCGAGCCAAAACCGCAGCCGGAGCCGATGCCGACGCCGGAGTCCGTATCGGCCTCCGATCTGGAGCAGGCGAGCTGGCGGGTCCTGATGGGGAAGGCGCCCGAGGTGCGACGTGCGCGTCCGATCTTCGCGCGCCTGCCGAGCGCGCCGCACTGCAAGCTGTGCGCGGCGCCATTCGCCGGGCCGTTCGCACCGATCATGCGGATGATGGGGCGATCACGCTGGCCGGCCAACCCCAAGTACTGCCGCAGCTGCTTCCACCAGCTCTCGACCTACCACGCCGGCGCCGAGGTCGACTGCAGCCTCCTGTTCGCCGATGTCCGCGACTCCACGACCCTAGCGGAGGGGATGACGCCCCGTGAGTTTCGTGATCGGATGGACCGATTCTTCGAGTCAGCCACCCGCGTCCTCATCGAGCACGATGCGATGGTCGACAAGTACGTGGGCGACGAGGTGATGGCCGTCTTCATTCCGGGGATCGCGGGGGAGCTGCACGCGCAGCGCGCGATCGAGGCCGGGCGCGCCCTCCTGCGGCTGACCGATCACGGCCTGCCGGTCGGCGCGGGCGTCACCTCGGGGGTCACGTTCGTGGGCGCGGTGGGTTCCGGGGAGAAGGTCGACATGACCGCGATGGGGGATAACGTCAACGTCGCGGCGCGTCTCGCGTCGGCGGCCGGAGCCGGCGAGCTGCTCGTCACCCTCGCGGCGGCGAAGGCCGCCGACCTGGCCGATATCGGCCTCGAGCATCGCTCGTTGGCGCTGAAGGGCAAGACCGGCCCCACCGAGGTGCTGGTCCTCAGCTAGGCCGCGTGGCCGCCGGCGGCGCTGGCCATGGAATTGCGCCACAAGCAACTAACGGCCAAGGAGCGGCGCCACGAGTCCTGAAACCATGATTCGTTGGCTGTGCGTTGCCTGGGGCGCAAGAGTCAGGCAGGAACCCGCGCACTCAGCCTCTTTAGTTGGCCGTTAGTTGCGTGCAGCGCAAAATCGCGCGTACGCCGCTTGCGGACGGCGGCACCCACAGAGGAGTCAGGCCTTGGATGTCCTGAGCGCGCTGCTGATCGAGCTGATCGTCATCGCGGTGCTCTTCGAGGTCGCCCAGCGCGCCGGCCTGCCCTATCCCGCCCTCTTCGTGATCGGGGGCGCGGCGCTGGGATTCGTCCCAGGGCTGCCGCACATCACCCTCCAGCCGGACCTCGTCCTGCTCGTCTTCCTGCCGCCGCTCCTGTTCGGCGCGGCGTTCGAGACGCCCCTGCGGGACCTGCGGTCGAACCTTTGGCCCATCGGGCGGCTCTCGATCGGGCTGGTCATCGTTACCACTGCGGCGGTGGCTGCGGTGGCCCACGCCATGGTCCCGAGCCTCGGTTGGCCGGCGGCCTTCACCCTCGGCGCGATCGTTGCCCCCACGGACGCCCTCGCCGCGACGACCGTCTTCCGTCGCCTGGGCGTGCCGCGCGTCATCCTGAGCATTATCGAGGGCGAGGCGCTCTTCAACGATGCGACGGCCCTCATTGCCTACCGGGCGGCGGTGGCCGCAGTCCTGAGCGGCAGCTTCGTCCTGGCCAACGCGGTAGGCGGCTTTCTCGTCGCGGCCATCGGCGGGATCGCCATCGGCTACGTGGTCGGCTGGGTCATGGGCAGGATCCTGCGCTGGCTCGACGATCCGCCGGTCGAGGTCGTCATCTCGCTGCTCATTCCGTTCGCGGCGTACCTGCCCGCCGAGCAGCTCAACGTCTCGGGGGTGCTGGCAGTGGTGACGGCTGGGCTGGTCATCGGCCGCCGACTGGGGACGATCCTGTCGCCGAACAGCCGGGTGCTCTGGTTCACCACCTGGAAGATGGTGGGCTTCGTCCTCAACGGGTTCGTCTTCGTCCTGGTCGGGCTGGCGCTGCCAGACGTCCTGCGCGGGCTTGGCGATCGATCGCCGCTCCACGTGGCCGGTCTGGCGGTGGTGGTGTGCGTCGTCGCAGTCGTGACGCGATTCCTCTGGGTCATGCTCGCGAGCCTGTTGCCGGGATCGCCGCGGCGCGTCATCGCCCGAGGCGATCGGGGCCTCTCGTGGCGCCTGACAGCCTTGGTCAGCTGGACGGGCCTCCGGGGGGCGGTCTCGCTGGCGGCGGCGCTGGCGCTGCCGGCCACCTTCCCGGAGCGCAACCTCATCCTGCTCCTGACCTTCGCGGTCATCCTCGCCACCCTGGTGGGCCAGGGGCTGACGCTGCCACTCGTGCTGCGTTGGGTCCGCTGGGACGGCGTGGAAGCCGATGGCGACGAAGCCGATCAGGCCCGGGCCACGATGTACCAGGTGGGGCTCGACGCGATCGAGCACATGCGTCCCAATTGGCCTACGCACAAGCCGCTGCTCGACCGGCTCGAGTCGGGGCTACGGGACCGGGAACGGCATCTCGCCACGGACGATCCCGATGAGACCGCCGAGCGAACCCAGGAGCACGCCGAGCACGAGGATATCCAGCTCCGAGTGATCAATGCCCAGCGAGGCGCAGTCATCGAGCTGCGCGATGCGGGTGAGATCAACGACGCCACCCTGCGCGTCATCGAGCGCGAGCTCGACCTGGAAGAGCTCCGCATGGAGGCCTAGGGGCGCCGGCACCTTCCCTAGCAGCGACGCGGTCCCCTGGAGTCTCACTAACGGAACGGCCCGCGGGAAGGTGGTCACTGAACGGCCCACCAGCCCCACGCAGAGCCGATTTCGGTTGCTCCAGATCGCATCGGCGTCATTGTCTGAGGCTAGTGAGATGCCCAGCAACCACGAGGTTTGCGAAAACCATTGACCCCGGGTTAACCCGCTCCTAGACTCTGGCAGCGCACTCAGACTCGCCTCACGGCGAGCCAGGGCACGCGGAGGGAAGGCCCGAAGTGGTGATTTCTGTCAACGCTTCGAGCTGACTGTCGGGGCGCAGGTTGCGTGGGAGACGGGGATAAGCTCCCGTCCCAATGCACGGTGGGCACACCGTCTCGCCCAGGTGGACGCGGGCAGGCCAAAAGCCGGCTCAATCGTCGATCTGGGATCGTCACGAGAGAGGGGTCCGCCGGGCGGAGGCAATGATCGGGACCGGCTGACGTCGTCTTCGGACGGTGTTCCAATCCGATCGGGCCGGCCCACGGCTCTGGTTCGGCGGCTTAGAAACCGCCGGGCGGCTCTGCAAACGAGGAGTCGCTGATTCCAGTCTGGCAGGCACTGGTGTATGGAGTCCGCGCCGCTTAGCGCCGGCTTCCCGCAGCAGCCCCCGTACGTCAGGCGCGGCGACTGAGGTTTGGCTCGTTGATTCGGGACCCCATTGGGCCCTGGACCTGATGGGTTCGGCCGATGGGGATCTGTGGTTTCCCCTCTGGGGATCGCGCAGGTCCCTTCGTCGTGTCTGGGCTCAGTCCTCGAGACTCTCCAGCCAGCGGCGGACGTCCGCCTCGTGCAGCGATAGGTGGCCGCCGGGGTCGGTATAAAGGAGCGCATCGCCGCCGAGGAAGCCGAAGCGCGCCGGGTCCATCGCGTCGTCCAATGGCAGGGCTTGGACGGCTGCCACCAGCTCGTCGTAGGCGATATCGGCGTCGGCCAGCACATCAGACAGCCGACGGTCCTTCGTTTGCTCGTGGATCCAGGCATTGATCGGATCGTCCTCGTCCTCGCCCAGCTCGACCGGCCATGGCGCCGGCGGGGACGGATCGCCATGCGCAGCAGCGTTGACGCGGTCGATCGTGCGGCGCCGCCAGGCCGTGAGATGCGACGCGACGTCCTTGAAGGTCCACTCGCCCATGGCGCCCGGGAGCTCCATCCGCTTCTCGCCGACATCGGCCACGAGCCCGCGCCAGCGCTCGTGGGCGGCATTGATCCGGTCGACAAACTCGGCACGGAGGTTTTCCATGACCTGCTCAGGCTACGACGAAGCCGCGTTGCCTACTTGACCCAGGCCTGATCGAGCAGGATCTGGTACGCCAGGTTGTACTGGTAGTTGCCGAGACGAGCTGAGACGAAGTCGCTGCCCTCGTTGACCATCGGCACCCACAGAGCGAGATCGGTCACCTTGCGGTCGACCTGCGCCCAGGTGTCGGCTGCCGCCGCGGGATCGGTCTGCTGGAGATCCCGCGCTTGCTTCACCAGCGCGTCGAGTGTGGGGTCGCAGAAGTTCGAGAGGCCGTCCGTCTCGGAGCAGGTGAAGCCGGCCAGGTACGTATCGGGGCCGGGGTAGTCCTGGATCAGCTCGAATGCACCAATCTGCACGGTCTTGTCCTGGAAGATCGCCTTGGAGATGTCCTTGAAGACATGCGGTCCGTCGGGGACCTCGACCTCCGACACGTTCGTGAAGCCGATGTCGCGCAACAGCCGCACCGCGTAGCGGGCCACCGGCGTGAGCCGCGGCACGAACGGCCCGACCACCACTTTCGTGCCCGCCAGGCCCGATTTCGCCACCAGGGCGCGCGCCGTTGCCAGGTCCGGAGCGGACCACTTCCCACCGCCGTCCGGCGCCGGATCCTTCGTATACGGACAGTACGGCTGGTAGCCGGGGAAGTTTGGCGGCAGCACCTGGCAGGTCGGCGCGGTCACGCCCTGTCCGCCGCGGAGTTCCGCGACGGCCGCCCGGTCGACGGCAAAATTCACCGCGCGCCGCACATCGAGATTGTTGAACGGCACGAGCTTGGTGTTGAGGAACATGAAGGTGGTTGACTGCGCTGCGAGATGGAGCTGCGGCGCGTAGAGCGTCGCGAGCTGGGCGAAGGCAGCCGCGGGGATCTGGTCGTCCATGAAATCCGCAGCGCCGCTCTGCACCATTCGAGCCTGGTCCGCCGGTTTGACGCCACTCTTCCACACGATCTCATCTGCATAACCCGCGGGCCGGAGCTGCAGGTCCCACGAGCGGAACTTTGGATTCCGGATCAGCCGGACCTCGGTGGAGGTCACCGACGCGATCATGTAGGGCCCGGTGCCGGGGAACGGCTTTGTCGCGAACGAGTCAGGTGGAAACGTCCCCGGTTCCATCACGTTTGCGAACGACAGGCTCAGCTTGTAGAGGAAGTCCGGATCCGGCGTGGCCAGGTGGAAGGTGACGGTGTTCGCCGCGTCATCGGGCACGACAGCCTTCGACACATCGCATGTTTTGGGCTCCTTCAGGCAGGCATCGGCTCCCACGAGGTTGGCGTAGAAGCCTCCGCCAACGTTGCCGAACTCGGGGTCGGATGCCTTGAAGACCCGCTCGAAGGTGAAGCCGAAGTCGCTCGCCTTCACCGGATGGCCATCGGAGTAGGTCAGGTTCGGCCGCAGGTGGAAGGTGTAGGTGAGGCCGCCGTCGGTCGGCTTGGGAAGGGCAAGGGCCAGGCCTGGGCGTAGCTGGCTGCCGGCGATCCCGCCCACCCGCCGATAGGCCACCAACGAGTCCCCGATGAGCGACTCGAACTCGGGCGTCGAGAAGGCGTCCGGGTCGATCGCGATGCCTTCGCTCACCACCCGCAACGTCCCGCCCCGATGGCTCGCGAGCGACGGTCGCGATGCGAACCAGATCTCGCCGTTGACGACGGCGATGGCCTGTGGTGGCGTACCGGAGGACACCCGCACTGGCGGCGCTGACAGGTTCGTGGTGTCGACCCGCTCGACGCCGCTGAGGCCATCGGCGACCCACAGGTTGCGGCCGTCGAAGGCGAGCGAGGTCGGTGCGCCGCCGACCGTGATCAGGCCGACGACCCGGTCCTCGTTTGGGTCGATGCGCGAGATGGTTCCGTCCCCCTGGTTCGCGACCCAAATGGACCCGCCGCCGATGGCGATCGCCGCTGGCTGGGTGCCCACCGGGATCGGGGCCGTCAGGGCCGCTCCGGTGGTCGGATCGAGATGGCTCACGGTCGCGCCGTCCTGACTGGCCACCCAGAGGCCGTGCCCATCCACCGCCAGCGAGTCCGGGAGCGCACCGACGCTGACGGGCTTGCCGGTAGTGCCCGTGGTCGGATCAATGCGCAGCACGGTTCCGTCGCCCGTATTCGCCACCCACACGCCGCCGGCACCGAACGCCACCGCCAGTGGTCCATTCCCGACCGCGATGGTAGCGGTGACGCGTCCCGTCTTGGGTTCAATGCGGCTCACGCTCCGCTCGCCGCTGTTCGCGACCCACACGGAACCCGCGCCCACCGTGATCCCCACCGGGCTCTTGCCCACGTCGATCGAGTCAACCACGGAGCGGGACTTGGGGTCGAGATGCGATACCGTGTTCGAGCCTGTGTTGGTGACCCACACCGCGCCATCGCTCACGGCAATGCCGCCCGGCTGGGCGTCGACCGAGGTGGCGGCCACGATCACCATCCGGCTGGGATCCACCACGCCGATCGAGTTCTCTCCAACGCCCGCGAGCGCCTTGGGTTGCCACGGACTCCATGCCAATGTGCCTCCCGCAGCGATGACCGCTGCGAGGCCGATGGCGACCGCGGCCGTCAGCCGCGGATGCTTCTGCCAGAGAGGTCGCGCTTCCGCACGGCGGACGGCGGCAGCGCGCCGCTTACCCTGCTCCGCCTGTGACGTCGGACTGGCAGGACCGCCGGTCCGCGTGACCGCGTACAGGCGCCACTCGCCGGGGACGCCCTTGAGCGCGCGCTCACCCCGATCCTCGAAACGGAGACCCGAGCCGGCGGCCAGGTCGCGAACGGTGCTCGACACGAGCAGCTCCGAGCCGCCGGCGGACGCCATGATTCGCGCGGCCGTGGGCACCGTGATGCCGCCCACCTTGGCGCCAATCTGCTCCACCTCGCCGACGTGGAGCCCTGCGCGGATCTCGATCCCCAGGTCACGAACCGCCTCGATGGCGTCGAGGGCACTGGCCGCGGCCTCGGCTGGGGCGTCGAAGACGGCGAAGAACCCGTCGCCGGCGGTGTCCATCTCGCGGCCGCCGTGGCGTCGGAGGGCGTCGCGCACGATGCGATGATGTTCCTGTACCAGCTCGCGCCAGCCGCGGTCACCCAGCTCCGCCGCCACCTCGGTCGAGCCGACGATGTCGGTGAACAGGACGGTTGTCAGAAAGCGCTCGGTCTGGCGCCCAGGCACGCGGCGGAGTGTGACAACTTCGCGCCGGCTTGGGAATAGGGGCGTGGCCAATCAAGCGGGGCTGCGGTGTTGCCAGCATTGCTTGCACTACGACCATCCGGCGGCGGGCGCGCGGGCCCTCACCGGCCTTCAGGCGCCATCGGGCCACCATTGCTTGCACGGTGACCATCGAACGGCTCAGAGGATGGGTTCGCGGCTCATCCGATGGTCGTAACGCAAGTATTCCTGGCAAGCGGAATGCGGCTTACGCACCCGGCTGAGCACGGCGGCCCCAGCAGTGTGACATACTGTGCGCATAGTCCTACACACTCGGAGGAGCCGATGGCGCTCATGCGCACGAACCTCACACTGCCCGACGATCTGATGCGCCAGGTCGACGAGCTGGCCGGGCCGCGCGGTCGATCGCGCTACGTCGCGGAGGCGGTGGCCCAGCGCGTCCGGCGCGATCGGCTTGGGAAGGCCCTCAACGATTCGGCCGGGGTGCTGAAGGGCACGCCGCATGAGATGTCCCGCGAACAGGTCACGGCGTGGATGGACCGGCTGCGGTCTGAAGAGACCGATTGAGATGCGCTATCTGCTGGATTCGACCGTCCTGATCGATCACGGAAACGGCGATCCTGGAGCGGTTGCCCTCCTTCGTCGGCTTTTCGAGGGTGGACACGAGCTGTTCACCTGCGACGTCGTGACGTGCGAAACGCTTTCCCTTGGCGACGAACCGCATCTCAGGGGGATCCGGGCGTTGCTCGAGGCCCTCGAGTACGTGGCGACCTCTCCGGAGGCTGCCCGACGAGCTGGCGATGCGCGCTCACAGCTCCATCGAGCCGGGCGAAAGCTCGGGATCGCCGATGCCTTGATTGGAGGCGTCGCAACCTCGCTCGGGGCGGAGGTGGTCACCCGCATTCGACCCAACTTCGAGCGCCAGGGCGTAATAACTCTGGGTTACTGATTCCTCAGTGGAGCTTGCGCCAGCCCCCAGCGCGGTTGTTGGCGATGATCTGCTTGAACATGGCAGTCAGTGCCGGGGCGTTGATCTTCTCGCCCTGGTAGATCGCGATTTGGCGCCCGGTCTGGTTGCCGTGGCCTGCGGTGATGATCTCTTCCGGGTCCGAAACGGTGGGATCGTAGAGGAAGACGTTGACGTGGTCCTTGGCCGCCAGCAGGGCGCAGATGTTGCCCTCCAAAACGAAGTACGGCTGTACCGTCCGCTTGATCGTCTCGACCACCTCGGGGTCCGCGGCGTGGACCAGCTCGCGGATCTCCTGGCAGATCGCCTGCTGCCAGGGCGGCAACGCGTCGATGTAGGCATCGACCCTGGGATCGGGCTCGTAGGACACAGTGGCCATCGTAGATATGCTATCCATGCCGGGTGGGCACGTTCGTGAACCAGGCATTGAAGTCTGGCTGGAACCGCAATTACCCAGAGACCGTTTCCTTTGGATCGAGCAGTGACCTCAAGAGATCTTCCACGTTGTCGTAGCTGGAGGTAGTCGCCTCCGGCCGATGCACGAGTGGCTGGCCAAGTTCGAGCGGGCGTCGTTCGCGAAACGCCGCTGACCATGCCGGGGCCTGTACTCGGTCCACGGTCAGCGGATGCGCCCGATGGCGCGGTAGAGGCGCTCCCAGCCACGAGGCTAGACTCGCTTGCGGAGGTCACACCATGAGCAAATCCCGACCGGTCGTTGTTCATCATCCCGAGCAGGAAGCGCCGGCGCCAGCGATGTCCGGCACGGAACGGCGCCAGCAGTTCGAGCGCGAAGGCCGCTGGGCCGACTGGATCCGGAACGATGCGGGCGATGTGAGTGACTGGCATCACCATGCGGCCAACGACACCTACGTCTACGTCAGCCGTGGGTCAGTGTCGATCGACTTCGGCAAGGGCGGAACCGAGACCATCGTGGCGCGAGCCGGCGACTTCTTCATCGTCCCGTCCCAGACGATCCACCGGGAAACAACCGGCCACAACAGCGACCTCGAGGCGTTCGTCATCCGCGTGGGCGGCGAGCCGGAGCACGTCAATATGGATGGGTCGGAAGCAGCGGGAGGCTGACGTGCGCGTTGCAGACATCCGCGGCCGGCGCGTGTGACGCTAGACGCCGAACCCCCGGTCGCAGGCTGCAAGGGTGGAGGAGACTGGATCCGATGTTTGCCGACTCTCCGTGCCGTCCGACGATCGCCGTGCGCGATAAGGCGCAAGCGATCGCGTTCTACCGTGACGTCTTGGGTTTCTCGCTCG
>JALYLB010000107.1 GCA_030774475.1 Chloroflexota bacterium | reverse complement strand
CGCGCCAGGGTGACGTTGTTGGGGCCTGCCGGGTTGTTGGCCACCACCCAGAACACGTTGGTCGCCCGCTTGGCGCTGGGGACCGTCCCGATCTTCGAGGTGTTGATCTGGAAACCGGTCAGCGTGTTCTTCTTCAGCTTGCCGCCGCCGATTGACTGCTTGACGATCGAACCGCCGTTGATCCTCTGCGCCGCATAGGCGGTGCCCGCCAGGGCGACGATCAGCGCGATCACGGAGACGATCAATGCAGGCGACGGCCGCGTCCACTTGAGCTTGCTCATGGGACTCCTTTCTTGCTCTACTCAGCCGCGCTGCGTCCTTTCCTGCCGGCGGCTCTCTCAGCGCTACCAACAATTGAGCATGACCGGAGATGCGGTAGGCGAGCGCAAGATCTCTTTCCCCAGTTTTCCGGAGCCCAGGCGTTGAGCCTCGGCGGCGAGGCTCAGCTACGCCTGGAGTCGTGTCGATCTCAGCCGCATGGAATTGGGAAGCCTCAACTTCGCCGTCTGGTGGTACGCGACCCTCGCGGTGCTCGGGTTCGCGACCTGGTTCGCCGCCCGTTCACGGGTCCAGGTCAGCTTCGAGCAGGTCGGCCTCGTGTTCCTGGTCGGGATCGCCGCGGGGCTGGTCATGTACCTCGCTCCAAGCGGGATCGCCAGCATGCATTCGCCACACGACCTCCAGCTGCGCTTCTTCTGCGCGCTCGGGATCTCCTGGCTGGTCGCGCTACGCGCCCTGCCAGCGGGCGGTGGGCCGGCCGGCTATTCGAGCCTGGCGCTGGCCGGCTTCGCCGGCGTCAACGCCCCTCTGCTGGCCTTCGTCGCCTCCTCGTTCATGGTCTGCGGCGGCCAAGCTGGCTGCGCGCTCTAAAGGCTTCGCCCAGGCTTCCGATAAGCGTCACGTGTTCGATCTCGATTCCGCGCTGCGCGAAACCGTCGAATTGGGGGGATCAGACCTTCACGCCAAGGTCGGCTCGCCGCCGATGGCACGTGTGCACGGCGAGTTGGGCCCGCTCGAGGGGTACGAGGTACTGACCTCGGAGGACACGGAGGCGGCGCTGGAGCAGATCCTCACCGACGTCCGAGCGCACAGCGAGTTCAACGAGGTCGGCGAGGCCGACTTCGCCCACGCGATCCGGGGCCTTTCGCGCTTCCGCGTCAACGCCTTCCGCCAGCGAGGCTCGGTCTCGATCGCCTGCCGCGCGATCCCGTTCCAGGTCAAGACGATCGAGGAGCTGGAGCTTCCGGACGTCATTCGAACCCTCGCCGAAGAGCCGCGAGGGATCATCCTGCTTACCGGGACGACCGGCTCGGGCAAGTCGACGACCCTGGCGGCGATGATCGACCACATCAACTCGACGCGGGCCCGTCACATCGTCACCCTCGAGGACCCGATCGAGTACCTGCATCGCGACAAGATGTCGATCATCAACCAGCGCGAGGTGGGAAACGACACGGTCAGCTTCGGCCGCGCGATGCGACGGGTGCTGCGCCAGGACCCCGACGTGATCCTGATCGGCGAGATGCGTGACGAGGAAACGGTTCGCACGGCGCTGTCGGCGGCGGAGACCGGCCACCTGGTGCTCTCCACCCTGCACACCCTGGACGCCACCGAGACGATCAACCGCATCATCGACTTCTTTCCACCGCACCATCAGGGGCAAGCACGCGTGATGCTCTCCTCGACCATGCGGGCGGCGATCTCACAGCGGCTTATACCCCGCTCGGACGGCGACGGCCGCATCGCCGCGGCCGAGGTCATGGTCGCCACCGGCCGCATCCAGGACCTGATTCTCTCCCCGGAGGACACGGGCAAGATCAGTGATGTGATCGCCGAGGGGGCCTTCTACGGCATGCAGACCTTCGACCAGGCATTGCTCGGCTACGTTATGGACGGGTTGCTCAGCGAGGAAGTTGCGCGCGACTTCGCCACCAGCCCGCACGACTTCAAGCTGATGCTCGAAGCGAAGGGCGAGCGCGCGAGCGGCATCGAGCAGGTGACGGGCAACGGGGACGGAACCTCGGTGCCCGGCCTCGCCTCGTAGGCGTCAGGCGTCACGCACTGGACGGAGGTTCGACTCAATAGTTGGGCTTCGTATTCTGGTCCG
This sequence comes from Chloroflexota bacterium, assembly GCA_030774475.1. GTDB lineage: Bacteria > Chloroflexota > Limnocylindria > QHBO01 > QHBO01 > CF-82. Next base: position 165 of record JALYLB010000107.1, on the reverse strand, counting down.
CTCAAGTCGCCGCAACGGTAGGTCGATGCTGCGAGCCATGGGTCGGATTCGCCGCATGCAGGCAAGCCTCGGCGCGCTGCTCCGCAGCGAGCGCGGCATGGCGCTGCCGCTCGTCCTCACCGTGTTAGTGATCGGCCTTGGTCTTTCCGCCGCCACCATCACCGC
>JALYLB010000106.1 GCA_030774475.1 Chloroflexota bacterium | reverse complement strand
GTGGAACGCCGGATCGAGCGAAGGGTCGCCCGGTGGCTCGCTCCCGAGCGGGTCGAGCTGCGCGGCGAGGTGGCCGAAGATCCGATACGCGTCTACGAGCGACATGCCGCCGGCCACTGCGCGCAGGTCATCGATCGAGGATTCGCGGGCTTGCGCGGGGGCCTCAGCAGGGCCCTCAGCGAGGGCGGTAGCCTCGCCGGCGGCCGCCGTTTCATCGGGGCGGGACACTCCGCGTTCGCGGGCTGCCGTCTCACCGCCCGGCGCGACGCCGAGCGAGGCAAACACCTCGCCGAAGAATGCATCCTTCCCGGTCAGCGACGCCTCGATCCGGCCAAGGAAGGTGCCCGACTCGGCGCCCTGGATGACTCGATGGTCGTACGTGCTCGAGATCGTCATCAGCCGCTGATCGCCGACGGTGCGGATCGCCCCGGTCGCCACGATCGTCCCCTGACCGGCCATCAGGCGTGGAACCGAGGCTGTCGTTCCCAACGTGCCCGGGTTGGTCAGGGTGATGGTGCCGCCGGCCAGGTCGTCCGGCGAGAGGCCGTTGGAGCGAGCCTTGGCGACGAGCTCCTCGTATCGGGCCACGAAGCCGGCGAAGTCGAGGTCGTCCGCCCCCTTGATCACCGGCACGACCAGGAAGCGGGCGCCATCGGGCCGCTCGACGTCCACCGCCAGGCCCAGGTTCACCGCGCCGGGGTCGAGGCGGTAGGGCTTTCCGTCACTCTCGCCGTAGGCCTGGGTCATGACCGGCTGGGTTGCGGCGGCCCGTACGATCGCGTACCCAATGAGATGGGTGAAGCTGATCCTGCGCGGGGACACGCGCTCGTTGAGCTCCCGGCGGCGGGCCTCCAGAACGCTCGCGTCCATGTCGCGGAAGGTCGTGGCGGTGGGAACGCCGAGCGATGCGGTCATGTTCCGCGCGAGGCGCGCCGCCGGACCGGAGATCGGCGTTGCGCCCGGGGGCAGTCCTCCAGGCGCAGGAGCGTCTGTCGCGGGAGCCGATGGCGGGGGAGCCGATGGCGCGGGAGCTTGTGGCGCATCGCCATTTGCCCCGGCGCGCGTTCCGCTCGCCGGTGCCAGGCCGGCGAAGCCTGCGTCGAAGCGAGCGCGCCACTCGGGCTCTACCGAGGCGGGATCGACAACGTACCGGTCGTAGAGGTCGGCGACATACCCCGCGTTGATGAGGTTCAGATCGGCGGGGAGCTGTTCAGGATCGATCGCATCGCGGACTGCCATCACCGTCAAGGATAGGCGGCACGGCGTGAAGGTTCCGAATCAGGTGAGCGCGCGCACCGCGGCCACCAAGAGGACGGCAGCCAGAATCGCCGCCAACAACGATCCACGCCACCGCACGATGGCGATGGTCACCAGGACCGCCGCACCCTCGATTCCGATGGAGAGGCGCTGTGCGCCATCGGGCCCCGTCACGCTCAGTGCGTAGATCGACGCAAGGGCGGCAAGGGTCGCCGGGCCGACGAGCCGCAGGAAGCGTTGCGCGCTTACCGGAAGGCGGCTCATCCCCGGGACCATGAGCGGCAGGGCCCTGGAAGGGTAGGTGACGAGCGCCATGAGCCCGGCCAGGGCGACGAGCTCCAGGCTCACGAGACCGGCTCGTTGCGTCCGCGGTGGCTCTCATCGGGGGTGGAGCCCGGGACGAACGACGCGATGCCGGCTCCCACCAGGCCGCCGGCGACGACGCCGACCGCAGCGCCCCAGGCGACCGCCGCGAGCAGCCCGATGACCGCTCCAAGCACCGCCGCCGCGAGCTCAGGCCTCGACGCCACCAGGGCGACGGCGAGCCCGGCCATCATCGCCGGGAAGATGACGTCCAGGCCCATCACCCAGGGATCCGGGATCGCGGCACCCGCGATGACGCCCAGGGCGGTGGCGGCGACCCACGCGCCGGGGATCATCGCGACCGCGATCCAGTAGGCGGCGACATCGGTCCGTCCCAGGCGCCGAAAGTGGGCCAGGCTGACGGCGAACGTCTCGTCGGTGAGGTAATGGGCCATTGCCAGGCGTTCGAGCGGTCGGCGAGCGGCGAGCCATGGGGCGATCGCGGCCGAATAGAGCAGGTGACGTGCGTTGATGAGTGCGGTGAGGCCGACGATCACCAGCCAGGACGACCCGGCTGCAATGAGCCCCACGGCCGCGAACTGCGAGCTGCCTGCGCTGACCACGATGCTCATCGCGAGGCCCTCGATGGGGGAGAACCCTGCCTTGCGGGCCGCGAGCCCGTAGATGATCCCGAAACCCGCGGCGGAGACGGACGCGCCGAGCGCGTCGAGGACGAGCTGGCGCCGGCCTGCCTTCACCCCGCCGGGGCGGCGCTCGGCCGGCGCCGGGCGCGGTAGGTCCGAGACTTCATACGGCTGCCGCAGATGGCCATGCTGCACCAGGTCCCGGAGCGATTGCGCGACTGGTCGAAGAAGAGCCAGCGGCACGTGTCGTTCCGACAGGCCTTGACACGCGACCAGCTCCCATCCGCCATGGCACGCACCATCGCGGCCAGGAGCCTCGCGAGAAATCCGTCGATGCCGCCGCTCGCCGGGCGGAGCTGCCAATGTTCGGAGTCCGGGACACCGGCCAGCAGAGGAAGATCCGCGGCAGCCGCATTGAGTCGCGCGATACGCTGCGCTTCGAGGGGCTCTCCGTTGTTGACACGACCGAGCGCGCGCAGGCCCTCGCGAACGTCGAGGGCGCGCGCATGTGCTTGTGAGCTGACGACCTTCCGCTCCCCGAGAGCACCAACGGCGACCAGCCAGTCGTGGAGCCTGTCGGGCGAGCCGATCTCGTCGCGCTCCTCCTCGAGGTCGTTCGTGTTGACGAATGCCTCGAGCAGCTGGAGATCAGGAGTTGGCGCGGGGTCGCGGCCAGGCAGCTGATTCACCGGTTGCACCGGAGCATCGTAACATCACCGGTCACAGGTGATTGACCGGTGACGTTCGCCGCTAGTCGGCCGTCTTATCCCTCCGGGGGCGAGCCGCCGCCGGTCGACCGCCAGGTGGGTTCGTCAGACTCCCCGCGATGGGCGTTCCCGCGGGCGGTGAAGCCGCGGGCCAGGAGCGCGAGGCCGAGGATGATGACGACGGTCGGCATCAGCCAGCCAGGGAGCGGAAGCCGGTTGCCGCTGATGCCGAGCATGCCCTCGAAGAAGAGGAAGCCGACCGCGAACAGGCCAAGCGCCACCGCCACCTGCGTCAGTCCGGCGCGCGCCATGCTTCCGTTCCGGGCCCGCGTCCCGTAGAGCAGCATGCCGACGCCGCTGCCGCCCGGGCCGACGAGGGCCCACGCGTACGCCCAGCTCGCCCAGTCGTCGGTGATCGTCTGGTAGAGCAGGAGGAGGCCGGTGATGCTGACCACCGAACCAGCGATCGTCAGCCCGCTGCCATTGCGCTGGGTGAGACCGAGGACCATGAGGCCAAGGCCCGGACCAATGATGTAGACCGGCCAGCCGTAGCGTCCGATGTCGAGGTTGAGGTACTGACCCGCGAGGAAGATCAGTCCCAGCACGACGAGCAGCGCCCCGAGGACGGCCGCACCCCCGCTGCCGCGGCGCGACGCGATTCCGGAGACGGGCGGGACGGGCCGCGCGGAGGGCCCCGGCGAGTCGCTCACCACGCGATGCTAGGCGGAGCCACCTGCGGACACAAGGTCGCCTATGGGCACACGACCGTCACCCGGATGCGAGCACTCGCTGCACCGTCGCGGCGTCGACGTTGCGTCCAGTGCACACCACCGCGACCCGCCGGCCGTCGAGCCCCTGGGCGCGGTGACCGAGCAGTGCCGCGATCCCGAGTACCCCGCTCCCTTCGAGGAGCAGGTGCTGGGTCTCGATCGCCCAGCGCATCGCAGCCGCGATCTCGTCCTCGTCGACCAGGACGACCTCGTCCACCAGCTTCCGGCACAGTCCCCAGGTGATGCTGCCGCGCTCGATGTTGCCGGCGACACCCTCTGCGAGCGTGGGAGCGATCGGCATCGGCTTGGTCGAGCCCGACTCGAGATAGGCATACATGGGCGGCGAGGCCGATGGCTGGACGCCCACCAGGCGCAGGCCGGGATTGATCGCCTTGGCCCACAGGCCGATCCCGGAGATCAGCCCGCCACCGCCCACGGGCACGACGATGGCGTCGCACGAGGGCCATGTCTCCAAGATCTCGGCGCCCACCGTCCCCTGGCCGGCGATCACGTCCGGATCGTTGTAGGGCGGGACGTAGATCGCTGCCCCGAGGTCGTCCCGTCGTCGCCCCTCCGCCTCGGCGTCGTCGCTGTCCCGCCCGGCAAGTTCCACCGTGATCGCCTCCGTCTCGAGCTCCCGCAGGCGTTCGAGCTTGTTTGGCGAGACGCTGTGGCCGACGAGGATCGTCGCCTGCAGGCCAAACCGAGCCGCGGCGTGCGCCACGGCGATCCCGTGGTTGCCGGAAGAGGCGGTGACGATCGGGAGGTTGGCGCTCTCGCCGCTATCCCGGGCTGCCGCGAGCAGCGCGAGCTTGTTGTGTGCACCGCGGGTCTTGAATGAGCCGGTTGGCTGCAGTGCCTCGAGCTTGAGCCGCACCTCGGCCGCGCCGGAGGGCTCGTCGAGGGCGGGCGCTGGCTCAAGGGGCGTCTCGAGCGCGATCCCGCGCAGGCGACGGCGAGCCGCCAGGATGTCGCTCGGGGCTGGGAGGCGGGGCGCCACCCCGCGAGTGTAGGGCCGTGCGGTCAGGCGACCGCGGCGGCCTCGTTGCCGGGATCGGGATCGTCGTCTGGCGCTGACGCGTCGACAAAGGAGCGCAGCCGTCGGCTGATCCGCATCAGCTGTCCCAGGCGGTCCTCGAGCCGCGCGCGCTCCACGGGCGTCGCCCAATGGCGAAGCGTGAAGTCGATCTCGTGCTTGTGGCGGGTCGCAGTGGCGAACAGCTCCTCCAGGCGGTGCTGCGCTTCCGGATCGTCGGTCGCCTCGACCGCGCGCTGCTTGAGCTCCAGCACCTCGAGGTAGTACGAGGTGGCAATCCGGTCGAGGTCGCGCTGGGCATCGTGCTCCCAGGGCTCCGGCGGACCGCCGAATCCGTAGCGTCGCCACTCGCGTTCCTGCACGCCGTGCATCGGTCTGGCTGCTCCTGCCTAGGGCTGCGGCACGCACGTCATGGCGTGACCTGGGCTGAACATACCGACGGCGAGCCCGGACGGCCACCGCTCGTCCGGGCTATTGGCGCCCCTACCAATGGCGGGGCCGATACGTCAGGGGCGAGGGAGACGCTGCGCCCGGAGGGCGCTCATGCGGCGCTCGTACTCGTCCACGTCGATCTCGCCGTTCGCCAGGCGCCGGTGGAGGATCTCCTCCGCTTCATCGGGGCGATAGGTGGGACCTGACCGGCTCCCGTCGGAGCGCAGCAGGCGGACGACCAGGAAGACGATCAGGGCGACCGCCAGGATCCAGAAGAGCCACTCGAAGGCGACGGCGAACCACATGTCGCCTCCCATGTGGTAGGGAAAGCCAAACACTGGGATGCTCCTTTCACCGCGAGACACACTGCGGCAGGTGCTCAGTCTCGCTCAGGTCCCCTGAAATCGACATGAAACGGACGTAGCACCCGCCCACGGTCAGGAGTTCGCGGCTCCCTGCTCCGCCAGCAGGGTCTGGAGGCGGTCCCAGGTCTCGATCGCTCCCTTGACCATGCCGGTCGCCAGGGCGCCTTCGATGGCCTCGGCCGATCCCATGTGCCCTACCGAGGTCACCTTCGTCTTTCCACCCACCTCTTCGAAGGTGAACGTCTCCGCACCCCCTTGGGCGCGGATGCCCGCGACGTCGAAGAGGAAGGTCCACTTGAAGCGCCTGGGTGGCACGATCTCGAGGTACTCACCGTAGAAGGAGACCTCCTCGCGATCGGGTGCACGGCTGACGTATCGCCACCTGCCACCCGGGCGAACGTCCATCTCGGCGACGGTGGTCGTCGTGCCGTGGGGACCCCACCAGCGCGGGACAAGCTCCGGATCCATGAAGGCCTTCCAGACCTGGTCGCGGGGGGCATCGAACGTGCGCTCGAAGACCAGGTCGCCGCCATCGGAGTAGATCGTGGTCGTCTCGGTGCTACCCCGGTCGATTCGCGTCGTGGTCACCGTCGTCTCCCTTTCCTTGCTGCTGGGTGTTGTCCTGTAGCTCGCGGAGATAGGTATCCAGGCGTTCGAAGCTCTCCTCCCAATGCCGGCGGTACTGGCCAACCCAGTCGGCGACGTCATGGAGTGGCTCTGCCTGGAGCCGGCACGGTCGCCATTGCGCATGACGACCCTGCTCGATGAGACCCGCACGCTGGAGCACCTTGAGGTGCTTCGAGATCCCAGGGAGGCTCATCTCGAACGGTGCCGCCAGCTCAGTGACCGTCGCCTCGCCGAGGGCCAACCGGGCGAGGATTGCGCGTCTGGTGGGATCGGCGAGGGCGGCGAAGGTGACGCTCAGGGGATCGGCGTCCATACCCGTACTTCTTTGGCCCTTATTTCGCGGTGCGGTTAATTAACCTATCGGGATAATACTGGCGGCAGAGACGTTGTCAACCCCTTGCGAAGGGCTTCTGGATCGAAGCCCGGGTCGAGCGTGGGAACTGGCCGCTGGTAGAATGGCTCGGCACTCGCTGGGGTGTGGCCAAGCGGTAAGGCGCCTGACTCTGGATCAGGAGATCGAAGGTTCGAATCCTTCCGCCCCAGCCAGACTCCTGAGCACGAAATGGCCCCTCCGAGACGATCCCCGGAGGGGCCTCTTGGCGCCCCGTACCCCTGCTCGTACCCCTCTAGCCTCCGAGGATTCCGCTCATCCGTTCGGCTGTGCGGGCCGCCATGGCCTCGGTCCAGTGGGCATAGACGGCGCTCGTGGTGCCGATGTTGGCGTGACCGAGTGCCCGGCTCACCTCGAAGATGTCGGCGCCCGCCTCCAGCTGCAGCGTGGCGAAGGCATGCCGTAGATCGTGGAAGCGCTGGTGAGGGAGCGAGGCGGCGCGGAGGATGGCCTGCAGATCCTGGGTGACGTTCCGCGAGCCGAGCGGCCGGCCATTGCGCGTCGCGAAGACGAGGCCCCGCGCGTCCCAAATCCGCGCCAGCTCGCGCTCGCCGGCCTGCCGACGCTGCCAGCGGTGCAGGGCCGCCACGACCGGCAACGGCAGTCGCACCATTCGGCGGGATCCTGGCGTCTTCGGCTCGACGAGGGTGCCCGTTCGGCGATCGAGGGTGTGATTCACGGTGAGCGAGCCCGAGTCCAGGTCGACGTCGGACCAGCGAAGGGCGAGCAGCTCGCCCTGGCGCAGCCCGGTGCCGATGGCCGCCAAGAAGAGCGCCTCGAGGCGGTGGCCGGCGATCGCATGGCGGAAGATCGCGACCTGCTCGAGCGTGAGCGGCCGCAGCTCATGCTTTGCCTTTGCCGGCGGATCCACCAGGGCGGCGACGTTGCGCAGCACCTTGCCGCTCTTGAGCGCTCGGCCCAAGGCCACGCGGAGCACCACGTAGGCGTAGCGCACCGTGGTCGACGAGAGATCGCCGCGCGCGGTCAGATCGACGAGCATCCGCTGGACGTGCTCCGGATCGAGCTTGGCGAGCGCTAGGCGCCCCACGGCTGGCCGGATGTAGCGATCCACGGTCTCCCGGTAGCTTCGCGCGGTCGATGGCCGGCAGCGAGCTTCGACGGAGGTCGAGAGCCACTCGTCAAGGAAGGCGCCGACCGTTAGCTGCTGCCCGATCGGTCGGATGCCATGGTCTCGGGCCTGCAGGGCGGTCCGCAGCCGCTCCTGGGCCTCGCGTCGCGTCGGGGCGTAGACCGAGTGCCGTCGCCCGTCGCTGGCGGTGTAGCGGGCCTCCCACAGGTCGCGGGTCGAGTGGTGGCGGACATTCCCGCCGGTCGTGCGCCTGGTCATCTCATTCCTTCCTTCGCGTTCTCGACGCGCACCATCGGGTTGTGGGCCGCTCCGGTGCCGCTCGCCGCGCCGGCATCCGCGTAGACCTTGAGAAGCTCGAGCGCGGCAGCCGTCAGCTCGCCTCCAGCCCGGCCCTTACCGCGGAGTTCCGTCAGGAGCGGCGGATTCTCGTGACGGGCGGCGTGGAGGTCGTCACGCAGCGCCGGCACCGCGCGCCCCTGCTGTGCGGCCACCGTCTTGCGCGGGGCAGGGTCCCCGGCGTTCACGGCCTGAACGTATAGGGCGGCGGTCTGAGCGATGCGAACGCGCCGGTTGGCTGCCGGGCCGAAGTCGACCGCCGGCATCTCTCGGCGGTATTCCCGGTCGAGGAACTCGGACCTGGCGACCGATCGCCATGTCTGCCCCTCCGTCTGCGCGGCCAGCAGCTCCTCGGCGTCGCGCTCGGTGGTAGCCCTCACTGCCGTGCGGCCCCTGACCGCCTTGGTGAACTCCGCGAGAGCGGTGCCGAGCTTCACGAGCGAGCGCGCACCCTCGGCGGTAAGGCCGCCCGGCGGCATGCGACCTGTTGGCGAGTGGACGGTGACCTTGGTCACCACGAGCTCCCTGTCCTGCCGGCCAATCTCGTATCTCGTTTGCCAGCCGTGAGCGTCGGGGCTTGAGCTAATCCAACCGACTGCTTGCGTCTCGGGCGCATCCATGGCCCGAACCCTACCACGTTGGCAAACGATTGGCAACAGTCAGACGCGGTGTTGGAATGGCTGTCGGGGTTGGTGGTTTCTCAACACCCCAACGGCGTGCCAGAGTGTCGCCATGCCCGACATGGCCACTCTGCTGGAACGCAGCCGCGATCGACGACGGTTGCCAGAACCGCGCTTCCGCCGCCTCCTGCGCGAGGGTGCCCGGCTGTCCCTGCGTGACGTGGCGGAGGCGCTCGGCGTGGAGCGCTCCACCGTGTCGCGGTGGGAGACCGGGCGGCGGCTCGCGCCGCGCGATCCGGCGATGTTGGCCCGGTACGTCGAGCTGCTCGATCGCCTGGCGGCCGAACGATGAGCGAGCCCCTGTTGATCCGCCCGGCCGAGGCGGCCGAGATCCTCTCGGTTAGCCGATCGAAGCTCTACTCGATGCTCCCCGACCTGCCCGGCGTCATTCGACTGCCGGGTGGCAGCGTCCGAATCCTTCGCAATGTAATGGAGCGCTGGCTCAGCGAGCAGGCGAGCGACGGCATGCGAAGGGCGCCCGCCCCGGCAAAGGCGAGCGCCCAGGGATCGAATCGTGTCAAGACGATCGACCGCCTTCACAGAGGGTAGCAGCGCCGTCTCGTGGCCGGCTTTGCGTCGCTGTCGCTTGCGCGAGGCCGAGTCCCACCTTCGCCAAGCTGGTCGGCTTCTAGAGCTCGAGGTAGACCAGGAGCCGCAACGCCTGAGTCGCATCCTCTTTCGATTGGCATCCCGCCTTCGGACGGATCGCGAGCTGGCAGCATGACCGCCGAGCCTACCGCCCGCGATGGGTGGGACGCCGCCGACGCCGAGCAGCGCATCGCCTACCTCCGGCGTGTGGCGGAGGG
>JALYLB010000105.1 GCA_030774475.1 Chloroflexota bacterium | reverse complement strand
CCCCCACCCACCATGGTGGTAGGCGCGCCTGAGGGCGACGCGGAGGGCGTCGATGTCGACTTCGATCCCCTGCTCCGCGAAGGCTCGGGCATAAATGTGCTCCCACGATGGGTCGGCACGCATGAGCGTGTCGCCGACATCGAGGAAGACGGCTCGCAGCAGAGCTGAGGGGGGAGTCATCGGCTTTAGGGTAGCGAATGCATGACCGATGGCGGCGAAGGACAGGGTGGCGAGACTGGACGGCGCCGGTGGCGCCATCGGTCTAGGCGGCGGTGGCTCCCGCGCGACCCAGGATCTGGTAGATCTCGGTCCGATAGGCGATCCCCGACGAGTGGCGACTGAGCCAGCGCAGGTACTCCTGATCGTGACGGGCGAGGTCCCGTAGCGTCCAGCCCTGGTAGCGTCCGAAGGGGACGCGCGTTCCCGCCGAATCGGAACGGGCAGGAGGAGGGACGTGGCCCGTCATCGACGAATGGGGATTCGCGCGGATCCGCTGAGCCCGATCCCACGATGCCCGCGTCAGCTCGTCGCGCACCAGGGAATAGGCCGCGTTCAGCTCCAGCATCCGTCGTTGCGCGAGGGTCGTCGCGTCCCGGTCGGGGTGGTACTTCAGCGCGAGCGCGCGGAACGCGGCATGGATCACCTCCTGCTCCGCGGCAGGTGCCACCTGGAGGACGCGGTAGGGATCGATCTGCTCCATGGTTCGCTCCGTGACCGAGGTCACTCGTTGAAGAGGCGTTCCTCGATCAGCTTCTCCGCCGTCACGCGGCCGGTCGGATCGAAGCAGCTGTACTCGAACAGCTTCTCGTACTCGAGATCGACGTTGTCCTGCCCACCGCGGTTCTTCTCGATGGTGACCACGACCCAGTCGCGATAGCGCTGGGCCTGGTACGGGTTGAACTCGATATTGACCTTGGCGACGATGTGGTACTTGTCGTTCATGATGAGGATGATGTCGCTCTCGTAGTTGATGGCGCTGCTGCCGCGGAGATGGTGGTTCCGCAGGCGCTTGGCCTTCAGTCCCTCGCGGTCCGCCGCGACGATGGCGATGACCGGGATCTCGAGCGATAGGGCAATGTCCTTGAGACCGGACACGATGCGGGTCACCTTCTCCGCCTCGTCCGAGGGCTCGGGGATGACCGGCACCTTCTGCAGGTAGTCGACGACCATGACCAGGCGCTGTCCGTCCTGTGCCCGGAACTCGGCGGCAAGCTGGCGAAGGTTCTCGACGGTGCTGGCGGTGGCGGTGCCGCGCATGAGGTGCAGCTGGCTCCCGTAGCGGGCGATCCGCTCGAGGCTCGGACGGAGACGCGGGTTGGCGCCGAGCTTGGCCTTGGTACCGGTCTCAGCCGATGCGGTGTAGCTGCCGAGGACCTCCTTCTTCACCTCCTGGATCTTCACCGCGCCGCTCTTCTGGGGAAGATGAGCGAGAGCAGATTCCATGGCGATGAGGCGCTGGATGAGGTACTCCTCTTCGTGCTCGAAGCAGACGTAGAGGACGCTCGCCTGGCCGCCGGCGGCGATGTTGCGGGCCATTTGGAGGGCCATCGTCGTCTTGCCGGCACCCTGCGCCCCGCCAATGAGGAGGAGCTCTCCGGGACGCATCCCGCCGCCGATCGTCTTGTCCAGCGGGACGAACCCGGTCGCGATGGGCTGGAACTCGTCAATCTTGCCGGAGGCGATGCGCTCGTTGAGGCTGGTCAGGACGTCGAGCGCCGAGCGCGGCGCGAGGGTGCCCGTGCCCGCGTCGAGCTTCCAGTTGGGGCCCTGCGACGCGGCGGTTTCGGTCAGCGGCTCTTCGATCATTGGGATGGCAGGCTCCCTGGCGTGGGTGGGACACAACATCGGGCGCTGGTTGACTGCGCGCAACGCAGGCGAGTATACGATCCGGCTCCTAGTCTCGACATGACCCGAAAGAACTAGCGCGCCGATGCGCTATCGACCATCCGCGGTCGCGCTCGCCGCGCGCCCCGGCGGCAGGGTCCCACCCCTCAATGGGCGCTTTGCAGCCGGAGCAACCAACGACGAGGTAGCAATCGCTACCTATCCTCGATTTGCCTGAGCGGCAAGCCACAACCAAGTTCGAGCCCGAATCCGGCCTGAACGAAGCCAACGTCACGAATAGTTGCTTGGGCCGCAAATCCGCGAGTAATCGGGGGATAAGGCGCCAGCGGGAATATCTCGCCGCATGGCGACACGCGTGAACCAGCTGGCGGAGGCCGACCGGTTGGCCCGCTGGCAGCTCCTCGAGATTGGGCGCGAGCTACGCCTTGCGCGCATCACAAGCGGGAAGCGACAGGCGGACGTCGGACGAGTCATCGGCACGTCCACGGCGCAGGTGTCCCGGATCGAGCGCGGCAAAGTCGCATCGGTCGCCTTCTGGCTTCTTGCTCGATTTGCTGGCGCGGTTGGCCTCAAGCTCTCGGTGCGAGCCTTCCCGAACAGGCATCGGCTCATGGACGCACCGCAGATCGACTTGCTCAGTCGCCTCACGACGAAGGCCCATCGAATCTGGCGGTGGGAGACGGAGCTTCCGATGCCGATAGCTGGCGATCTCCGCGCGGCCGACGCCCGCGGGTCGATATCGGGTTGCGCTGTCATGGTCGAGGTGTACACGCGACTCGCCGACTACCAGGCGCAGAGTCGCAGCGCTCGGCTCAAGAAGCGCGACCTGGGCGCAGACCGGCTGGTCCTCCTGATTGCGGGAACGTCAGCCAACCGGAAGGCACTTCGTGAAGCAGGCGATGCCCTCCGCGCCTCATTCCCTCTCGGCACCAAGGCCATCCTCAAGGCCTTCGGCGAAGGCCGAGATCCTGGCGCCGATGGGATCGTCCTGCTCTAGGTCGCGGCGCCATGGGTCGATCTGGCAGGTGCTGAAATGACTCTCGTTCTCCCCCAGAGCAACCAATCACGAGGAACGGCAGCCAGGCCATTCGCGATTTGCTCGGACGGCAAGAGCCGACCACGTTGACGACGGGATCCCGCTTGTAATCCGCCCAGCCTCGTAATTGATTGCTGCAGCTGCAAACAGCAGGTTGGCGAGCACGCCAGAGCCCCGGCCGGGGCCGGGGCTCTTGACGCTTGGGAACTGGGTCTAGGCGGGTTGCGGAGCGGGTCCTCGACGGCGCCGATGCCCATCCCCGGGCTCCGGAGACTCGCCCTCGGGAGCCGGGAGCTCGCCTTCCCCGTCGGCCGCTGTCGGGATGACCTTGCGTGGGGTTGGGCTGCTGCTCCGTGGCGGGAGGATGCCGGTGAAGAGCGACTCGAACTCCTCGCCCTCGACGGTCTCCTTCTCGACGAGCAGGGCAGCCAGCCGATCCAGCACTGCGCGCTGGGTAGTGAGGGCTTCCCTGGCCCGGTCGGAAGCGCGCTCGATGATCTCGCGCACCTCGGCGTCGATCTTGGCGGCGACCTCGTCGGAGTAGTTGCGCTGCTCGCTGATCTCGCGGCCGAGGAAGATCATCTCCTCCTTCTTGCCGAAGGTCAGCGGGCCGAGCTTTTCGCTCATCCCGTATTGGGTGACCATCGCGCGGGCCAGGTTGGTGGCCTTCTCGAGGTCGTTCGAGGCACCGGTGGTGGTGTCGCCAAACACGATCTGCTCGGACACGTGGCCGCCCAGCATGCCCGCGATCTTGTCCTCGAACTCGCTCTTGGAGTGGAGGTATCGGTCCTCCGACGGCAGGCTCATGGTGTAGCCCAGGGCCATCCCGCGCGACACGATCGTCACCTTGGAGACAGCGTCGCACTTGGGGAGGACCCGCTGCACGACGGCGTGACCGCCCTCGTGGTAGGCGATGACCTCCTTCTCCTCCTCGCTGATGATCCGGCTCCGCCGCTCCGGGCCGGCGACCACGCGGTCGAGCGCTTCAGAGAACTCGCTCATGCTCACCGCTTTCTTGTTGCGGCGCGCGGCGAGGATGGCCGCCTCATTGACGAGGTTGGCAATATCGGCTCCGGAGAAGCCGGGGGAGCGCCGTGCGAGCTCGTCGAGGTCGACGGTCTTGTCGAGCGGCTTGCCCTTGATATGGACGTTGAGGATCTCGCGACGGCCCTTGATGTCCGGCCGGTCGAGGACCACCTGGCGGTCGAAGCGGCCGGGCCGCAGGAGCGCTGGGTCGAGGACGTCGGGCCGGTTGGTGGCTGCGACGACGATCACGTTGGTGTTCGTGTCGAAGCCGTCCATCTCGACCAGGATCTGGTTGAGGGTCTGCTCGCGCTCGTCGTGCGAACCGCCGAGGCCTGCGCCTCGTTGACGGCCGACTGCGTCGATCTCGTCGACGAAGACGATGCACGGCGAGTTGCGCTTGGCCTGCTCGAACAGGTCGCGGACGCGGCTGGCCCCGACGCCGACGAACATCTCCACGAACTCCGAGCCGGAGATCGAGAAGAAGGGAACCCCCGCCTCACCGGCGACTGCGCGGGCGAGCAGGGTCTTGCCGGTGCCCGGAGGGCCGACCAGCAGCACGCCGCGCGGGATGCGCGCGCCGAGCGAGTTGAACTTCTCGGGGTATTTCAGGAACTCGACGACCTCGCTGAGCTCCTGCTTGGCTTCGTCCACGCCCGCCACGTCGTTAAAGGTGATGACCGTCTTGTTGCCCAGGAACATCCGAGCGCGGCTCTTGCCGAAGCTCATGGCCTGGTTATTGGTGCCCTGCGCCTGGCGCATCATGAAGAAGAAGACGCCGACGATCAGGAGCACCGGCAGCAGGGAGATGAGCAGGGTCGTGATGAGCTGTCCCGCCCCACTGTCCTGCACTGCGCCATAGCTGATGGTCTGGGCGCATTCCGCCTTGTTGGTCATGCCAGCCGCGGTGCAGACGTCCTGCTGGACGTCGAGGTTGCCGATGGCCGGGACGATGACCGTCTTGGGGTTCTTGGTGTCGGGGCTGCCGGCCTGGTCGCGAAGCACGACCGACAGCTTGGTGTCCTGCTGGGTCACCGAGGCGACGAGGGAGGTACTGCCGACCTTCTTGGCCGCGTCCTGCAGCAGCTGGCTATAGGTGTACTCGGGGGTCGTGCCGCTGTCGACGAAGTACGTCCAGAGCAGCGCGAGCCCAAAGACGGCCAGGACAACGAGCACGACGCTGTTTCGAACGAGTCGAGTGCTCAACGTGGGTCTCTTTTCAGCCTCCGTACGGATCAGCGACGGACCGATGGCCCGCCGCCCGCCTGCGGCGTCCGCAGGTTGCGCCAGTATAGGTGGGGCCCCCACCCGCAACAAACAGCCGTTCGGGCCACCGAACAGATGACCCTCGCCGCCGTTAGCCGAGGACGCCCCTGAAGGTAGTACGAGGGTGAGGTACCCCTCGGTTCACCCGCGTTGCAGGATCCGGACTCGGTCAGCCGCGGTGAGTCCCCGCCGGCCGTCTCCGAGCTCGATGACCCGTCCGCCGCGACGTTCGACCAAGGCCTTCGCTAGCGCCTCGATCCGCTCCGCGCTGGGAGCGGGCGTGCCGGCCGCGAGGCGCAGCACCCGGCGGCCGATGGCCCGCGGCGGCGCCGGTCGCCAGGCGATCCAGCCGTCGGCCGTTCGGCGTGCCGCGAGCTCTGTCGTTGCGATGGCATCGAGGGCACGATCCTCGTCGGCTGCCCGTTCGGCGAGCCCGGCGATCGCGTCGACCGCACCTGCGTGCAGCTCCTCCAGTGCCGGGACCAGCCCCGCCCGGGCTCGGTTCCGGCGGAACCGCGGGTCCGCATTGCTCGGGTCCAGGCGATAACCGATCCCCGCCTGATCGAGCGCGGTTCGCAGGTCAGCGCGGCGCATGCCCAGCAGGGGACGGACGATTCGCCCGCGGCGTGGTGCGATGCCGGATAGCCCCGCCAGCCCGGTCCCCCGCGCGAGATGGAGAAGGACGGTCTCCGCCTGGTCGTCGGCGGTGTGGGCCGTCATGACGAACGCGTCCGGGCCGATGGCGGAGGCTACCTCCTCGAAGAACGCGTAGCGAGCCTCCCGACCTGCCGCCTCGAGTCCTTCGCGGCGCTCGGCGGCGAGGGCAGCGACATCGGTCCGGCGTAGTTGAGCCTCGATGCCCAGGGCAGCCGCCGCGTCCTGGACGAACCGGGCATCGTCGGCCGACTCCGGACGGAGCCCGTGGTCAAGGTGCGCAACGGTCAACCGCCATCCTCGCGCCGCCGCGGCATCGGTCGCTAGGTGCAGCAGCCCCATCGAGTCCGGACCGCCCGAGACGGCGAGGACGATGCTCGCGCCTTCCGTGACACCGGCGCGCCGGCAGGCCTCGTTGAACTCGGCAACGGCCGGCATGAGCGCAGCTGCCATCGGCTCATCATGCGAGGGATTGGTAGCGGAGGGCGGATTCTCGGTCACGGCAACGAAGGGTCCCACATCGCCCCGCCCACGCTCAACCAGGTACCGCATGAGACGCCGGCGACACCCCGGCACGAACCCACTTAGGG
>JALYLB010000104.1 GCA_030774475.1 Chloroflexota bacterium | reverse complement strand
GCGGCGAGGAGGTTGGGGTGGTTCGCGTCGACCGCCAATGCCGGCTCGTTCTGCTTGTTCTGTGAGAACGGGCTCGCTGGACTCCCCACGTCTACGCGCGTATCGCCAGCGCCGAGCGCCAGGGGCGAGAACGCGAATAGGAGCGCAATGGCTCCTACCGCGGCGCTGAAGAAGGAACGTTTAGGCATGGCCATCGTGTGCTCCTCGTTCTGAGACCACGGGCATTGCCACGCAGCCCGTCCACGTGCCCCGATGAGACGGCAGCTCCCTCGTTGTGGCCAACGGTGAAGGTAGCACTCGTCGTGCCTAGCCTTGCCGGCCGACCCTCCTCGCCAGCCCAACGGCGCCTTTCTCCGTTGCTGGGGCGCACCGGTCCGGTCGCCTTTCTTGATAGCGCGTCAGCCGACGGAGGGAGCTTCTCCCGTCAACCGTTTGTTTGGTCGACTGGCGACGTGCTTCAGCCCCATCCCCGTGTTGACGATGACGACCCGCTCGTCGCCACGCAGGAAGCCGCTCTGACGTAACCGCGGGATCGCAGCAAAGGTCGCGGCGCCCTCCGGAGCCGCGAAGATTCCGGTCAACCGTCCGATCTCGGCTTGGGCGTCGAGAATCGCGGCGTCGTCCACGGCGGTTGCGGTTCCGTGGCTCTGCCGGATGACGTCGAGGATGAGGTAATCACCAATCGCCGATGGCACGCGTATGCCAGCCGCGATCGTGTTCGCGTCACGCCACGGCTCCGCCTCAGAGGCTCCGGCGTCCAGCGCCGCGATCGGCTCACCTAGCGGCCGCTCCACGCCTTGTCCACGACGTCAGCCTCCCTCTGCCTCCGCACCATCCACATTGACGTGCTCCGGCTCACCGCCGACGCGGAGGACGAAAGCCTCGAGGTCGGAATCCTGGCTGGTCGTTTCGCGGTGGATCGTCTGGGACGGAACGATAAAAAAGTCTCCGGCGCGCGCCACGACGCTCTCGGCTCCGCCCGGGCCGAAGTCGATCGTTACGGAACCACGGATGACGTAGACGTGGGTGTCGTTGGCCGCATGGTGATGCCAGCCACTCACGTCGCCAGCCTCATTCTGGATCCAGCTGGCCCAACCGACCCAGCGGCCGTCGCGATCGAAGAAGTGGCGCCGCTCCGTGCCAGGCGGCTCCGGCATCCCCTCCCCGGGATGAACGACAACCGGTCGTGATTTGCGCGGCTTAGAAGCATCCATGGCCCGGAAGGTTACCGCCGCTGACCCGCGACGTAGCGGCCGCTCCACGCCTTGTCCAGCTAGTGCGTATGGACTCAGGTCGGAGCCACAGCAAAACGACGCAGCGCAATCGTGCACCACACCGCCTCGATTGCGCCGAAGGGCCACGTCCCCGCCAGGAAGCCGTACGCGCTGGATAGGGCGCATCCTGCCGCGAAGCCGAGAATGAACCGTCGCCCTCGGGACTCCAGTGCGTACATGAGCAACATGAAACTCACCGCTGCGACCCCGAACGCGGTCAGCCAGTCCACGGGCGAACTCTAGTCCCAGCGCTGCGTTGCGCCCTCGGATGGGAGCTGGTCGAGGATTAGCGGCTCCAAGCCCCATCTTCGCAGCATCGCCTCGAGTTGCGTCCGGGCATCGATATCGTGTCCATAGACCACGCAAACCTCTCTGGAGGTCTGTGCGGGACGGGCCGCTCGAAGGCGCACATGACTCGGAATAGCCTCATTTAAACCAAGGGCCGCCCTAACCGGCCCGACGGCGTCGCGCTTCCCCTGCACCTGAACGTTGCCGTTGTCGTAACGGTCCTACGGAAACAGGTCCAGCGCGCGATCCATGATGAGGGAGGACGCTCCCATGGCGCCCGCATCGGGCGCGGGCGCGTAGCCCCGCACCAGCACGACCGGACGTTGGGATGTTTTGCCGCCGGCCAGGTCGGCGGCGGATGCGAGCTCGTCGGCGACAGCGATGACGGTGGAGCGCATGACGCGCCCCTGGGCGTCGGGCGTGCCGCGAAGGTCGACGAGCGCCTCGATCCCTGCCGCACCGATCGCCACGTTGACGATCCCGTTGCGCCACGGCCGGCCGAACGAATCGGAGATGACCACCGCGGGCCGCACACCGGTCAGCTCACCCAGCTGTTCTCGCAATGCGCTGGCCGAAGCGTCCGGATTGTCCGGCAGGAGCGTCGCGACCTCGCCGCCACCCACGTTCGAGAGATCCACCCCGGCGTTGGCGCATACGAACCCGTGGCGCGTACGCGCGATGATCAAGCCGCCATCGGCCATGCGCACGATCTCCGCTGATTCGCGGAGCACGAGCTCGACCTGTCGCGGGTCCTTGTCCCAGCGCTCGCCCCATTCGCGGGCGCGCTCCGAAGGAACCACCGACGCGAGCTCCACCACCTTCCCCTCCGCCTTGGAGACGACCTTCTGCGTGACCACCAGGACGTCATCATCCTTGAGGCCGATGTCGCCGGCGCCCAGCGCCTCGGCGATGATGGCGGCCAGGTCGTCGCCCGGTCGGATCTCGGGGATGCCATCGAGGGCGATGAGCTCGAGCCGCTGGCCGCTGGCCGTCACGCCAGGACTCCGCTCTCCAGCCAGCCTCGCAAGTCCTCGGGGGTGTCGAGGTCGAAAGCCAGACCCGGTCGCTCGACGACGACCGCTGCCACCCCGCCGGTTCGCGCCGCGAGCTCGTGCGCGGCGCGGCTTCCGGCACCGAAATGGAATTCGATCACGTCGGGTGGCTGCAGCGCCAGCCCGTTCGTCCCCGTGCCCGTCTTGTCGGGCGCGATGGCCACGCCGGTCGGTCCGGGCACCGCGGCGGCGAGGGCCTCCACATCGGCGAGCCCCAGCTCCGGAAGATCGCCGTGGAGGACGATCAGGGTCCCGACACCCTCCGCGACGGCAGCGGCCCGCGCCTGATCGAGGCCCTCGTTGAGGCCGAGGCCGCGCTGCACCAAGAGCCGAGCGTCGGCCTCCTCGACGAGCTCACGGAGCGCTGCCGATGGCGAGATCACCACCACGTCGGCGATCGCCTGGCGGGCGACCCGCAGGACGCGACGCAGGAGGTGCGCCGCAAGGTCCCCGCGCTCTTCGGCCGAGAGCACCGGCGAGAGCCGCGTCTTCGCGGCCTCCAGCCCGCGGTGGGGAACGATCAGCCGTGTCTGCATCCCGCCAGCATATCGGCTGGTGCTCGCTGGGCCGGAACGGCGGCTGGCAGGAGTTGCCCGTCAAGCGGGGACCGCTGCCAGCAGCGCACGGGCCAGAGTGGCCCGATCCGCATCGGTGCGCATGACGGTGGGGAGGGCCAGGGCGCGCATCCCGAGCGCCTCGATCGCGGGCGCCAGCGTCGCATCGGCTTCGTCGAGGACGAAGGTGTGCACGAGGCCCTGGTAGATCCGCGCGATGCCCAATGCGCTCGACTCGTGGCCGAGCGAGACGAGCATCCGGTCCGCGGGCCCCTTCAGCGCCTGACCGGCGATGATCGGGCTGACGGCGAGGCGCGGCGTGCCAGCCTTGCCTGCTGCCTCGATCGCCTCCCGAAGGCCACGCAGCGCCAGGATCGGGCCGATGCTGACGATGGGATTCGACGGCGCAAGGACGATCGCCTCGGCGCCCCCGATCGCGGCCAGCACCGCCTCGGTCGGGTGTGCGGCCTCCAGGCCATCGAGGCGCAGCGCCCGCACTTCCGGCTCCTGGCGCAGCCTGACGAAGTAGTCCTGGAATTCGATCTCGCCGCCATCGGTCTGGAGAATGGTTCGCAAGTGGTCGTCGGTGGCCGGCAGGACGCGACTGGCGACACCAAGGGCGGTGGCCTGCAGGGCCGTGGCATCGGTCAGGCTCGCGCCCTCGCGGAGCAGACGGCTGCGCCGAACGTGGGTCGCGAGGTCCGCGTCGCCCACGCGGAACCAGGTCGGCTCGCCATACCGCTCAAGCATCTCGAGCGCCGTCCAGGTGTCGCCCGCCACGCCCCATCCGGTGTCGGGGTTGGCGAGGCCGGCGAGGGTGTAGAGGACGGCATCGAGGTCGGGTGAGACGTGGAGGCCGAATTGCTCAGTGTCGTCGGCGACGTTGACGATGACCGTCAGGTCACCGGGATCGAGGACCTGCGCGAACCCGTGCGCCATCTTGGCGCCGCCGGTCCCACCCGCCAGGAGAGTGACCTTCATGCCGCAAGCCTAGCCCGGCTACGTCCCGCGCTCGCCTTCCGGAGGTCAGGCCTATCGGCTGAGCCGATGAGTCAGCGCGCGAGGTGCCGGAAATCGCACGAAACACCCTTTTCAGGTCTGGTCTGATCGGCTGAGCCGATGAGTCAGCGTGCGAGGTGCCGGAAATCGCCCAAAAGGGACGCTTTCATGTGCTCACTCATTGGCTGAGCCGATAAGCGGGCGCCGCGACGGGGCTCCGCGTGTTTCCTCATCGGCTGAGCCGATGGCGGCGGGGGCTGCGGCGGCCGAGCGATGGGAGGCGTCCCCGGCTTAGGTCTGCTCCAGCATCGGCTTCACCTCGCGAATGAGGCGCTCCATGCTCTCGGCGTCGACGGGTGCCGGGAAGCTGAAGATGAAGTGCCGGAAGCCGATGCCAAGGTAGGGCCGCAGGAGGGCGGCGATCTGCTCCGGCGTCCCGACCGGCTGGTTCTGCCACGGCTGCGAGCCGCCATTGCGCTCGAAGAGGCGGGTCATGGCGCGCTCCGCCTCGCCCGGATCGTCGCGGATGAGCGCGACGCCGGCGCCGGTCGTGCGCTCGATCTCCGCCTCATTGCGCCCGACCTCGGCGCAGTGCTGACGAAGGACGGCGTCCTTGCGCTTTACGTTCTCGAACCCACCGCCCACGTTGCAGGCGTCCGCATAGCGGGCGACGATCCGCAGCGTCCGCTGCTCTCCCCCACCCCCGATCAGGAGCGGGAGCTTGGATTGCACCGGCGGCGGGTCGTTACGCACGGCCTGGGTGGTATAGAACCGCCCGCCGGAAGGCTCCTCGCCGTCGAGCATGCCGCGCATGATCTTCGCCGCCTCCTCCAGCCAGCGGAGTCGCTCCCCCGGCGAGCTACCGAACTCGAGGCCAAAGGCACGGTGCTCGGTCTCGAACCAGGCGGCGCCGATCCCGAGGATCGCCCGCCCGCCCGAGATGTGATCGAGCGTGGTGGCCATCTTGGCGACCAGCGCCGGATTGCGGAACGGGTTGGCGCCGACCATCAGGCCGATATGCGCGCGGTGGGTCGCCTCCGCCCAGGCGGCGATGCTGGTCCAGGCCTCGAACATCGGCCCGTCGTCAGACCCGACGATCGGGTAGAGGTGGTCCCAGGTCCAGAGCGTGTCGTAGCCCAGCCGATCCGCCTCCAACGCCGCGTGGCGGAAGGACGGCCAGTCGGTGTACTGGTTCCAGATGTTCGCCCCGAACTTGATGGGCGCCGCGACGTCAGCCATGGGTGATGACCTTTTCCACGCGCATCCGAATGGTGAGGCGCGTCTGCCCATTAAAGGTTTCCGGGTCGTCCTCGTACCGCACCGCGAGCGACTTGATGTCGGCCAGCGCCCGATCGCGATCCTCGTCGAGCTCGACGCGTCCGTGGAGGGCGACCCAGTTGAGCTTCTCCTCGAAGCAGAGGCTGACCCGTGGGTCGCGGCGCAGGTAACGGGCCTTGGCGCGGCCCTCCTTGGTGTTCATCAGGATCGTGTCGGGGCGATCCGGATCGAGGGCGAACCACATGACCGACTGGTTCGGCGCGCCCTGGTCGGTGATGACAGCAAGGACCGGGTAGCGCAGCTCCGCCGTCAGCCAGTCGCGGAGCTCATCGGTCAGGACCGATTCGACGGTCAACGCGGGGTCGGTCAACGGGCGTCTCCTTCGTCGCGGAATCGTTGGTCGACGCCAGCCCGGCGGCATCGGATCGGTGGGCATCGAGACTGGTTGTGAACGCAATCGTAGACCGATGGCGCCCCGGTCGACCTTCCCCGCTAACGCGCGCTCGACGTGAGCCGGTCGCCCCAGACTCGCTCCCCATCCCCGGATTCCGCCCCGCGGAATAACTGTCTGACAAACTCCCCCGGAGTGGCCTCGTAGGGCGTTACGCGGTGCTTCCGCCGTCCAACGTCCCGCAGGACGGAATACCTGTCGACTCGAACTGCTCCGGCCTCCATACAAGTGATCCAGCGTACGGATATTCCGCGCCACGGAACGTGGCGACGAAATGGCGGCGACTCAACGCGGCCTAGACTCCCCGGCATGCGAATCGCGCCTCGGGCGCTCGTGCTGAGCATCGGCTCCGAGCTGCTGCTGGGCGAGACGATCGACACCAACGCCGCGCACCTCGCCCGTGAGCTGGCCCAGGTCGGGCTGGAGCTACAGGGCGTTCGCCAGCTGCCGGACGAACGCGCGGCCATCGCCCAAGCCTTCAGCGAGGCGCTCGCCGCCGCGGATGTGGTCCTTGCCACCGGCGGCCTGGGACCGACCCACGACGACGTCACTCGCGAGGGCCTGGCCGATGCCGTGGGCGAGGAGCTGGCCGAGGACCCGATCCTCGCCGAGCGGCTGCTTGCCCGCTTCGGCGGTATCGGCCGCATGCCGATCAGCAACCTTCGCCAGGCGCTCCTCATTGCGTCGGCGCGGCCGCTCGACAATCCCATCGGGTCGGCACCGGGCTGGTGGGTCGAGCACGACGGCCGAATCGCGATCCTGATGCCCGGCGTCCCCTCCGAGATGATTCGGATGTGGGCCGAGCAGGTCGTCCCCCACCTCGCGACGACGTTTGGGCTGCGGCCGCTGTACACCCGGACCGTGAAGACGTTTGGCATTGGCGAATCGGCCGCGGCCGAGAAGGTCGGCGACCTGCTCGCGGCTCCCGGGGACGGGATCGTGGCAGGGATCTACGCCCGCGACGACGGGGTGCACCTGCGCTTCGGTACGCGGGAGGATCCAGCGCGGCTAGCGAAGCCGGCATCGTGCGCTCTGGAATCACTCGGCGAGGACGTGTACGGGACCGATGACCAGACGCTCCCAGGCCTGGCCCTGGCGGCGCTGGCGCGTGCTGGCGCCCGCACGCTTGCGACCGTTGAGTCAGGGACCGATGGCGCCCTGATCACCATCCTTGCCTCACACCCTGCCAGCGAGGGCGAGGCGCGATACGTCGGCGGGAGCCTGACGATTGATGAGGCCACGGGCGCCGTCACGACCGCCGAGGCTCTGCTGACCATCCACCTGGCGGCGCCTGGCGGAGCCGGGCGGAGTCGGGTAAGCGTCCGCCTTGACGCGCCAGTCATCGGCTTTGGCACAAGGGAGCTCCGCATCCATGGCTCCGGGCCGCAACGGCCGCGGCGCGCCGCCTATGCGGCACTCGACCAGGTTCGCCGCTCATCGCACCACGAAGCCGCCGATTGAGCACCGCCGGCGCGCGCGGCCGATGGTTTGAGCAGGAAAGTGGTGCGACGTCGCACCAGAGGCTGCGGTCCGTGTTCGAGCAGCTGTAACCGCACGGGTAGGATGAACGAGCGCGGCAGCCGAGCCTGGCGCGCAGGGCAAACGCCTCGAGCCCCCGGCCGCGCGGCCCCGAGCCCGGCCTCGAGCCAGCATCTGCTGCAGCGACTGAAGTGGAGCGTGTTCATGCACACCAGAGGTAGGTTCCTGCTGCGTCTTCTCACCATCGGCGCCGCGATCACCCTCACCGCCGGGGTGAGTATCGCGTTGGCCGACGAGAATCCGCAGCCGGTCGACTTCACGCACAACGTCGTCGATGCCCCGGCTCCCGTGGCCGGCGCCGTGTTCGGCAACTCACCCGGCGTGAAGACCGGGACGGCAATCTGCACGACCGCAACCTCGACGGCGGCCAACGTCAACACCGACTGTTCGCCCCTCGCCGGACCGCACAACGAGACGTCGATCGCGGTCAATCCCACCGATCCCAACAACATGATCGGCGGATTGAACGACTACCAGCTGGGACTCAACCCCGGCGGTCATGTGACCGAGACCGTCCTCTCGCGCGCACACGTCACCTTCGACG
>JALYLB010000103.1 GCA_030774475.1 Chloroflexota bacterium | reverse complement strand
TCGTTGCTCGGAGCGGTGCTGGACCACGGGGATCATACGTGTCCCGCGAGCGTGGCGGGGGCGTCCCGCGGCGTCCCACGGCGTCCCGCGGCGAGGCGCTCCTGCATCGGAGATCCCGCTCCGGCATCCTGACACGCAGTGTCAGGAACTGGGGCCAACATTGGCGTCACGATCGTGCCACGTACACTCATTCCTGCCTTGAGCTCTCCTGTCGCCACCGACCCACTGGCGCGCTTCTCCGAGCCCGCCCGAACCTGGTTCGCCGAAGCGTTCGCGGAGCCGACTCGGGCGCAGACGCTCGGCTGGGCGGCGATCAGCGCCGGGCGTCATACCCTCCTCCACGCTCCCACCGGCAGCGGCAAGACCCTCGCCGCGTTCCTGTGGTGCCTCGATCGATGCTTCACCGACCCGCGGCCTCACCCGCAGGCGAACGGCCGGCGGCGAGGACCACCGGGCAGCGTCCGTATCCTCTATGTCAGCCCGCTCAAGGCGCTCGCCTACGACGTCGAGCGGAACCTCCGTGCGCCACTGGCCGGTATCCGTCGCACGGCGCAACGTTCCGGGACTGATCTTCCCGAGGTGCGGGTCGGGTCGCGGACCGGCGATACGCCCGCCGAGGCGCGCCGATCACTGGCCAAGGACCCGCCGGAGATCCTCGTTACCACCCCGGAGAGCCTCTACCTCCTCCTGACCAGCCAGGCGCGCGAGGTCCTCCGCGGCGTCGAGCACGTCATCGTCGACGAGGTCCATGCGTTGGCACCCACCAAGCGAGGGACCCACCTCTCGCTCTCCCTCGAGCGGCTTGAGGTCCTCGTCGCAGCTGCTGGGAACCGGGCGCCCCAGCGCATCGGGCTGTCCGCTACCCAGCGCCCTTTGTCGGCGATCGCCGCCTTCCTTGGCGGTGTTGGCGAAGGGCGGGAGGTGACGATTGCCGATGCGGGGGCCCGCAAGGCGCTCGAGCTGCGGGTCGTCGTCCCTGTCGAGGACATGAGCCGCCTCGGCGATCTCATCGAGCCGGACGAGCAGCCAGGTGGCCCGGTCCTCGACGCAGAGGCACGCCACTCGATCTGGCCCGCCATCTACCCGCAGCTCCTGGAGCTGATCCGTGCGCATCGGTCCACCCTGGTCTTCGTCAACTCTCGTCGCCTGGCCGAGCGCCTCTCGAGCCGCCTCAATGAGCTCGCAGGGGAGGAGCTGGTCCGCGCCCACCACGGCAGCGTCGCCCGCGAGCAGCGGCTCGAGATCGAGGAAGCGCTCAAGGCTGGCCGCCTGCCGGCCTTAGTGGCGACATCGAGCCTCGAGCTGGGGATCGACATGGGGGCGATCGACCTCGTCGTGCAGATCGAGGCGCCGCCGTCGGTCGCGGCGGGGCTCCAGCGCATCGGGCGCGCCGGGCACTCCGTCGGCGAGGCGTCGACCGGCATCATCTTCCCCAAGTACCGCGGCGACCTGCTCGAGACCGCCGTGGTCGTCGAGCGGATGCTGGCTGGGGCGATCGAAGAGACCCGCGTGCCGCGAGCCCCGCTCGACGTGCTTGCGCAGCAGATCGTGGCGGCCTGTGCCATGGATCGCTGGCGAGTGAGCGACCTGCACGCCATGGTCCTGCGGGCGGATGCGTTCCGCGACCTCTCCCGCGAGCAGCTCGAGGGCGTGCTCGACATGCTCGCCGGCCGCTATCCGTCCGACGAGTTCGCGGAGCTGCGGCCCCGGGTGGTCTGGGACCGGGGCACCGACGAGATCGTCTCGCGCAACGACGCCCGGGTGCTGGCCGTTACGTCAGGAGGGACGATCCCTGACCGCGGCCTGTACGGCGTGTTCCTGCCGGACGACGGCTCCGGCCGCGGCGGTCGCCGGGTGGGCGAGCTCGACGAGGAGATGGTGTACGAGAGCCGGGTCGGGGAGACCTTCCTGCTCGGCGCCTCGACCTGGCGCATCGAGGAGATCAAGCCGGACCGGGTGATCGTCACCCCGGCACCGGGCCAGCCGGGCAAGATGCCGTTCTGGAAGGGCGACCAGCCTGGCCGGCCCATCGAGCTCGGGCGTGCGATGGGCACCTTCCTGCGCGAGCTGGAGCCGATGGCGCCGGACGACGCCATGACCCGCCTCGAGCGTGACCATGCGCTCGACCCCCTGGCCGCCCGCAACCTGGTCGCCTACCTCACCGACCAGCGCGAAGCGACCGGAACCCTCCCCACCGACCGAACCATCGTCATCGAGCGGTTCCGCGACGAGCTCGGCGATTGGCGAGTCTGCCTGCTCACCCCGTTCGGCGGACGCGTCCATGCGCCGTGGGCGCTGGCCATCGAATCTCGACTAGCGGAGAAACACGCGGTCGACACGCAGGTCCTGTGGTCGGACGACGGAATCGTCGTGCGGCTGCCGGAGGCGGATGAGACACCGCCCGAGACGGAGCTGATCATCGGCCCGGACGAGATCGAGGAGCTGGTGATGGGGGCCTTGGGGGGCTCCGCCATGTTCGCCGCACGCTTCCGCGAGAACGCTGCACGAGCGCTCTTGCTCCCGCGCCGGCGGCCCGGCCAGCGGACCCCACTCTGGATGCAGCGCATGCGCTCCGCCGACCTGCTGGCAGTCGCCAGCCAGTACGGCTCATTCCCGATCATCCTCGAGACCTACCGGGAGTGCCTGCGGGACGTGTTCGATCTGCCCGCGCTCAAGGAGGTGCTGAGCGGGATCGCCTCGCGCCAGGTGCGGGTGGTCAGCGTCGAGACCGCGCACGCGTCCCCGTTCGCAGCATCGCTGCTGTTCGACTATGTGGGTTCATACATGTACGAGGGCGATGCGCCGCTCGCGGAGCGCCGCGCGCAGGCACTGGCCCTCGACCGCGAGCTCCTCGCCGAGCTGCTCGGGGCCGACGAGCTGCGCGAGCTGCTCGACCCGGCGGCGCTGG
>JALYLB010000102.1 GCA_030774475.1 Chloroflexota bacterium | reverse complement strand
ACGTAGAGCTGCTCACTGATCGGGAATTGGACCCGGATCTGGTTGAACAGCGAGCGAGCTGGGCGCGCAAAGTAACGGCGGTCGACTGCGAGCCTCCGAATCGTCTGCTCGCAAGCCTCCAGCAGCTCTTGACGCGGTGATGGTCCTCCAGGCGTCCCATCGATCACGCGCGGCGCCAACTCCCGGTACATCGAACGGCTGAACCGATACATCCTGGAATACCCCTCTCTTGTTAATTCCCTTTCCCCCCGCCTGGGTCGTGATCACCCAGGGCGGGCCGTCCTACCCATTTTTGGTGTGGAGTCCTCTACCCACTTTTGGGGAGGTCGGCAGTGTTCCATGTTTATGTGAAGGCTGGGCGCGGTTCTATTAAGAGGGTGTTAAGGGAACGACTCAAAGCCAGTTGTCATGCCGGATCTCGCCTTGTCGGTTTTGCACAAGATGCACTCCGTCCAGCCCAGGATCGAGGGCCGGCGCGTCCTCGCGCCGATGACCACCCCGCGATTCGTGGCGCTCCAGCGCGCAGGCCGCGATCGTCCTCGCGAGCGGATACGGGTCGGCTGCCAGCCTCTTCAGCTCCGCCGCCCGCCGCAGTGGACCGGCGAGCTCCCAGACCGCGTCCCGGCTGGCCTGCCGAGGTGGCTCGAAGCGCCAGGCCGGGGGTGGCGCCGGGTCGGCGGGCGACAGCGTCTGCTCGGCAGCGGCCGCCTGGGCGGCGCGCGAGCCGAACACGAAGCACTCGGTGAGCGAGTTGGAGGCGAGTCGGTTGGCGCCGTGCAGCCCGGTGCAGGCACACTCACCGACCGCGAGCAGCCCCGGCAGCGAGCTGTGCCCATTGAGGTCGGTGGCTACACCGCCCATCATGTAGTGGGCCGCCGGGGCAACCGGGATCGGCTCGGCTCGGCCATCGAGTCCCGCCTCGCTCAGGGTCGCGAAGACGTTCGGGAAGCGTTCGGGATCGATGCCGCGAAGGTCGAGCCGCACGTGCTCGGCGCCGTCCGCGTGCATGCGGGCGAGGATCGCCGCCGCCACGGCGTCGCGTGGCGCCAGCTCGTCGGTGAAGCGTTCACCCGCCGCGTCGAGCAGGATCGCTCCCTCGCCACGCACCGCCTCCGTGATCAGCGCAGCGTCCCAGCGACTCCCGGGCAGTGCCAGGGCGGTGGGGTGAAACTGGCAGAACTCGAGGTCCGCGAGGTCGGCCCCCGCGGCCTGCGCGATCACGGGTCCCGCGCCGATCGCCCCCCATGGGTTCGTCGTTCGCCTCCATAGCGCCGCCGAGCCGCCGGTGGTAAGCACCGTGGCCCCAGCCAATACCGCCCCTCCGTCGGTGATCACGCCGGCACAGCGGCTCCCGTCGCTCCACAGCGCCAGAGCAGAGGTTCGCTCGCGGACCTCGACTCGCTCCGACTCGGCCACCAGCTCGGCAAGGCGGCCGGTGATCTCGCGACCGGACTCGCTGCCATGAGCGTGGACCACCCGCCGCCGCGTGTGACCCCCCTCGAGTCCAAGCTGTAGCTCCCCCCTGCCATCGGTGTCGAAGTGGACGCCCCGTCGCAGCAGCTCCTCGACCGCGGCCGGAGCGCCCTCGGTCAGCACCTGGACCGCCGACGGCCGGCAGAGCCCCCGCCCCGCTGCGACGGTGTCGGCGGCGTGCTGCTCGGGCGAGTCGCCCGGCTCCAGCGCCGCCGCCAGCCCGCCCTGGGCCCGGAAACTGGCGCTCTCCGATAGCGGAGTGCGGGAGATCAGCACCACGGAGGCTCCGTGCTCGGCTGCCCGCAGCGCGACCCAGAGGCCGGCGGCGCCACCGCCGACCACGGCGACGTCGCAGCGGCCCAGTTCGGCTCGGTTGGACTCCAAGAGGGCTGAGTACGGTAACTGCCATGGCACCAGGCCTGTACCTGCGCCACCCGCTGTCCTTCGAGCACGACACCGGGTCCCATCCCGAGAACGCGGAGCGGGTGCGTGCGATCGAGGCGGCGCTGGAATCCAAGCGTTGGCACGGCCTCGAAGTCGTCGAGGCTCCGGCCGCGACTCTGGAGCAGATCGAGCGAGTCCACCCGCGCTCCCACATCGACGCGATCGAGGCGATCAGCGCCCGGGGTGGCGGCATGATCGACGTCGACACCGTGGCCAGCGCGCGTTCCTATGACGCCGCGCTGAGGGCGGCCGGCGGCGCCGTGCATGCCGTCGACCGGCTGCTCGGCGAGGACGCGGGGTTCGCGTTCTGCGGACTTCGCCCTCCGGGCCACCATGCCGAGCCCTCCCGGGCCATGGGCTTCTGCCTATTCAACAACGTGGCGATCGGCGTGGCCCATGCGCTCTCAGGGCACGGCATCGAACGCGCGATGGTGGTCGACTGGGACGTCCACCACGGCAACGGAACCCAAGACGTCTTCTATGCCTCTGATCGCGTCCTGTTCGCGAGCATCCACCAGAGCCCCCTCTATCCGGGCACCGGTGACCCGAGCGAGCGCGGCAGCGGGGAGGGTGAGGGCTACACGGTCAACCTTCCGGTGGCCCCCGGCGCCGGAGCGGACGAGTTCCTCTCCATCGTGCAGACCGTGCTCGTGCCTCTGGCGCGAAGCTTCAACCCCGGCCTGGTCGCCGTCTCGGCGGGCTACGACGCACATCGCGACGACCCGC
>JALYLB010000101.1 GCA_030774475.1 Chloroflexota bacterium | reverse complement strand
GCTGAGGGCTCCTGCTGGTCGAGGCGAGACCGGACGGCGCTCAGGTCGCGAAGGCTGAAGCTGCGGCCGAGAACGGCTGCATCCGCGAGGGCCGAGCGGGTGTCGTCCGGCAAGCGCGCGGCGCGGCGCTGAATGAGGGTGCGAACGGCCGAGGGGACGAGCTTCGCGACGTTGCGACCGAGGGTCCACACCCCGTCGACCTGCTGGATCATGCCCGCGTCGCGGTAGGTCCGCGCCAGCTCCTCGATGATGAAGGGCACACCCTCCGACTGGGCGTGCATGGCCGCGATCGAGGCGGGATCGACCGCTCCCCCGAGCGCCTGCTTGGCGAGCTGCCCACTCTCCGGCTGGCTGAGGCGACCCGGACGCAGTCGCCGCACGAGGCCCATCCGCTCGAGATCCGCGACGAAGTTGACCGCCTCGGTGACGGTGGCGAACTCATCGGGCCGGACAGCCAGGAAGAGGAAGATCGGTCGGTCGGCATCGGCGCGGACCGCGTAGCGCAGCATGCGCAGCGTGTCGTCATCGGCCCATTGCACGTCGTCGATCAATAGCGCCAGTGGGGCCTGCCCAGCCGCCATGGCGAGCGCCACCCCGGCCAGGTCGAAGGTACGCAGGAGCTTGACATCCCTCGAGAGGCCTTCCAGCCCGGGCTCGTCGCGGCCCGACATCGCCTCGATCACCCGTTGGACGGATGCCTCCGCCGGGCTCCCGGCGATCGACTCGCGCAGCCCTGGTGCGGAAAAGATGCTCTGCGCCAGGAGGAACGGGCCGCGGATCTCCTCGTCCGCGGTCACCGCAACCGTCGTGAACCCGGACCGTGCCGCGAGCTCGGCGGTGGCCAAGAGGAGCCGCGTCTTCCCGATCCCCGGCTCGCCTTCCAGGGTGACCGCGGAGAGGTTGCTCCGCGCGTCACGCAGCTCCTGTTCGATGGCGGCCAGCTCGCCTGCCCGCCCGACGAGTGAGCCCGTGACGCGGCGCAGCTGGACGAGCAGCGAGCACTGCGGCTGGATGTGTGGGTCCAGGGCGCTGCCGCCGAGCGTCTGGACCCACGGCAGCTCAGGTGGCTTGCCAGTTGGGTCGTCGGGGATCGCAGTACCGGACGCAGCCATCGCCGCCGATTATGGCCTGATCCGCGCTGCCTCGGATTCTCCTTAAGCTTGGTCTGCCAGGATGACTGGCACTACGACCATCCGCAGCTCCGCCATCGGCTCCTCAGGCGCTGTTTGGCCAGCAGTACCAGCAGGATGACAACGGAACGGCCGTCCAGGCAGTCGTGGTCCGGCTTCGATGGTCGCAACGCCAGTAATGCTGGCAACGGTGGCGACGGACAAGGGCCGATCCACCTCGCAACGGATTGACTGAACGTCACGAGGTCGTATCCGCCGTGTCCTGGCTCGTGGGCATTGCCTGAGTGTCGGCGCTCTCGGCCTGGATGGGCA
Organism: Chloroflexota bacterium; assembly: GCA_030774475.1. Lineage (GTDB taxonomy): Bacteria > Chloroflexota > Limnocylindria > QHBO01 > QHBO01 > CF-82. The sequence continues at coordinate 46,425 of JALYLB010000101.1, read as the reverse complement.
CCGCTACCGTGTCCTGTGCCGGCGCGAAGCGCTGGATGAATGTCAACGAGATCTGGGCCACCTCGCGCCAGCCGCTGTCGATGGTCAGGGCATGCCCGCGACCGGGGATCTTCTGGATCTCGGTGACGCCCTGGTTGTCCTTTTGCTGGTTGTAGCTCGCATTGGCGATCGACCAGGGCACGACGTGGTCCATCTCCCCGTCGAGGATGAGCAGCGGACCACGGTCGGGGTTATCGGTGTCGACCTTGTCTTCGGTCCACGGGTTGAGGTTGGCGCCCGCCGCCTGGAAGAGTGGCTCGCCGGGGGCGGCGACCGCGAAGGTGTCGAACAGCTCGTGCGCCTCGTCCTCGCTGACCGCGTTGGCGAACGCGTAGCGGAACTGCTCGTAGGTGAGCGGGATCGCCTTGCCACGGTTGAACGGATTGTTCAGGACCGGCGATGCGGACTTCAGCGCGGAGAAGGGGAGCGGCAGGACGCCGCGGAAGGGCGCCGGGTCAATGGCAACCGCTGCCGCCGACAGCCCGCGGCCCGCCAGGATCTGGGTCATCAGCCCGCCGAATGAATGGCCGATGACTGCCGGCTTGCGATCTAGCTTGCGAATGACCGCCTCGAGATGGTCGGCGACCTCCTTGATCGACTTGCCGGCGAAGACCTCGGGATGGGCCTTGGCCTCCTCGACGGTCTCGGGGTCATCGGGCCAGCCGGGCGCGAGGGTGGCGTAGCCCGCCTCGTTGAAGAGCTCCCGCCATCGGTCCCAGCTGCTCGGCAAGAGCCAGAGGCCATGGACGAAGACGACCGGGGTGCGCCCCGACGCGTTGGCTTCGCTGATCTGCCGCTCTTCGTGCTCGGTGATGCCAGGCATGGGCGTCCTCCTCCGGAAGCTTTCACTGTGCCTTGGAGTCTAGGGCGGGCGGATCGGCGTGGCGATGGGCGCTGCGTTAAATCTCCCGTGACGGACGGTCAGCGCAGGGCGACCACGTTGCTGGCGAGGACCGGCCGAGCCAGTCCCTTGAGTGTCAGCTCGCCGACGGACTCGGATTCGATCAGCTCCTCGATCATCATCTGCACGCGCGGGCTCAGCAGGATCTGGTCGTTCTTCGCCTGGCTGCTCAACCGTGAGGCAAGGATGGTGACGTTGCCGATGGCGCCGTAGTCATGGCGCCCCTCGAAGCCGATGCGCCCGAGCGTGGCATAGCCGACCGCGATCCCCACGCCGAAGCCGAGCTCGTAGCCCCTCTTGCGCCAGGCGCTCGACAGGTCCGCGAACCGGGTGCGCATGGTGACCGCCATGCGGACCGCGCGCTCGACGTGATCCTCTTGGAGGATGGGGTCGTTGAAGAAGATCATCACGCCGTCGCCGGCGAAGTGCTCGAGCGTTCCGCCGTGCTCGATGATCACCTCGCCCATCATGCGGTGGTACTCGCCCAGGACGCCAAACAGCTCCTCTGCGTCCGCCTGCTCGGCAAAGCTTGTGAACCCACGCAGGTCGCAGAAGGCGACGGTGATTTCGCGCCGATGGCCTGCCAGCAGCTGCTCGCCATCCCTGGAAGACACGAGCGCTGCGATCTGCGGCGAGAGGAACCGGCTGAGCTCCTCCTTCTGTCGCTCGATGGTCCGGTTCAGGGCCGTCTGGCGGGCATGGGACTCCTGCTCGAGGTCATGGAGGCGCTTCGCGGTAAGCGACGCGTTGATGCGCGCCGCGAGGATGGACGGGTTGATCGGCTTGGTCAGGTAGTCGGTCGCACCGAGCTCGATGCAGCGCACCACGCTGTCCTGCTCCTCGACGCTCGAGGTGATGAGGACCGGAATGTGGCGCGTCGCGTCGTCCGCCTTCATGGCCGCGAGGGTCTCGTAGCCGTCGAGCTCCGGCATCATCACGTCGAGCAGCACGACATCGACCTCCGAGGATCTCGCCCCCAGCAACGCGAGTGCCTCCATCCCGTTCTCCGCCTGAAGCACGTCCAGTCCGAGGGTCTCGAGGCGGCGGACGAGGACGAGGCGGTTGACCGAGCTGTCGTCGACCACCAGTGCCTTGCCGATCTCGCTCACGGGCTCGCCTCCCGCGCCAGCCAGGCGGTGAGGGCGTCCGAGGCCGTCTGACACTCCGCCCGCGCGGTCTCGAGATCGGCGCTGGTGCTCTCATCGAGCGTTCCGGAACGGCCGGCGAGCTCCAGGCGGCGCGCCACTGCGCTCAGCCGCAACGCGCCCAGGGTCGCACTGCTCGACTTCAGGGTGTGCGCGGGTCGTACCAGCGCGGCGGCATCGGATTGGGCGACCGCCGTGGCGATGCCCTCGACCTGGACCGGTGCCTCGGCGAGGTAGCTCTCGATCAGCTCGCGGACAAAGGCCATGTCGTCGCCGGTGGTGGCCAACAGCTCGACGAGGACCGCCTCGTCGAGGATCGGCTCAGCTGGCTGCATGCGCCTTTGCCTTCTTTTTTCGAGGCCGATGCCGACCATTCCCGTCGTCAAGCGCCGGGACACGCTCGAGGGCAGCGGACAGCTCGGCCGGTCGGATCGGTTTGCTGAGGTAGTCGTCCATTCCGGCAGCAAGGCAGGCCTCCCGGTCGCCCGCCATGGCGTTGGCCGTCATCGCGACGATCTGCGGGTGCCGTTCCGGCCAGCGCGCACGGATCCGTCGGGTCGCCTCGAGTCCATCGAGCTCCGGCATCTGGACGTCCATGAGGACCACATCGAACGGGGTCTCCGCGATCGCGTCGATCGCCTGCTGTCCGTCGCCGGCGACCTGGGCCTCGTACCCGAGCTGTGCAAGCAGGCGGAGGGCGAGCTTCTGGTTCACCGCGTTGTCCTCCGCGAGCAGGATCCGGAGGGGATGCCGCTGTCCGAGGGGTTCGGTCGAGGTGGGGGAGGACGGCGGTGCCGCGGGGTGGGCGACGACCGCACCGAGCAGCACGGTCGCAATCGTGTCGTGCAGGGCGGACGGTTTCACCGGCTTGGCGAGCCAGCCCGCGACGGCACCCTCATCCCGGTCGCGCAGCCCGATCGAGGACAGGATGAGCACCGGGGGCGCTTGGGCAGCGCCATCGACTCCGCGCAGGTGCGCGGCGAACTCCAGGCCGTCCATCTCCGGCATGAGCAGGTCGGACAGGACGATGTCGAAGCGATCCCCGTGCTTCAACCAGCCGAGCGCTTCGGCCGGCGACCCGGTCTCGCGCGGCACCATCCCCCAGCGAGCCGTCTGGGCGACGAGGATGCGCCGGTTCGTCACGTTGTCGTCGACGATCAGCACCGTGCGCCCGGCAAGGTCTGCCTCGATGCGCTGGGGACGCGTTGCGGCGACCGAATCCGCGCGGCCGACCGGCATGCGGACCACGAGGTGGAACGTGCTGCCCTCGCCCGCAATCCCGCTGCTCTCCGCGCTGAGGGAGCCGTCCATGAGCTCCGCGAGCCGCCGGCTGATGGCGAGACCCAGTCCGGTGCCGCCGTAGCGTCGTGCGATGGACGCGTCAACCTGGCTGAACGACTGGAAGAGACGGTCCATGGCCTTGGCCGGGATGCCGATCCCGGTGTCGCGCACATCGACCCGGATCTCGTACCGGGTCTCGCCGCGCCGATGCTCGCGCGCGACCTCTGCGCCGCCAACCGTCACCAATACCTCGCCTCGCTCGGTGAACTTCACCGAGTTCGACAGGAGGTTGAGGACCACTTGGCGCAGCCGGCCGGCGTCACCGATCAGCGTAATGGGCAGGTCCTCGTCGATGGCATAGATGAGCTCCAGCCCTTTCTTGGCGGCGGTCGGTGCGAGGATGTCGAGCGAGGCCTCGACCGCCTCTCGCAGGATGAAGGGCCTGGCCTCCAGCTCGACGCGGCCGGCCTCGATCTTCGAGAAGTCCAGGACGTCGTTGATGATCGTCAGCAGCGCATCGCCGGAGGTGCGGATGGTCTCGGCGAAGTCGCGCTGCTCCTCGTCGAGATGAGTGTCGACCAGCAGGCCGCCCATCCCGATGATCGCGTTGAGTGGGGTTCGGATCTCGTGGCTCATGGCGGCGAGGAACGAGCTCTTTGCCTCGTTCGCCTGCTCGGCACCCTGCCGGGCCTCCTGCGCATCCTCGAAGAGCCGTGCGTTCTGCAGGGCAATAGCCGCCTGCTGCGAAAGCCCGATGAGGAAGGTGAGGTCCGCGCTGCTGTACGGCCGGTGCCCGGCAAGGCGCCAGACGGCGAGTACTCCGGCCACTTCCCCGCGGACCATCAGAGGTGCGGCCATGAGCCGGTCCTCGGTGTTGTCTTCCGTGCCGGGGATGCTCACAGCCCTCGGATCTGACCACGGGTTGTTAACGACCTCGGGCTTGCCCGTGAGGGCAATGTCGCCGATGATGCCGTCGCCTCGCTGGACCGAGGTGGCCTGCACGGCTTCGACCATGGTCCCCACCGCGATCCTGGCACGGAACGTCTCGCCGTCATCATCAGCCAGGTAGACCGCGCCCGTATCGGAAGCGAGGAGGGATCGGGCGCGCTCGGCAATCATCCGGAGCACGGTGGAGAGCTCGAGCGTGGCCGATATCTCGCGGCCGACGTCGGCCAATGCGGCCATCTGGTCGGCGCGCTGCCGGGTCTCCTCGTACAGTCGCGCGTTCTGGACGGCGACTCCCACGTTCGCCGCGACCGTGGCAAGCAGGCGAGCGTCGGCCTCGCCAAAGCGGCCCTCCTGCGTGGTGCTCTGCACGCTGATGGCGCCGATGGCTCGCTCGCCGATCAGGATCGGAACGCCCAGGAAGGACCGCGCGCGAGTCCCCAGGATCGGCACCCCCGTGCTATCAATCTCGGCATCTCGGTTCAGACGCAGGGGCTCGCGATCGCGAATGATCCGCGATGTGAGGCCCTCGCCAAACGGCATCGGGTCCTGCCGTTCAGCCTTGCCGCCCTCGACGTAGTAGGGAAAACCAATCTCGCCCTTCTCCTCGTCGAGCAGCGCGACGTAGGTGATGTCCGACTCGAACGCCTCCCGGAGCTTCTCGCCTACGATCTCAAGCAGAGGCTCGATCTCGAGCTGCGCGGTCAGCGCTTCGCCGACGCTGTTGATGGTCGCCAGCTCGGAGACCCGTTGGCGGGTCTCGTCGATCAGACGACCGGTTCGTAGCGCGACGCCCAGACTGGCGGCGAGCGTGGTCAGCAGCGACACATCGCGTTCATCAAATGCGTGCTCGCGGTCGAGATTCTGGAGCGAGATCACGCCAAGGATCTCCTCCCCCACGAGCAGCGGCGCGAAGATGGCGGACTTCGCGGGCTCCCCCTTGATCTGGGCGCTCTGGCCAAGCTCCGTGGCGCGCTTGCGCAAGTCCTCCGCGATGAGCAGCGGCTGGCGGGTCTCGAGCACGTGCTTGCGGAAACCCATGATCGGGCGTGTCTCATCGGGGAAGCGAACACCGCGCTCGACGCTGAACGAGAATCGCATGGTGCCCCGGGCGTGGTCAAAGACCGCGATGTCCACGACCTGGGTATCGAACACGTCGTTCGCCCGCTCTCCTACGAGCTCGTACATGGCCTGCGGGTCGAGGCGAGCGGCCAGCCCGCGCTGCACGTCGTTGACGATGGCCAGCTCCGCTGCCCGGCGGTCTGCTTCGGTGAGGAGGCGCTTGGTCTCGTCGAACAGGCGCGCGTTGTCGAGGGCCACTGCAAGGCTCGAGGCGAGGGTCATGAGCAGGCGGGCATCACCTTCCGTGAAGGCGTTGTACCGATCCAGGTTCTGGAGGGAGATGGCGCCGCGGACCTCCCCGCCCACGATGAGCGGAACCTTGACCATCGACAGCGCCGCCTCGCCCACCTGGATCAGCTGCGCGCCCTGCTCAGCCTGCCAGGCCGTCACGTCGCCAATGATGATTGGCTCACGATCGCGGACGACCATCTCGGTCAAGCGGTTGCCCTTGATGGGAATGGGCACGTCCGGGATCCGCTCACCGCGCTCGATCGTGTACGGGTAGTGCGTCAGGTCCGTTTCGAAGTCGTAGATGCCGATGTCGACGACCTGCGCATCGAAGATTTCCTGGATCTTGTCGCCGACCAGGTCGTACATCGCCTGCATCTCAAGCTGAGCTGCAAGGCCCCGTTGGACGCTGTTGATCAGCGCGAGCTCCGCCGCCCGCTCATCCGCTTCCGCCTTCTGACGCTTCGTCTCGTCGAAGAGCCGAGCATTCTCGAGTGCGACGCTGAGGCTGGCGGCAATGGTGGTCAGGAGCCGTACATCGGACTCCGAGAAGGCGTTCTCGTGATCGATGTTCTGCAGCGAGATCGAACCCTGTACCTGCCCGCCGACGGTCAGCGGTGCGAGGAGTGCCGCGCGCGACATCTCACCCTGTGGCACGACGCTTTCCTCGCCCCTGGCTGCCAACCAGGCGTCGATGTCGCTGTTGATCAGCAGCGGCCTTCCGGACTCGAGGACGGCTCGGCCCAACCCTGCGATCGGGACTTCGACGACCGGGAACCGGACTCCGCGCTCGCTGACGTATCGGAAAGTTGCCATCTGCGTCGCGCGGTCAAACGTCCGAATATCGACGACCTGGGCGTCGAAGATCTCCTGGATCTTGTCACCCACCAGGTCGTACATCGCTTGCATATCAAGGTTCTCGGCGAGACCCTCCTGGACGCTGTTGATGATCGCGAGCTCGGCCGCCCGAGCGTCCGCCTCGGCTCTCTGGCGGTTCGTCTCATCGAAGAGACGGGCGTTCTCGAGCGCCACGCTCAGGCTCGCCGCCAGGGTCGTCAGCAGCCGGACGTCGGACTCCGAGAAGACGTCCTCACGGTCCACGTTCTGAATCGATATCACCCCACTCACTTGTTCACCAGAGATGAGCGGCGCGAAGACCACCGCCTTCGGCGGGTCGTTGAGCACTGCCTGGTCGATGCCTTTCTCCGCGAGCCAGCCCTCCCAGTCCCGGTTCACGATGATCGGCTGACGGGTCCTGATCAACCAGCGCGCCACGCCCGACTGCGGTTGGGCGTCCTCCCAGCCAGAGACGTGGACGCCGCCCTGGATCACGTAGGGAACCGTCATCGTTTCGGCGTCGTGGTCGTACGTCCCGATGAGCACGACCTGGGCGTCGAAGATCTCGCGGATCTTCTCGCCGACCAGGTCGTACATGGCCTGCATGTCGAGCTTTGCAGCCAGTCCCTGTTGGACGCTGTTGACCACGGCAAGCTCGGCAGCACGCTCATCGGTCTCCGCGAGGAGGCGCTTGGTCTCGTCGAACAGGCGGGCATTCTCGAGCGCGACGCTGAGGCTGCTGGCGAGTGTCACGAGCAAGCGCACATCGGACTCCGAGAAGGCGTTCTCGCGGTCGAAGTTCTGGAGGGAGATGACCCCCCGGCCCTCGCCGCCTGACACCATGGGCGCGTAGACCGCCGAGAGCGGCACCTCGCCGGAGATGACGCCTTGCTGGCCGTGTTGCTGTATCTCATGCATCACGTTCTCGTTGAAGACCAGCGTCTCGCGGGTCTCGAGAACATGGCGCCTCGGACCGATGACCGGCATCGTCTCGTTCGGGAACTTGACTCCGCGCTCGATGGCGTAGGTGAACAGGATCAAGTCAGCAGCCTTGTCCAGGATGCTGATGTCGACTTCCTGCGCGTCGAAGATCTCCTGAATCTTGTCGCCGACCAGGTCGTACATCGACTGCATGTCCAGGTTCTCGGCGAGGCCCTCCTGTACGCTGGTGATGATCGCCAGCTCCGCCGCGCGCTCGTCGGTCTCCGCCAGGAGGCGTTTCGTCTCGTCGAAGAGGCGGGCGTTCTCGAGCGCCACGCTGAGGCTCGAGGCGATCGTCGTCAGCAACCGAACGTCTCGGTCCGTAAAGGCATCTTCCCGGTCGATGTTGTGGAGCGCGATTCGACCGCGGACTCGCCCGCCGGCCATGAGAGGAGCGAGGAGTGCTGACCTTGATGGTTCGCCTCCGACAACGGCTTGCTTCTCGCCTCGCGCTGCGAACCAGCCGTCGATGTCCCGGTTGATGAGTAGTGGTTTCCCGCTTTCGATGAGCGCCCGGGACATGCCGACGATCGGGAACTGCACCCGAGGCAAGCGTTCGCCATGCTCGACCCCGAACTCGTCCGTCCCGGTCTGGGTCTCGAGATCGAAGGTCGTGATATCAACGACCTGCGCGTCGAAGATCTCCTGGATCTTGGTGCCCACGAGGTCGTACATCGCCTGCATGTCGAGGTTCTCGACGAGACCTTCCTGGACGCTGTTGATGATCGCGAGCTCTGCCGCGCGCTCATCGGTCTCGGCCAGAAGGCGCTTCGTCTCGCCAAAGAGACGAGCGTTTTCGAGGGCAACCCCCATGCTCGAGGCGACCGTGGTGACCAGGCGCTCGTCGCTTTCGGAGTACGCGTTCTGACGATCGTCACTGAGAATGATGACCCCGACCGGTTCGCTGCCGGCCATGATCGGGACTCCCAGCCAGGACTCGCCGAGAATCGGGACGACCTCCTCGCGGTACCTGGGTTCGAGTCCACCTGAGGCCATCGATTCGGTATTCGTCCCGAAGCGCACAGCACGCTTGGACTCCAAGACCTTCCAGGTCAAGCCCTCACCCAGTCGAATTGGTTCCGCGTGCACTCGCCGTCCGTGGTCCAGGTCGTACGGGAAGCTGACGAGGTTAGCCTTCTTATCGACGAGCCCAACCGAGAGGTCCCGCGTCCGGAGCGTCGCCGCCAGCTTGGCGCCGACGACCTCGATGATGGCGTCGAAGTCGAGCTGTTTTGCCAGGGCCGAACCGATCTCGTTGACGACGGCCAACTCGGCATTGCGCTGCTCGGTCTCGGCGAGAAGGCGCTTGGTTTCGTCGAAGAGGCGCGCGTTCTCGAGCGCGACGCTCAAGCTGGAGGCTAATGTCGAGAGGACCCGGACATCGGACTCGCTGAAGGCGTCTTCGCGGTCGCCGTTCTGCAGCGAGATCACACCTGTCACCTCGCCACCTCTCGCGAGTGGCACGAACATGGCCGACAAGCTTGGCAAGCCATACAGCACCGCTGGCTGAGCAAACTCTTCCACCACACGGCGCTCGAGATCGCGGTTCAAGACGACTGGCTCCCCGGTTTCCACCACGTGGCGTCGAACGCCCATCAGTGGGAATGGTCCGACGTGCGATCGGCGCCCACGCTCGATGCTGTACGCGAATCGGATCTCATCGGCCGCCTTGTCGACCATGGCGATATCAACCGTCTGGGCGTCGAAGGTCTCCTGGATCTTGTCGCCCACCAGGTCGTACATGGCCTGCATGTCCAGGTTTGTGGCGAGGCCCTCCTGGACGGTGTTGATGATCGCCAGCTCCGCGGCGCGCTCATCGGTTTCGGCCAGGAGGCGTTTCGTCTCGTCGAAGAGGCGCGCGTTCTCGAGCGCCACGCTGAGGCTTGCTGCCAGCGTGCTGAGGACTCGCACGTCGGACTCCGAGAACGCGTCCTCGTGGTCGAGGTTCTCGAGCATCAGGAAGCCCTTTACCTCGTCCCCGCCCATCATTGGAACGAAGATGGCTGACTTCGCCAGGTCGCCCTGGATGACGGCCGGCTGCCCGGCCTCGTTGGCCATCCGCTCGAGGTCGCGGTTGATGACGAGTGGAGCCTTCGTCTCGAGGACCTTCTTGCGAAAGCCGATGAGCTCCATCGGCTGATCCGGCAGGCGAACGCCTCGCTCGATCGAGTACGGGAAGTTGATAATGCCGGACGCCTTGTCGTAGACCTCGATGTCGACGCCCTGCGCGTCGAAGATCTCCTGGATCCGGTCGCCGACCAGGTCGTACATGGCCTGCATGTCGAGCTTTTCGGAGAGCCCGCGCTGCACGTCGTTGATGAGGGCCAGCTCGGCGGCTCGCTCGTCGGTTTCGGCCAGGAGCCGCTTGGTTTCGCTGAATAGGCGCGCGTTCTCGAGTGCCACTCCCATGCTGGAGGCCACCGTGGAAACGAGGCGCTCGTCGGATTCGCTGTACGCATTCGGGACGAAGGATCGGACGTTGACGATTCCGATGGCCTCCTGGCCGGCCAGGATGGGGACGCCGAGCCAGGACTCGTGGACCTCGAGACCCGGCGGCATGACTGCCCCCGCGCGCTGCATGTCCGCGAAGTTGCCGAACCGCAGGGGCGCCCCGGAGGCGAGCACCCGCGAAGTGAGGCCCGTCCCAAGATCGATGTCGTCCATGACGAGCCGTTTGCCCCGCTCGGTCCAAAACGGGAAGCTGATGGTCTTCTTGGCGTTGTCAAGAAGCGCGATGTAGAGGTCTTCCGCGCGAAGGATCTTCCTGAGCTGCTCCCCGACGAGCTCGATGATGGCCTGGAAGTCCAGTTGCTTTGCAAGCGCCGCACCGATTTCGTTGATGACTGCGAGCTCGCTAGCGCGTTCATCCGTCTCCGTGAGCAGGCGCTTGGTCTCGTCGAACAGGCGGGCGTTCTCGAGCGCGACTCCCATGCTGGACGCCAGCGTGCTCAGGAGGCGCTCATCGGAGTCGCTGAATGCGTTCTTCTCCATCCGCTCGAGGCCGATCACGCCCAGGACGCGCTCGCCGGCAAGAATCGGCACCCCTAGCCAGGACTCGGCTTCGGCGCTGCCCCGAGTAATGGCCTGCAGCTCGTCGGACTCCTCCAAGGTGCCGAGGCGGAGAGCCGTGCGTGTGCCGATGACCCGCGATGTCAGGCCCGTCCCCAGCGGTATCGAATCGACGTCAAGCCGCGCGCCAACATCGAAGTAGTAGGGGAACGAGATCAACCCAGCGGCCCCGTCGAGGAGTGCGATGTAACCGGTCTGCACCGCGAAAATGCTCCGAATCCGCTCGCCGATCAGGGCGATGATGGCCTCGAAGTCCAGCTGCTTTGCCAGAGCGGCGCCGACCTCATTGATGACCGCGAGCTCGCTGGCGCGTTCATCCGTCTCGGTGAGCAGGCGCTTGGTCTCGTCGAATAGGCGGGCATTCTCAAGGGCAACTCCCATGCTCGAGGCCAAGGTCGACAACAGCCGCTCATCGGCCTCGGAGTAGGCATGCGCGTGGACGCTTTGGAGGGCAATCACGCCCAGCACCCTGTCCCCGGCGAGAATGGGAACGCCGAGCCAGGACTCAGCAGGGACCGCGTCGAACAGTGCGCCGGCAGCCGCGATCTCCTGTGCGGTGGAAAGCAGCATTGACCGGCGCGTCCTGATGACCTCGGAGGTGAGACCCGGCCCGAGCTCGTATGGTTCTGTTTCCTGCCGCTCACCCGCGGCTATGTCGTACCCAAAGGCGATCGAGTTGGTGCCCGGGTCGTAAAGCGCGACGTACATGTCGTGCGACTCGAACATCGTCCGGACCCGCTCGCCGACCAGCTCGATGATCGCCTTGAAATCGATCTGCTTCGCGAGCGCCGATCCGATCTCGTTGACGATTGCCAGCTCGGCATTCCTCTGGCGGGTCTCCTCGATCGCGCGGGCACGGGTGAGCGCCGAGGCGACGTGCTGTCCGACGAAGTTGAGCAGCTCGAGATCCCCCGGCCGATAGCGACGATCCTCGCGGTACGTCTGCACTGCCAGCACGCCCACCGTCCGCCCCTCAGCAATCAGAGGCACCCCCAGCCACTCGAGGGCGATGGCGCTGCCGGCGTCTTCGACCTCTCCCGACGCCTTAAGTGCCCGATAGCGCTCCTCGTTCCAGAACTGGGGCTCACCCTTTCGGAGCAGGTAAGCCGTGGATCCGCGAGCATCGCCAATGCCGAACGGGCTCCATGCATTCGGATCCGGGATGTCGGGGTCGACCTCGTCCACGAAGAACGGGAAGTTGATGGCCCGTCGCTCCTCGTCGTACAGCGCGATATAGAAGTTGTCTGCGTACATCAGGCTGCCGACGATTTCCTGAATCGAGGCGTAGAACGAAGGCATATCGGTCGCGGCGCTGGCCGTCTCGGCGATCCGATACAGGGCCGCCTGGATCCGTTCGCCGCGCTCGTCGGTCGCGCCGCGTGCCTCGAGGTCAGCGATCCGCTGCCGGGCGGCGGCGAGCTCGGCCAGTGCCGATGGCTTCGTCATGGTGCGATGCGGAGGGTGGAGGTCAACGGCAACTCGGGAGTCCCTCGGGACGGTGCCGTCCGCCAGCGACGGACGTCCCGCTATTCTGCCGTGATTCGGGGCCTCCCGTCGCCCTCGGGACGACTGGGCCAGAAGCCCAGGACAAAGAACACGGCCAATCCGGCAGCCACCGATGCGACCAGCGCCGGCGAGCGAAGCACGCTGATCACCGGTGCCGCGCCGGGAACGACGATCTCGGCTGACCCTAGGATGTCGCCGGTCTTCGGACGCCATAGATCCGTGGCGGGGGCGTTATCCCCGCGCATCACGAATCCATCCGCAGTACCACCCACGATGCGATGGATGACGTTCAGGCCCGCGGCCGGGCCTCCGCCCGGGATCCGATATGCGACCACCTGGCCGACGCGATAACCCGTCTGCCTTTGGACCACGACCAGCGATCCGACGTGGATGGTCGGCTCCATGCTGGTGCCCGATACCAGGATGTACGCGGTTGGACCGCCAAGGACCTGTGGGCGCAACGCGACGAACCAGCCGATGGCGCCCAGGAGGACCGCGACCGCCGCCAGCCAACGGATCATGGAACGTAGACCACGACGAGCTGTGGCTGTCCGGTCGCCGCCTCGCGAGCGTCGACCGAAAGCACTGGGCCGAGGGCCACGCCCTCCGCGCTGTCGCCAAGGCGCCAGCCGACGTTGGCTGCCGCCCCGGAGACGAAGGCCTGTACATCCGCCGATGCGCTCCAGGTGAGGACCGTCCCAGCCGCGGTTGCCAGCGGCACACTGAGTGACGCGCTGACGGTCGCCGAGGCCCCTGGCTGGGTGGTCCAGGTCACCGCCGTCTCGGTCCACGCGCTCGAGGCGGTGCGCAGCTCCACGGTGCGGGTGGCCGTGGTGAGCGTCGCGACGGTCAGGCGGAGGCTGGCAGAGCGGACCAGGGCGTCGGTCGGTATCGCGGGGGAGCACGTGGTCAGGTCGAACCTGATGAACGCTCGCTCAGTCGTGAGGGAATTGGGGCTCACGTTGAGCAGCGTATTGGTTCCGAAGTTCGTGGTTGCCGACAGCTTGTCGACGTAGCTGTCCGCCGCCGCGGCCAGGGTGCAGGTCACCTGCGCGCCATACGTCTTCGTGACCACCGTCAGGTGAGCCGATGTCAGGGCCAACGAGGCGGCGAAGCCAGCCTGCGCTGACACGAGGATGAGGATGACCGCGAGCGGCACGGCCCGACGTAGCAGACTCACGGTCCTTCAACGACTGCATACGTCGCTGTCACGGATGTGCTCAGTGGCGTGGGGCTGATCGTCACCGTGACGGACCCACTGAACCCGCTGGACGGGAGGCTCGCGGACCCGCTCCCCACGCTCGTGGTCCCATTGGTAAGCGTCATCCGAAGCGTTCCACCTGCGCACGCTGCGGCGATGCCGCTGATGGCGACAGTCGTGACATGGCTCGTTGCGTCCAGCGCGGGCTTGAACGTGAATCCGTTGGCGTCGCACGCCGCCACGACCGCCGTCCCTGCGCCAAGCGCCCGACTGGTGGCAGGCATCGACGCGGCGAACGCGCCGCCAAACAGGGCGAGCAACGTGACAGTGCCGGCCGCGAACGCGAAGGCCCTGCGCATCGGTCTGGTGGGAGCGCCCTCAGGCGCCCTCGTCAGGAGATGACGACGGAGACCTTCAAGACGGCGGAGGCCAGGATATTGCTTCCCGAGAAGTCAAGGTTGGTGGGGTCCGCCACCGGGGTGGCCAGGGTTGCGGTCACTTCCGCCAGCGATGCATCCCCGGCGCCGATGAGGGTCACCTTCATCGTCCGCCCGTCACAGCCAGGCGTGGCGATCCCGGTCACATGCGCGGTGGTGACCTTGTAGCCAGCGGCCGTCGAGCTGTAGGTGGTGTCAAATGACGTCGCAACGCCATCGGTGTCGCAGGATGCCGTTGTGGCGGTACCAGCGCCGAGCGACGACGCGGTGACGCCGAGCGACGCCGCTACGGCGTACACCGTCGCAAAGACTGTCACGCCAACGATCGCGGCGATGGCCAGCCGCTTCCGCACCTTCATTGCCTTCCTCCCTCACGCCTGTTGCCGAAAGAACGAAGTCTGCGGGGAGAACTGCCAGCGGCAAGGTACGAAAGGTTCGCGCCTGCGCGGGTACTTTCGGGCGTCGAGGACCCAGTTCAGGACGTCGTGGCTGGCTCCGGGCGACCCAGCAGGAAGCCCTGGCCGAGGCGCACCCCGAGGTCAATGAGCGCCCTGCGTTCGTCCTCCTGCTCGATCCCCTCGGCGATGAGCTCGCAGCCGGTCTCGGCAGCAAAGTAGGCGAGACCGGAGACCAGCGAGCGGCGAATCGGATCCCCGCCGATGCCTCGCACCCACTCGATGTCGAGCTTCACGTAGGCAGGCTGCAGGCTGAGGATGTGGCGGAGGCTGGCATAGCCGGAGCCGGCGTCATCCACCGCCAGCCGGACGTTCGGCCCCAGGCGGGCAAACGCGGCGCGAACGGCATCGTAGTCGTCGATGCGTTCGTGTTCGGTGAGCTCCACGATGATCGGTCGTGTGGCGCGTCCGATGATCTCGGGCAGCTCCGTGTCGTGCTCGAGCACGTCGGGAGAGATGTTCACGCTCAGCGCGACATCCGGCGGCAGAGAGCGGGCAGCTTCGATGGCCGCGGCGACCGTTGCCCGCTCCAGCGCCGGCCCGAGACCCAACCCCGCGGCCTCGGCGAAGCGGAGGTCAGGCCGAACCCCGTCTGCGAATCGCGTGAGAGCCTCCACCGCGACAACGGCCCCGCTGTACATCTCGACGATCGGCTGCAGGTGAATCACGAACTTCCGCCTGTTGATCATTGCTTTGAGGCTTGCGATCGCGGCGTTCGTCGTCTCCGCGTGCTCGATGGCTGGCCGGAGCACCGTGACGATCAGGTCCGTCGCATCGATCAGGTCCGCGAGCCGATGTGAGAGGGGTCCGGACGCCTCGTGGAACCGCTGGCCGTACACGAGGCAGCCAATCGGTTTCGCCCTCGACCCCAGGCTGAACGGCACGAACGCCAGTTCCATGGTGTCCCCGCTCGAGTCACGGAGCCCGGAGGGGGTATCGAGCCAGGGCCCGGTCGAGGCGCGCCGCGCGATGTCGGCCCCAAGCTCGTGCGGGACGAGCTTCGGCGACGGGAACAGCTGGCTGAGATGGCCGGTGGCGGCAACGGATCGGGCGGACCCCTTCCCGAAGGCGAGGATCGCGGCAGCATCCACCCCCAGGATTGGAGGGAGCCCCTCCGCCACCAGCGCGGCGAGATTAAGGAGTGGCGCGTTGCGGGGCAGCTCCGGCAGGAAGGCGGCGAGTCGGCGCCGATACTCGCGGCCGGCCTCCTGCTCGTGGGTCCACGCCGCGCTGCTCCGGATCTGGGCTCGAATGCGAGCCACCAGCTCTGGAATGGGCACCGGCTTGATCACGACGTCGTCGGCTCCGCGATCAAGACCACCGATGCGCTCCGCCTCGGACGCAGAACCCGTCACCATGATCACCGGCAGCGTTCTCAGGCCAGCGTCCGCTCGAAGCCGGCGCAGGGTTTCGAGCCCATCCACGCCCGGCATGTGGAGATCGAGGAGCATCACCGCGACGCGCGCACTTCGGGCGAGTTCCATCGCGTCGCCCCCGTTTGAAGCCTGGAGGACCTCGAAACCGGCGCGCTCCAGGGAGATCCGGAAGAGCGTTCTGATCGACGGGTCGTCGTCGGCGACAAGGATGAGTGGGCGATCGCCCTTGCCGGGCGGGGGGACCTGGGACGTGGAGCGTTCCTCCCTTTCGCTGACGGGCAGTATGTCAGGCGCAAGCGCGACGATGGCACCCACCCAGCTGGCCAGACGAGGAATTAGTTCCGATCTAGTACAGGCCTCGTGAGCTCGGCAGGTCGGACGCGGCATCGAGCCGCTGGGGATCGAGGAGGCGGAGACCGGTGCGTCCAACGCGAGCAATGGTTCCCTCGCGTTCGAGCTGCCGGATCACGCGGCCCGTCATCTCTCGACTGGTACCGACCAGGCCAGGCAGGTGGGCTCGCGAGAGGACAGGGGGGTCGGAAAAGAAGAGCGGCCGATAGCGGCTGAGAATGCGGACGACGCGGCGCCGTGAGCCCTGGTGCAGGAAGCCGTCCAGTTTCGCTGTGAGGATGTTGAGGAACAGCGACATCCGGTCCAGCAGCTCGAGCGCGAGATCCGGGTCGCTCGCGGCGAGCGACCGCAGCTCGGGCCCCTGCCACGAGGCCACGACGCACTCGGTCATCGCGAACATGTCGACAGTGGCGATGGTCGAAGAGACGCTCGTGATCCCGAAGATCTCGCCCGGCACAGCGATCCCGACCGTGACCTGTTGACCGTCAGCGGTGTTTCGCCGGAATCCGCCGTAGCCATACATGATCAGCGTCAGCGGCACTTCCTCTCCCTGACGCCAGAGCGTCTCTTCGCTCGAGGCGCGGCGAATGTGCGCCCGCTCGGCGAGGAATCTCGCCAGCTCGGGTCGGATACCAGGGAGGGTCTCCGCGAGCATTGACTGGAGACGGACTTGCCCACTTGGCGGTCGCGATGGGATCTGAGCCTGAGGTCGGCCGAGGGGTACGGGTCGCATGACGACACATTCTAGGCCACAAGAGACAGAGCTGTCTTATCGGGAGACAACCTTGTCTCTCAGCCAATCAGCGCTACCCTTTACACCATAGGCTGCCGGCCGACCAAATCCCAGTGAAGGGTTCGCCGTATGGACGAGGAGCCACCTGAGCTCCGACTGGGGGGCGAAGCTCTCGGAAAGAACCGCCACATCTGCGCCCTTTTCGACGGCCCTGATGCCGCCTCGCGCGTCGTCGTCCCGTTTGTCCTCGGGGCGCTCAGCCGACAAGAAAGCGTCGTCTATCTCACCGGCGATCGCGATGCCTTCCAGGATCGACTGGGGGGCAACGGCCGAGTTGCGGCGGCGATAGGGTCGGGTCAGCTCGAGATCCGGCCCTGGACCGAATCGTATCTAGCCGGCGGGGCGTTCAGTGCGTCCCGGATGGTGGCACAGGTCCGCCGCACCCTACGCGAGGGTTCGAGGCGAGGCTACCGGGCGACCCGGTTCATCGGCGAGATGGAGTGGGCACAGGAGGGAGTCGCCGGCGTCGACCAGCTGATGCCCTATGAATCGGGCGTCGGGGCGATCCTGGGGCGATCGAGGGACACTTTGCTATGCGTCTACGATCTGCGCCGCCACAGCGCGGGCCGCATCGCTGAGGTCCTCGCGCTGCACCGGACGGCGTTCGCCGACGGGCACTTGCAGCCGACCAAGCGCGCGCCTCGGCGAACATCGCCCCGCGCGCGGATCCTCTCGGCCGCTTCGCTGCTGTTCGCCGAAGTCGGGGTCAGGGCGGCGGGCGTCGACACGTTGATCGAGGCCGCAGGGGTGGCCAAGGCGACGTTCTATCGCCACTTCCCAGCCAAGGACGACCTGATCGTGGCCTGGCTGGAGGATCCTCGCACCCGGTGGCTTGAATCCGTTCGCACACAGGTCGAGGCCCGAGCCAAGTCGCCCCAGGATCTGGTTCAGCACTTCTTCGCTGTCGTGGGCGAGTGGCTGGAGTCCGGAGACTTCAGGGGATGTCCCTACCTGAATACCGCGATCGAGCTCGCGAATCCGGATCATCCCGCAGAGCCGGTGATTCGCTCCTACCTCCGCGAGGTCGAACGCTACCTCGAGGAGATCCTCTCGGCCGGCGGATATCGCGATGCAGCGACCCTGGCGACCGAGCTGCAGACGATGGCGGCGGGCGGGATCACCCTGGGCGTGGCCCATCGAACGGGATCGTTCGTCATCGCGGCCCGAAACGCCGCAACTCGCCTCCTGGCACCCGCTGCGCGGACGGCGCCCGCCCCCGCCTAGCCGATCGAAGCCTCGAAGAGCTCCCACTGGCCGGGAACCCCGCGCAGGCCGACCGAACCGAGTGGGCTGAAGGCCAGGTCGGTCCCGGTGGCGAGGTCGCGAACCGTCCGGGTCACGACGACCCTGCCTTCGCCGGCCTCCGCAAGGGCGCGCGAGGCGATGTGGACGCCAATGCGACCGACATCGGCCGCGCGTATCTCGATCTCGCCGGTGTGGATCGCGGCTCGGATCTCCAGCCCGGTTCGATCCCGGCGCGCTGGGCCGCATCGGCCCGGGAGTAGTCCGTCATTGGCGGTAGGGTACCGCCCCACCGGCGTCTAGCGGCGCCTTAACGGCCGGGCGTCACCATGGCCTTCGGTGCGACAATGGAGGGCCCCAGGAAGCATCGCGAAGGAGGTTTTCGCATGGCACAAACCACGACCACACGCGTCAATCGGCAGGCCTGGATCGATCTTGCAAGCTCCGATGCAGGGGCGGCTCGCGACTTCTACGCGAAGCTGTTTGGCTGGCAGATCGAGGTCAACCCGGATCCGCAGTACGGCGGGTACGCGATCGCCTCGCTGGGCGGAGAGCAGGTCGCGGGCATCGGGCCGACGCAGTCGCCCCAGCAGCCGACGGTCTGGTCAATCTACATCGGCTCCGACGACGTCGATGCCCTGGCCGAGAAGGTGAAGGCGGCCGGCGGCACCGTCGTGGCGCCTCCCTTCGACGTCGGCGACCAGGGACGGATGGCGGTCTTCCAGGACCCGTCAGGTGCCTTCATCTCTGGCTGGCAGGAGGCGACCATGCGCCCGTTCCGATCGGGCGTCGCCAACAGCCTCGGCTGGGCGGAGCTCAACGCCCGCGGTCTCGAGAAGGCGGTCCCGTTCTATGGCCAGATCTTCGGCTGGACGACCAGGGTGTCACCCATGGGCGAGGGCCAGGGGGATTACACCGAGTTCCAGGTCGAAGGCGACTCCATTGCTGGAGCGATGGAGATGAACCCGATGGTGCCCGCCGAGATGCCGAGCTACTGGATGCCGTATTTCAACGTCGACGACGTCGACGCGGCCTACGCAAAGGCGCTCGGGATCGGTGCGCGCGAGATGCTGTCGCCGCAGGATTTCCCTGGCGGGCGGTTTGCGATCATCAGCGACCCGCAGGGCGCCGCGTTCGGACTCCTGAAGGGCGATCGCTAAGCGCAGCGCAACCTCTGTGGGCGAGGGGCGGATCCGCTCCTCGCCCATCGTTGTCGATTCTGGCGTCGGTCGCTCGTCAGAGTGGTGGGGATCAAGTCACAGGTGAGCTGGGATGGCCCAGCTTGGTCCGAATTGCAACAAGGAGTCAGTCCATGGCAAATCCCGTCGTCCACTACGAGATCCGCGCAAAGGACCCCGATGCGGCGCGCGACTTCTACGCCAAGCTCTTCGGGTGGACGTATCCGCCTGGCGGCGAGCCCGGGTACACCTACATCGACACCGGCGTGGAGGGCGGAATCCCAGGCGGGATCGGCCAGGCGCAGGGCGGGCCGGGACACGTGACGTTCTTCGTGGGCGTGGACGACGTCGCCGCCGCGCTGGCCAAGGCAGAGAGCCTGGGCGCGAGGATCGTGGTACCGGCGACGGAGGTGCCAGGCGTCACGTTCGGCCTCTTCGCGGATCCGGAAGGCCACGTCATCGGCGTCTCGCACAGCGAGTAACGCGCGAGCGGGACTGGGTCGCAATCAGAAGCAGCGATTGCTGACGAGCGACCCAGCCCGCGACCTTGGCCTTGCGGCTACGGAGTGATCGCGATGGTCAGTGTGTCCTGATTGACATCGCAGGTCGTGGGGTTGCCGAATTCGTCGTGGAAGACGCTCGGCCCGTTTCCGGTCCACCCCAGGTAGACATGCGTATTGTCGGAGCTCACCCCGATGTAGTCACCGATGAACGGGTTGCAAGCGGTTGTCAGCTGCCCACCGTCGATGTTGCCATTGAAGGCCGGACTCCAGTCACCGTAGCTCGCGGCCGTGACTGCCAGGCCGCTGGTCGGATCCAGCCGTGAGTACGTCACGTAATTGAGGACATCGTTAGGGTCGCGCGTCCGGTCGTAATAGACGATGTCGACCCGCCCGTTGGGGGCGCTGTGGACCCACGGGAAGAACTGCTCGCCGGCGCTTGGCTTGAGCTGAGTGGGAGCGGTCCACGTGGTCAGGTCAGATCCCCAGGCCCGCGTGTACCACATGTTCGACGCACCGCTGCGGCGGTCGTTCCAGGCGATCGTGATCCGCCCGGCCGCGTCGATGCCGGGCGCCGGGTAGCTGCCTGCTCGGTAATCGCTGTTCGCCAGATCGCGGTTGACGGGATCGATCATGTCGGCAACGTGGTTGCTCGGCCCGAAGCTGGCCCCGCCGTTGGTCGACTTGGCCACGCGGATCGACGTTGCACCGCGTGTGCCCTGTGAGGAGTCGAAGGAGACGTACACCGAGCCGTCAGGCCCCACGAACGGGATCGCGTCCTGGTTTGCGAAGTTCGCGCCCGAGCTGACGGTCACCATGCTGCTCCAGTGCACGCCGTCGCGGGAATACCAGAGCGTAATGGGCGCCTTGTTGTTGCCATGGAACTGGGCCTGGGCGATGTAGACCGACCCGTAGTAGGGGCTGGCGACCCACGTGTCGGCGGCAATGGCATCGTGGTCCGGGAAGTTGCCGTTGCTGCCCTTGTTCACGCCGCTCCCATTGCCTGGGTGGGTGAAGGTGGCGAGCTTGGTGGGACGGCCCCAGGTCAATCCGCCATCGGTCGACTTGGAGACGAAGAGTGCCACCCCGCCCATAGGAGCCGCCGCGTTGCCGTACTTGTACCCGTAGCAGGCGAAGTAGGCGGTGCCATCGGCCGCGAACGTGACAGCCGGGTCGCCGGCGAAGTCATAGATTCCGTTCCCCGGATACGTGTTGCCTTCGTTGTTCCAGGGCGTGATCCCGGGGATGAACGAGTTGGTTGACCAGGTCTGGCCGCCATCGAGCGACCGGCTCACGCCGCACCCTTCGTTGCGGTTCCAGTCGTTCCAGCCGGTGATCACGTTCAACGGATTGGCCGGGCTATGCGCGATCGTGATCTCGTTGTTGGTGTATAGATCGTTGCTGGCGTTGACGACCGGGCCAATAGTGGTGGCCGCTACTGGTTGCGCGACGACAACAAGCAGCAGCAGGGCGGCACCGATGGATGAGAAGCGGCGGAGCATCGCGGGTCACCTCGTATCGCAGGCTCAGGGACCAAGTGCTCGGCAGCAGGCCATTCTAGCGCTCTGGCCAGCCCAAGTCGGATATCAGCAGGCGAGTGCTGGCGCCTTATGGTGCCCAAACGCAACGTTATCTATCCACTGCCGAGTCCCACGGAGGCCAGCGCGGCGCGTGTGGGTCTGCGTCAACAGAAATCGGCGGTTCCTACCGAGGCCCACCGATTTGTGAGGCGGCAGGCGTGAGCCTGCCGCTAGCGCGGTCTACGCGAAGAAGGCGTTGATCGCGGCAGTGTCGTCCGAGAAGGCCCAGCGTGCGGTGATCTTGCCGTCGCGCACGTGGAAGATCTCCGCGGTCCGATAGGTCAGCTCCTTGCCGCCCCGGGTGGCGTGGGCGGTCACCAGGGCGATGACGTGATCGTCGTTGGCCACGATGTCGTGGGCCTCTGCCGTGATGGTGAAATCGGGGGCGGCAGCGGACCCATACATCGCTGCGAGGGCTGCCTTGCCGCGAACAGGCTCGGGGCGGCCGATCTCGTGCCACTCGACGTCGTCAGCGAGGTATTCCGCCGCCGCAGCGAGGTCATTGCGGTTGGCGGCGTCGAGGGAATCGCGGACGAGGGTCGCGTTCGGGTGCTCGGACATCGGACTCTCCTGATCGTCAGTTCTTCTTGCCGCCGGCGCGAGCGGGCTCTGCGGCCTGGTCGAGCGCGGCGTTGATGGCGAGCCGGGCCTGGAACGCGGACCGATAGGACTCGGGCGAGAGTGGGGCGTCTGGGTCCTTGCGGAAGTACCACGAGCGCTCCTGCGGAACGAAGAAGATCTCGAACCCCCGGTGCTCCTCGGTCGGCTGCGCGTCGGGCGTGCGCTTCGCCGCCGCGCGCTGGGCTACCGCGTTATTGCATCGGCCACAACGACTGGTTGCAAGGCCATGAGGGCAGATTCGGCATTGGGAGCAGTGCTCAGGCGGGAATCCGTGGACGCAGCGGGATGACATGACCTCTCCAGTCGGGCACCCAGCGTACACCCAGAGGGGCCTGAGCGCTCATCGAGTCGCCCTGCTGGAGCTATGGCAAGCCTGATCGCCCGTAGTTGTCGGAGATGGAGTCCATGTTCCGGTTCACGAGGCGATCCGCCCCATGCCGGCGGCGCAGGAGCATGCCGTACAAGACGGTCGCGAGCGTCACCGCGGCAAGAAGCAGCCCCAGGGTCGTTGGATCGTTCGCCATCGGTCTCCTCTCATCCGAAGCGTGGAGCGCCAGTCTGGTGGCGACCTGAGGTGCCCGGCAAGAGACGAAATGGTGCTGGTACCCGCGTCGCCGCACGGCAGCAGCGCCCGAATTCGACGCCAGTGCCGGCGCATACTCCGCCTGATGGCCGAGCCCTGGTTTCAGCGCGAGCTGCTGACCCTTCCCGACGGTCGGACGCTGGAGCTCTACCTCTCGGGCGCGACCGATGGCACCGTTTTGGTCATCCACGATGGATCACCGAGCGCCGGCATCCCTTTTCGGCATTCTGCCGAGCTCGCACGCGACCGCGGGCTGCGACTCGTCAGCAGCTCGCGAGCAGGCTACGCCGCGTCCAGCCGCAACCCCGGCCGAGACGTTGCCGCGGTGGTGCCCGACGTGGTGGCCGTCCTCGATCATCTCGGGACAGAGCGGTGCTACACGATGGGATGGTCGGGTGGAGGACCGCATGCCCTGGCGACGGCGGCTCTGCTTGGTGACAGGGTCATCGCCGCCAGCGTGATGGGTGGCGTGGCGCCCTACGCGGCCGAGGGCCTCGACTGGATGGATGGGATGGGCGCTGAGAACGTGGAGGAGTTTGGGGCCGCACTCGCCGGGCCTGCGCAGCTGCAATCGTTCCTCGAGCGCGCTGGCTCGTGGTTGGCCAACGTCACCGCTGACGAGGTCGCCGGGGCCTTTGGCGATCTCGTCTCTGAGGTCGACCGCGCTTCGATCACCGGTGAGTACGCCGAATGGCTGGCGAGCATGTTCCGCGCCTCGATCAGCACGGGGATCTGGGGCTGGTTCGACGACGACGCGGCCTTCGTGAGGCCCTGGGGCTTCGAGATCGGCTCGATCACCCGACCCGTGGCCATCTGGCAGGGTGCCCAGGACCGGATGGTCCCCTTTGCGCACGGGCAATGGCTGGCCTCCCACGTCGGGGGGGCGCGAGCCCATCTCCTGCCCGAGCATGGTCATCTCTCGCTCGAGGTTGCCCTGATGGGGGGGATCCTGGACGACCTGATGGCGTCCGGCCGGGAGGCCGGCCTCTAGGCCAGGCACAGTCTCATAGATATTCCGCGGCGCGGAATATCTATCGGATGATTGACGGAAGGCGCACTGGCTATAACGTCCTGCCCAGTTCCATTCCGCAGTACGGGACGCTTGACGGACGGGGGCTCGCGCAAGATCGGGCGAGATTCGGCGCAATCGGCTCTGACGTCGGATATTCCGCCGTGCGGAACGCCGCGTTGGGCCTATAGCAACAGGATCCCGTTCGCGGGCGGGATCGCGCCGGCCGCGAGAGCCTTCAGGATGGTCCGGGCGGTGGCGGGGAACGCCTCATGCCATTCCGCCGATTCGCTCCTCAGTGCGGCCCGGTTCCGCGCAGAGTCCAGGACGAGCAGGATCATGCAGTCGACAGCTGCGTCGCGCTGCTTGAGCTGGATCTCCCGGACCAGGGCCTGCCGATCGGTAAGTGCCGTCTCTGCCTCGATCCCAACGAGACCGACCGCGGAGGAAAGCAGGATGTCAAGCGCGCGCCGATCTCCCACGATCGGGAGCGGCACCTCCGTCCGCCATCTCCAGACCGATCCGCAACGCCTGCGCAAGCGCTGGATGAGCGCAAGGTGAGCTGCATCGCGAAGTGGCGGTCCGCTCGGGAAGGTGCGAACGGTGAGGTCCAAACCGAGCACCGCAGCCAGCACGGCGGCGCGCTCCAGCCTCAGCCATGGCGCCCGCGCCTGCTCTATCCGCCAGACCTCAGACGCTGCGCAGCCCACCTCTTCGCCAACATGCGCCAGGCTCAACCCGGCTGCAAGTCGGGCGTTCCGGCATTCGCGGCCGATGGCCTGCCGTAGCTGGTCGGCGCGGCGGCGTCCGTCTTCCACATGGCAAGTGCGTCTTGGCATGCGATCAGCATCAGGAGAGGCGCTTACTCCGTCGGTACTCGGCGGTTACCGCTGTGCGGAATATCGGTTGCTTGAAGGGTCATGCCGCGCTGAAGCAGGAGGCCTCATTTCGTGGGGCGGATCGCCTGTTGGTGCGGGCCCTCGTTCGGGTCCATCCGCTCGGTGCCGCAGGATGTCACCGGACAGATATTCCGTCCTCCGGAAAATCTCGGGGCCCGGAGCCTGGGCGCGGTGCAACCACAGGCCATCAGCGTCCCGGTGTGTGGCGCATGGCCCCCCGGTCGCCGATCCACATGGACGGCGGGGTGACCCAATAGAGCGCCATCGCATTGAGGCGAGTGGCGTACTCGGAGCGGACGCCCACGAAGCGCAGCCACGAGGTATCGGCGTCGAGAAGATGCCACCCCACGGCTGACAGCCGCGCGCGCGCCTCGTCGAACTCCGAGCGGTCGACCAGTGGGTTGGGCGTCTCAGGCCAGCCGAAAAAGTTGGCGAGGTCTTCCACGAAGTGGCCTCCCACCCGCTGGACCATGTGCGCCTCGCCATGTGGGCCATCCTCGACGGTGGTGAGGATCAGCGCGGCGGCATCCAGTACGGCTCCCAACGCCGACACCCACGAAACGTTGTCGTGCGAAGAGCGGAAGTAGGGGAGGATCGGATACGCAACGTGAGTGTCGAGCACCTCCGCCGCCCACGCCTCCCACTCAGTGAGGAACGGGGCCAGACCGGGGCGTAGCAGCGGCGGCCCGTACGACTCCAGCAGCGCAACCCCTGATGGCGGCGCGCCGGCTCGTGCCTCGAGGCGCACGACCAGGATCTCTCGCCGCTGGAATGACGCGTACAGGCTGAACAGATAGGTGATGCCGAGCGCAACCACGCCCAGTCCCAGGCCTCCGGCGATGACCGAAACGGCGCGTGCGAGCCCATGCGTTGCTGTGATATCTCCGAAGCCGATGGTCAGCACGGAGGTTCCAGCGAAGTACACGGCCGAACCGAAATCCGGGATCGGGTAGAGGCCCTCCCGCAGCGAGTAGAGGAGCAGGCCAAAGCCGACCACCAGCAGCGCCATCCAGGTCATGAGGATGATCAGCACCACCGCGGGGGCGTAGCTGCCAAGGATCTTCTCCTGGTCGACCGACGTGACCCTTCTCAGCGCGCGCCAGCGCCAGAGCGGCCATGTTCGCCGCACCAGGACGCGTGCCAGCCGCACGCGGGTCGGCGACGGGCGTGGCAGTACGACGGTCTGGAAGATGTCCCACAACACGAGGCCGATGACGAACAGCCCGAGCGCCGCCTCGGCCAGCCCCGCCGCCCAGTCGCTCACCCTGCGACGCCCTCCGGTGGCTCGGCCATTACGAGAACGGCTTCACGATCATGTCGAACAGGATGAGGGTGATCACCGCCAGGTCCAGCCAATAGGTAACCGATTCCCCCCGGTTATTGAGCGCGGCCTCGAGCTCGGCCGATGGGGCGGAGTCGGAGGATCGGTCGGCGGCGTCAGCGACCTTCAGCGCGTATGGGGCATGGATGCGTATGCCATCGAACAGCCCGATGGCGAACAGCACATAGGCGGTCAGCAGCCAGGGCTGGAGGGGATTGAAGTGTTCCGTGATGATCGCGACGAGCGCGAACGCTAGCCCCGTCAGGAAGAACACCGGAATCAGGACCCCAAATGATCGTGCCGTGCCGAAAACCCCGCGGATGGTGGGAACGTTCCGGGTCTGCGCGGCGCGCCGCATGAGCACCGCCGGGCCGTACGCGACCGCGACGGCGCTCACCATCGAGAGCACGTGCAGGAAGACGAACACACGCACGGTTGCAGGGCCTCCTGATGCGGATCTATCGGGGATGGGCGGTTCGCCGACCTCAGCCCGTGAGCTCGGCCGCCATCTCGGAGAAGACCGCGGTGTGGCGGTCCACGTCCGAGTCAGCGGTCGCGGGTGACATGAGCGCCATGTTGTGGAACGGCGTCAAGAGGATGCCGCGATTGAGCGCGTAGAGGTGTGTCAACTGCTGCAGGCCGAAATCGTCCATGGCGGCGGCCTCGCGACCATTGCGCGGCCGGTCCGGGCCGAAGAGGTACTCCGCACGGGCCCCCAGCCGGGTGACATGCCACGGCAGGCCGGCCTCCCGGATCGCGGTTTCGACGCCATCGGTCCAGCGCTCGGCGAGCGGGATCATGCGTGCGAATGCGTCCTCGGTGAGGACCTCCGCCAGAGTGGCCCGAGTGGCTGCCAGTGACAGCGCGTTGCCTGCCAGGGTCCCGCCGATGCCGCCCACGTCGCTCGTCTCGAGGTCGATCCGGATCCTGTCTGCCACTTCGGCGGTCATGCCGTAGGCTGCCGACGGCAGGCCAGCGGCGATGGGCTTGCCGATGACCAGCATGTCGGGCTCGAGGCCCCAGGCGGCGGTGCACCCGCCAGGCCCGGCGCAGATCGTGTGTGTCTCGTCGAGGATGAGGAGCGTCCCGGTGCGGCGTGTCACTTCGCGAAGCGCGGCGTGGTAGCCCTCATCCGGGTGGACGATGCCGACATTGGTCATCACTGGCTCGGCGAGCACCGCGGCCACCTCGGCGTCCGCCAGTGCGGCTTCCAGGGCTGGCACGTCGTTCCATTCCACGACCCGGGTCGTCGCAGAGGCAGGTACGGGTGGGCCGATGGCGCCGTCCCGATCCACCACCGAGCCGTCCGGCGCCAGGGTTGCGAAGCTCTCGTCGACCGTCCCGTGGTAGCAGTAGTCGAAGACAAGGACCTTTGGCCGGCGCGTGACATATCGAGCGAGCCGGAGGGCGAAGCGGTTGGCGTCGGTGGCGGTCAGCGCGAACTGCCAGGTCGGCAGGCCGAAGCGGCGGGCGAGCTCCTCGCCGACAAGGGGCGCATCTTCGGTGGGGAGCATCAGGGTCATGCCGCGGGCGAGCCCTTCGCGGATGGCCGACACCGATGCCTCGGGAGCGTGGCCGGTCATCGCACCGGTGTCGCCCAGGCAGAAGTCGATGTAGTCGTGCGCGTCGACGCAGGTGAAATGCGCGCCTCCGGCCGACTCGACGAAGACCGGGAATCCGCCTGGCCATTTCGCCATCCAGTTCATCGGCACGCCGCCGAGGAGCGAGTGGCGCGAACGGTCGAAGAGTGCGCGCGAGCGCGGGTGAGCCTGGACGAAGGCCAGCCGCTCGCGTTCCATGAGCTCAGTGACGCGGCGGCGATCAATCCCGGACATGCGCCGCCGATCATCGCAGAGCGCTCATCGACGCGGTATGGTTCCGCGCCGTTCGTCGTATATCGGTCTGGTGGCCTGTCGCGATGGCGACTGCGGTCCTGTGAGGCTGGGTCCTAGGCTCTAGCGGTCTGCGATTGGTGCGCGCGTGCACCACGAACGTCGGCTAACCGACCCTAACCACATCAGGATTAGTACTTTTGGTTGACGCGACGGGCTAAACTCCATCAACGCCATCGGCTTGACGCGAGCGTGCACCTGCGCGTCGCCAGACGTACCGAGTAAGGCTTGTGAGGGATATGAACCACCGTACTCCGCGAATCCTTGGCGCGCTCATGCTGGCCTTGTCGCTGGTTGCGACCACACTGGTCAGCACTGTCCTTGCGGCCCAGCCGCGGTGGGAGGCCAGCCTGGTAGCTTCGCCGGGCCAAGTGACGGCCGGCGATTACGTTCAGCTCGTAGCCAGCTTCAGGAACATGGGCCCCAGCAACATCTCCCAGCTGTACCTGACGCTGCCGACACCGACCAACACGACCTATCTCGCCGGGTCTCTTGTCGCCCCAAGTCCGCTCATCTGTCAGGAGCCAACTGCGACAACGTCGCTCATGTGCACCTACGGTGCAGTCACTCCGTCCACGAACCCCATCGTCGTGACCGCGATCTACCTCACCGCGGCTGGCCAGACCACGGCCGCCACCACGGCGAGCTGGACGAGCACCGGGAACACCGGCTCTGATGGTGGGACGAGCCATGGTGATTCCCTCGCCAGACCCCTGAGCTTTTCGTTGGTGACAGCCACGACCACCTCAAACTTCGCCGGTCGCTACGTGGTGACCCCCAGCCAGCGGACAGTCGCAAACGGCCCAGCTCTCGGGAACTCGAACAAGCAATCGACCCAGGTCACGGTTACGATCACCGGGTTGCCCGTTACCGTGCTTGACGGCTTCAAGGGCTGTGACAACGGCCTTGAGGAAACCTGCCCCACCGGAATCTTCGGCGAGACCTCCGAGATCAACGTGAACAACGGGGCGGATACGCCGATACAGGTCACCATCGTCGAGTACAAGACTGTCAACGCCGCCAAAGTGCATGGCGTTTACCACAGCTGGCTTGGGTCGGACAACGCCATTCATTCCGAGAACATCACCGACGTCTGCGGAACCCAACCCGCAGGAGAGCCGTGCTACAGGGCGACGGACCTAAGCAGCCAGCTCCTCCAACTCTATGTGGAGATCAACCACAACGGGCGGATCAACGGCTGGTAGCAGTCCTCCGCGCCACAACGTGACGATGAACGCCGGGCCCCTGGGCCCGGCGTTTCGTCTAGGGACTAGGACGGCACCCGCATCCGGTGGAGTTCGGCAAGGGCGGTCTGTAGTCGAGTCGCCGTAACCGTGTCGCCTTTCGCCTCGATGAGGCTCAGCGCCTGCTCGAGCACGGCCTGGGCATCGGCCATCCGGTTCGCAACGTGATGCACCTCAGCGAGATCGGCAAGGGCCTCCGCCTGGAGGACCGGTGAATCCGTCCTCTGGCGAAGAGCGACAGCCTCGGTGGCCAGGCGAAGAGCTTCGTCCAGGTCGTCGCGGTGAGCAAGGGCTCGGGCGCGCGCCCCGCGCCAGACCGCTTGGGCATCGGTGTCATCTTCGGACGTCATCTCCTCGACTTCCCGGGTCAATTGTTCAGCTTCGGCATCGCGACCCTGCAGCACGATGGCGCGAGCCAGAAGGCCGCCGACGGTCGAGCGCAGGAACTTCTCACCCATCGCTCCCAGCGCGTCGTAGTCCCGCCGAAGCTCTGCCTCGGCGGCCGAGTAGTCACCGGCGAGCATCTCGACCTGGGCGGAGTCGAGCGAAGTCGATGCGCCGAGCATGCCTGCGCCGAGCTCCTGGAGCAGCGTGCGAGCTTGGGCGTACATCGCCCGCGCTCGTTCGAACTCGCCGCGCATCGCGTAGAGCTGCGCGAGGCTCGCCTGGATCGCCGCGACACTGCGCCGATCGGCCTTCACCTGCTCGACCAACTCCTCGAGCCGCTCGATGGCCAATGGCACGGGAAGCGGCCCGTACTTGGCCGGGTGCGCGTAACCCGTAGCCCCGCGCGTCTGAAGCCGGAAGTCGCCTGCCAGACGAGCAAACCGGATCTCGTTCTCGGCTGCTTCAGCCGCCTTTCCGTACTGACCGATGGTGCCGTACATCCCGAAGCGCAGACGCCATGCGAGCGCGAGACCGGCGTCGTCCGAGGCGGCCTCGAAGATGGGAATGACGCGATCCACCTCCCGGGCCACCAAGCTCGTCCAGGCAGCGGTCTCCTCCGAGTAGAGCTGCACCATCAGGTCGACCAAGGTCGCCTGCGCACCCAAGCGGTCATCGCCCGTTTCCGCGGCTCCGGCTACGGCATCTTCCAGGACCCGCTTCGCCTCGTCGAATTCGCCCAGTTCCATGAGGGCCTCTCCCAGATCCGGCAGCAAAGCAAGTCGAAGTGGGTCGCGGCTGACGCGCGTCGCCGCCGCACGCCGCAGCAGGTTCGCCGCAGCGGGCGTGTCCCCGCGCGCTTGCGCCCGACGGCCAGCCGAAGCCAGCATGTCGGATGCTTGCGCCCCGACTTGGTGCCCGTGCTCGTCGAGGGGTCCGAGTTCGCCCAGGTAGCGATACGCCTGCTCGAGGTGGTAGCCCAGGATCTCCTCGTACTCCTGGGAGCGGCCACGCGCTCGGTTCTGGGCGTCCG
Source organism: Chloroflexota bacterium (assembly GCA_030774475.1). GTDB lineage: Bacteria > Chloroflexota > Limnocylindria > QHBO01 > QHBO01 > CF-82. Next base: position 16,272 of record JALYLB010000101.1, on the reverse strand, counting down.
CCCATCCGACGAACCGCTCGTGGAACTGGGCGCGGGAGCGCTTCAGGAGGCCGTTGTAGGCGGCGTCCTTGATGAGGATGTGCATGAACCGATAGCTCGCATCGTCGACGTTCGTCGAACTCGAACGGCGTACGAGCTGCTTGTGGGACATCGAGCCCAGGTAGACCGGGACCTTGGGACGAACCGCATCCGGGGCAAGTTCCTCGACGGCCGCCTCCGCGAACTCCAGGCCGATCACAGAAGCGGGCTCGATCACCGCGCGTTCCTCGCGATTCAGCCGATCGAGGCGCGCGGCGAGGAGCGCCTGGATGGTGGGTGGAACCGTCATGTCGGAGAGGTCGGCGGCCGGCTCCCACTTCCCGTTGAGCATCTGCAGCTGCCCGCCGTCCATGAGCATCGAGAGCATCTGCTCCACGTACAGCGGGTTGCCCTCCGCGGCGCGGACGATGCGCTCCTGCACGGCTCCCGAGATCCCTGCATGGCCCAGGAGGTTCTGGACTACCTGGCCGGCGTCGGCATCGGTCAGGGGTTGAAGGACGAGACGAAGACTGTCCGGGCGCAGGGCCCAGTCCGGGTGCAGCTCGAGCACGTCGTGGCGCGACGAACAGAGGATGAGCGCCGGTGATTCGACCTCCGTGAGCATGTGCACGATGAGATCCAGGAGCGTCTGCTCGGCCCAATGGATGTCGTCGATCACCCAGATCGCGGTCTTGCTGCCATCCGCCAGCTTTTCGAGGAACTTGCGAGTCGCCCAGAAGATCTCCGGCACGCCGAACTGCTCCTTCGTGAGGCCGATGGCGGCGGCGATCCGATCGGCGACGGTATCGTCACCGAAACGGGCGCGGAGCTTGGTGACACCGATCTCGGGGCTATCCGTCGGCTCGATACCAGCCGCCCCGCGTGCGGCGTCGACGAGCGGCCAGAAGGTGATGCCCTCGCCGTAGGGGAGGCATCGGCCGCGAACCACGGCCGCCTCCGCGTCGCAGGCGTCCACGAACTCGCGAATCAGCCGGCTCTTGCCGACGCCCGCATCGGCAATGATCGTCGCCATCCGCGCGCCATTGACCTCGCGGGCTTTGAGGTACAGCTCATTGAGGGCGGTCATCTCGTGCTCGCGGCCCACCATCGGCGCGTCCTGGCGACGGTGGAAGCCCTCACCGAGATCCGCAACGCCCTTCAGCCGATAGGCCGGGACCCGCTCTAGCTTGCCCTTGAGCTCGAGTGGCTCGACCTCCTCGACCTGCACCGCGTCACGCACCAGCTGGAAGGTCAGCTCACCGATCAACACCTCGTTGGTCGGTGCGGCCTGCTCGAGACGGGCGGCCGTGTTGACCGCGTCACCGGTCACCAGCCGCTGGCCACTCGCCGTATCCCCGGCCACCACCTCGCCGGTGTTGACCCCGGTGCGATTGGCAAGCTGCACGCCATACATCGACAGCAGGTCCTGGTTCAGGCCGGCCAGCGCCTGCGTCATCTCGTAGGCGGCGCGGGTGGCACGCAGGGCATCGTCCTCGTGGAGCTTCGGCAGCCCAAAGACGGCCATGATTGCGTCGCCGATGAACTTCTCGATGGTCCCGCCGTGTCGCCGCAGGACGGCGGTCATCACGTCGAAGTAGCGGGTCATCACCTCGCGCAACGACTCCGCGTCGAGCTGCTCGCCCAGGTTCGTGCTGCCCTTGAGGTCGCTGAAGACGATGGTGACCGTCTTGCGCTCCTCCTGCGGCGGGAGGGCAGGGGCGAGCGACGTCCCGCAGTACCCGCACATGCGGAACTTCTCGGGGTTCTCCTCGCCGCAGTTTGGGCAGACGACCATGCCCGGCGTCGTCATACGCGCGAGTGTACGCAGTGGAAGAAATGTGAACCTATGATGGACCGCGGTGGCTGACCCGAGCCCTCTCCGCCGTGCCCTCGCGAACCGGGAGATCCGCCTCGCTGAGCTTGCCTGGATGCTGGGCATCGCCTCCGAGAACGCCTACCTGGTCGCCTTGCTGGTCAACGCGTACCTGCTCGGCGGGATCGTCGAGGTTGGGCTCACAGGCGTGGCCCGCACTCTTCCCGGGGGCCTGCTGGCTCCCTTCATCGCCGGCCTGGGAGATCGCGTCCCCAGGCATCGGCTGCTCCTGGGGGTCCATCTCGCGCGTGCGGCGTTGGTTGGTGGCCTGGCGATCGCCGCCGCGACTGGCGGCAGCACCCCCGTCCTGCTCGGCCTCGCGGCCATCGAGGGTATCGTCGCGACCCTCCACCGCCCATCGCACATGTCCCTACTCCCCGCGCTGGCGTCCGCTCCCGAGGAGCTGGTCGCCAGCAACGTCGTGTCGGGCGCCGCGGAGAACCTCGGCAGCCTGGTTGGTCCGGCTGCCGGAGCTGCGCTCGTCGCCGGGCCCGGCATCCCTATCGCCCTCGCAATCCCGGCAGTCGGCTTTGCCGCGGCCGCGATCACCATCGCGCTCGCCCGGCCCGCCGCACAGCCGCGGGTGACAGGGGATCGCGGGACGAGGCGCTGGCGGCGCGGACTCGATGGGCTGATCGCGTTGCGCGAGCATCCATCGGCGCGGCTTATCGTGGGGCTGGGGGTGACACAAACGTTCGTTCGCGGGGCGATGGTTGTCCTGCTGGTGGCCGCGTCCGCCGAGCTGCTTGGGATCGGGGAGCAGGGGTACGGCGTACTCCAGGCGGCCATCGGCCTTGGCGGGCTGGCAGGCGCGATCGTCATAGGCATGCTGGCGGGATCCTTGCGGCTGACCACCGCCACCCTGGTAGGCCTCGCGCTGTGGGGGCTGCCCATCACGATCATCGGCCTGCTGCCATTCGCACCGGTGGCCTTCGCGGTCCTGATCGTGCTGGGCGTCGGCAATGCCACGTTTGACGTCGGCATCTTCTCCCTCCTCCAACGCAACGTTCCGAACCAAGCGCGGGCCGGTGTGCTCGGGGCATTCGAGGGCCTGATCAGCCTCACGGTGGCCCTGGGGGCCCTTGCGGCGCCCGTCCTTGCGCAGGCGATCGGGGTCCGCGGCGGTCTGATCGTCATTGGACTCCTGTTACCGGGGCTGGCGCTCGTGGCCGCCCCGGCGGTCCGCAGGATGGAGGCGCAGGGCGTCATCCCTGAGCTGGAGCTCGGATTGCTTCGCGGAGTACCCATCTTCCAGCCACTGCCGATGACGGTCCTGGAACAGCTGGCCGGGAGCTTGGTGGCGGCGACGTTTCACCCGCGTGACAACGTCTGCGTGAAGGGCGAGCCTGGCGATCGGTTCTTCATCATCGCCGAGGGACATGCCAACGTGGTGAGTGGCAGGAAGGTCATCCGTCGGCTGGGCCCCGGCGACAGCTTTGGCGAGATCGCCCTGCTCCGCGACGTCCCGCGCACCGCGACAGTCCGCGCCGTGGATCAGCTCGTGACCTTCGCGCTCCTCCGGGACGATTTCGTGTACGCGGTGACCGGCAACCCAACCGCGGCTCGCCAGGCGGACTCGGTCATCGGCCGGCGACTCGAGGAGGACGCCAGTCGCGCGTGACGTTGTACGTTACGCCCCGAATTGCACGAACCATGCGGCAATCCGATCGAGCGCGTCGTCGAGGACCGGGCCGATGCCGTGGCGCACTCCTGGATAGGTGACCAGCTCGGCCTGCGGAAGCCGCTTCACCGCCATACGCAGCAGGTCGATCTTCGCGAACGGGTCCGACTCGCCGGAAAGCAACAGCGTTGGACAGGCGATCCGCGGCCAATGCTCGGTGCGGTCCTCCCACTGCTCGGGGTGTCCGGGCCGATGCAGCGGATACGAGAGCAGCACGAGTCCAGCAACCGGGCGTTCCGCCGCGAGGAAGCTCGCGACCCGACCACCGAACGAATGGCCCCCGACCACGACCTCCCGGCCTTCGCCCCGCGGGAGCGCTGCCAGATACACCGGCAACGCACGTTCAGCCGATCCTCGAGGCAGCTGCACCGTCCGAGCCTCGACGCCGCGGCGGGCGAGCCCGGTCACGTGACCCCGCAGACCCGCCACCGTGCCCGACGCGCCGGGTGCCAACAGCAGGAGGGGAGCCATTGCCCGAAGATACCCCGCATGCGCTCCGGCCGCGTCGTCAATGGTTCACAAGCGCGTCACACGGCGCGCGTTGAATGAACCAGATGCGGACGCCGTCACGACTCGCCGCCGCGATCGCCGGTCTGCTTGCCGGCGCCGCTGGACTGGCACTCGCTGAGCTCGCCGCCGGCGTCCTCCCGGGAGCTCCGTCGCCTGTCACTGAGATCGGCGCGTTCCTCATCGCCCACCAGCCAGCCGGTGCCGAGCAGCTCGTCGTCGGCCTGTTCGGCACCAACGACAAGCTCGCTCTGAACCTGGTCGTCGCGGCGGCCGCCCTCGCCATTGCCGCCGGCCTCGGGGTGCTCGCCAGGACCGGGACGCAGCCGCGCTTCGGCCTGGCGCTGGGCGGGTTCGCCGCGCTGGGCCTGCTCGCCCTTGGCGCTTCGTTCGGCGACGAGCTCGCCGATGGCACGCTCGGCCTGCTCTCGCTCGGCGCCTCTCTGCTCGTCACGTGGTGGGTGCTGAGCACGCTGCTCCGGATCGCATCTGCTCCCGAGATCGCGAGGGCGGCCGAGATGCCGGACTGGTCGCGCAGGCGATTCATGGGGACGTCGCTCGGCATCGGCCTGGCGGCAGTGGCGGGCACGACGGTGGGGCGGGTACTCCTCGATTCGCGCGCACAGGAGACCGCCGACATCGGTCCGCTGCCGGCTCCGGTCGCGACCGCCAGCCCCTTGCCCACCGGCGCCACCGTGGACGTCGCCGGCATCACCCCGCTCGTCGTCCCGAACGGGGACTTCTATCGGATCGACACGCAGCTGCTCACTCCGCACCTGAAGGCCGCGACCTGGCAGCTGCAGGTGACCGGGATGGTCGACCACCCGCTGACCTTCACGTACGAGCAGCTCCTCGCCCTGCCACTCCACGAGGAGTACGTGACGATCCAGTGCGTCTCGAACGAGGTCGGTGGCGAGCTGGTGGGAAACGCCCTCTGGCGTGGCGTCAGCCTCCGCCAGGTGCTTGACCAGGCGGGGATCCAGCCCGGAGCGACGCAGATCGTGGGGAAGGCCTTCGACGGCTGGACGGCGGGATTCCCCACCGATTGGCTGATGGGATCCGAGCGGGAGGCGCTCATCGCGGTGGCCATGAACGGCGAGCCGCTGCCGCCTGCGCACGGCTACCCGGCCCGGCTGATCGTCCCGGGGCTCTACGGCTACGTGTCGGCGACCAAGTGGCTGACGGAGATCCAGCTCACCACATGGGAGGCGTTCAACGGCTACTGGGTCCCGCTGGGATGGTCGAAGCTGGGACCGATCAAGACCGCCTCACGGATCGACACTCCCCATGGCGGCAACTCCGTCGCCGCGGGCAGCGTGCCGGTGGCCGGGATGGCCTGGGCACCGGATCGGGGGGTCCGCGCGGTCGAGCTGCAGGTCGACGACGGAGCGTGGCAGCCCGCGGAGCTCTCCACGCCGATCTCCAGCACGACCTGGGTGCAGTGGCTCGTCCGATGGCAGGCGAGTGCGGGGAGCCATCAGCTGCGCGTGCGGGCGACCGATGCCACCGGCGCTGTGCAGATCGAGGCGCCGCACGAGCCGCCACCCGACGGCGCGACCGGTTACCACACGATTACCGTGAGCGTCACCTAGGCGGTTACACGCCAGCCTGCGCGGGTGCGCGCTCGAACTAGAACGGGATAGGCAACGACCCCGCCGGGGCACCAGCGGGGTCGTCGCGTTGGGCGGCTGGATTGCGGTTACGGGCGGTGCGCGAGCCCCGTGTCGGCCGCGGCCGGCGGATTGTCACCGCTGGCGGCGGCGTTCTTGTGGGCGTCAGCGGTCTGCTGGCCCCACCCGGTGGCGATCGAGCTCACGTACGCGCCGTGGTTCGTCCAGTCACCGGCTGGTGTGGCCCCCTGGGCGGCGGCAGAGACCGTCGCGCCGTGGGTGTCCGTCGGCGGGGTCCCGGCGTCTGTGCCGTTGCTGGTGTCTGTCGCTGAATTCTCGTTCGATGCACCGGCACCCAACGGCACGGACTGGCCGGACGCAGTTCGCGCGCGATCGATCCCGGCGTTTGAGGCCGCGGGCAGGACTTGGGCCGCGGCGAAGCCCGCGGTGAGGGCGAGGGCCGCCAGCGCGACGACCAGGCTTCGGATCCGGATGCGAGGCATAGGCTGCATCGATCCTCCCATGCTGTAAGGGCGGGTCTTGCTTCGTCTAACGCGTGAGGCGCGGCTCCGTTAGCCGACGAGCGTGATCCGGGCGCCTGCGCGGCGGTGCCGCAAAGCACTGTGCAGCGTGGCCATCGCCATGCACAATCTCTCAGTGCCCGCTCCGAGCGCACCCCTCCTGATCGTCAATCCGATCGCTGGTGATGGTCGCTCGCTGCACCTCGAGCCCTGGCTCCATCATCGGCTGCGCAGTGCCGGCCATGGCGCCCGGATGGTCAAGACGCGCGAGCCGGGGCACGCTCGCGAGCTCGCCCGTCACGCAGCGGCCAATGGGCATGACCGGGTCGTGGCGGTCGGCGGGGATGGGACGGTCCAGGAGGTCGTGAACGGGATCCTTGAGTCCGGCAGTGGGCTGGCCGTCGGCATCATCCCGGGCGGCAACGGCAACGACCTCGCACGGAGCCTTGGCATTCCCAACAAATTGGACGAGGCGCTCGAGGTAGCCCTGGGAGAGTCACTGACGACCATCGACGTCGGCAAGGCGACACGCGGGGAGGGCACGACCAAGGTCGTGCGCCATTTCACCTCGGCGGGCGGGGTTGGATTCGACGCCCAGGTGGCTCGAACCATGGCGGGCCGCCGCCGGCGCTGGCAGCGCGGTCGCATCGGCTACTCGCTCTCGACCCTCTGGGAGCTCCAGCGGTTTCACAATCGGGGCGTCGAGATCACGCTCGACACTCCGGATGGCGAACGCATGATCGAACGCCGGATCCTGTTCATGGCGTTCGCCAACGGGATGTATTACGGGGGCGGCATGCAGATCTGTCCCGACGCCATGCTCGCCGATGGCTGGATCGACCTCTGCCTGGTGGGCGACATCTCGCGCCTGGAGGCGATGCGCCAGCTTCCGGGGCTGTACCACGGCGGGCACGTCGGGCATCCCGCGGTCGAGTTCCTCCGAGCACGATCGATCGGGATCACCGGCGATGACGACACCCTGGCCCACCTCGACGGTGAGCCGTTCGGCTCGCTGCCGCTACGCATCGAGGTCGTGCCCGGGGCGCTCACGGTGGCTGCGCCGAGCGGCGGTGACGCAGTCCCGGCCGGGGTAGGGTTGGACGGATGAACGAGATGCCGATGCCGCCTATCGAGCGGGGCTGGCGGGTCTTCTCCGGTGACGGCCACCAGATCGGCCAGGTCGACGCGGTATTCGCCGATTACCTGCTGGTGCGCACGAGCGGTCTGCTTCCGGTGGACCTCTACGTCCCGTCTGACGCGATCCTGGCGGCGGCCGATGGGCGTGTCTCCGTGCGCTCCTCCGGGGAGCAGGCGTACGAACGGTGGCATCGCCCGCTGAAGCGCGCGCCCCATGCGTGATCCGCGGAACCTGCCCCTGCGCCTGCTACCCTGACCAGCATGCCTGATCGGTTTGGGCCGGATGTGCTGGAGGCGTTGGCGCGCGCGGAAGAGGTCGAAATCGAGACCTCGAGCCACGAGGGTGCGCCGCGTCATCGCACGACCATCTGGATCATCGTCGACGACCAGGGACGGGTGTTGGTTCGCTCGTGGCGAGGCGGCACTGCCCGCTGGTTCCGCGAGGCGCTCGCCAATCCAGCCGTAACCCTGCGCGTGGATGGACGGTCCATTCCGGCCGGCGTGCTGGTGGCAAACGACGAGACCCGAATCCAGGCCGCGAGCGAGGGCTATCGGACCAAGTACGCCGGCAGCCCCTCGACGCCGTCGATGGTCGCCGACGAGGTGCTCTCGACCACCCTGGAGCTCAGACCGCGCCGAGCGCTCGGCTGACTCGGCATCGGTCTTGGGGTACCCTTCGCCGATGGACGATCAGCAGCGAGCCGACGCCTTCAACGCCCATGTGATGGGCGGCGGGAAGGTGGAAGCCGACGACTGGATGCCGGATGACTATCGTGCCGCCGTGCTCAAGTTCGTCGAGATGCACGCCAACTCTGAGCTGATGGGCGTCCTGCCCGAGCGTGAGTGGATCCTCCGAGCCCCGACCCTCAAGCGCAAGCTGGCCCTCACCAGCAAGATCCAGGACGAGGTCGGTCACGCCCAGCTCCTCTACCGGGTCGCGGAGGACCTGGGCAAGCCGCGCGAGCAGATGTTTGCGGACCTGCTGGCCGGTAAGACCAAGTTCCACAACGTCTTTCACTATCCGACGCGTTCGTGGGGCGATGTGGGGATCATCGCCTGGCTGGTCGACGCGGCGGCGATCGTGTCCCAGCAGGCGCTGCGCGACTCGTCCTACGCGCCATACGCGCGAACCATGAAGAAGATCTGCTGGGAGGAGTCCGTGCACATCATGCACGGGCGCGACGTGGTGCTGACCCTGATGAACGGCACGTCCAAACAGCGCGAGATGGTCCAGGAGGCGCTCGACCGATGGTGGGGCCCGCTGATGCAGATGCACGGTCCACCCACCAATCCCGCCACCGACCGTGACCTCATCTGGCAGATCAAGGCGAAGGGCAACGAGCAGCTCCGCCAGGAGTTCCTCTCGATCTACGTCCCGCGCATCCGGGAGCTCGGGCTGACGATTCCGGATCCCGCGCTGGCGTACGAAGAGGCCAGCGGCCGATGGCACTACACCGAGCCTGACTGGGACGAGCTCCGCTCGGTCGTCACCGGCCATGGACCGATGTCGCAGGAGCGCCTCGAATTCCGGCGAGCGAACTACGCCGCGACCCAGTGGGTCCGCGACGCCGTCCTGGGCAAGCGGTCGACCGCCGCCGCCTGAGGCGTCAGCCGATGGGTGAGGGTGACGCGCCCGCGGAACGCGTGTGGGAGGTCTTCCGCCAGGAATCGGAGGGCGACCCGATGGTCCATTCCGGCAATGTCAGCGCCCCGGACGAGGAGCTGGCGATCCACTATGCCCGCGAGTTCTACGGACGGCGCCAGGAGAGCCACCGCCTCTGGGTCGTGGCGCGTGACGCCATCCTCGAGCTCGACGACCCCGACCTCCTGCAACCGCCCTTCGACCGGTCGTTCAAGCGACCTGGTGGCTACCTCATCAAGCACAAGCTCGAGGCCGCGAAGGCTCGCGCCGGCTCGACGGTGACCGGAGGCGGCCCGGCGGGCGGCGAGGCCGAGGGCCACCCGTGACCCAGACCGCCGATCCGCCGCTCACCACGGAGAGCCGCGAGGCTCTCGCCGAGCTGCTGCTCAGCATCGCCGACGACGAGTTCGTCATAGGCTTCTGGGACTCCGAATGGACCGGGATCGCGCCGATGCTCGAAGAGGACGTGGCGACCAGCTCCATCAGCCAGGACGAGATCGGCCACGCCAAGGCGCTCTACGAGCTGCTCGCCGAGCTGACCTCGGCCGATGCGGACCAGATCGCGTTCGGCCGCTCACCCGACGCCTACCGTCACGCCGCGCTCATGAACCACGCCCGCACCGATTGGGCGTTCAGCATCGCTCGCCGCTATCTCTACGAGACCGCGGATGCGGTCCGCCTGGAGGCGCTCGCGCGTTCCTCATACCAGCCGCTCGCCCAGCTGGTCGCGAAGATGCGGCGCGAGGAGCGGTACCACCAGATGCACTTGGACGCGTGGTTGCACCGGCTGGCGGCGGATGACGCGAGCCACGAGCGACTGGCGCGGTCGCTGTCGACTCTCGTGCCGGATGCGCTCACGATCTTCACGCCGCTCGCCGGCGAGGCCGCGCTCCTCTCCTCGGGCATCCTGCCTGAGCCGATGGCGGCGCTTCGCGCCCGGTGGGTCGGCGGGCTCGCCCCGGTAATGGCCCAGCTGGGACTGCCGGCGCCGAGCGACGACGCGCCGGCAACCGACGGGCGCACCCGGCGAACCGACGACTTCCGGTGGCTGCACGGCGAGTTCACGATGGTCGCCCGCTCAGAGGAGGCCGCGACGTGGTAGGTCCCGTGGCGGCGAGCGACCCGCGCGACGCGGTCATCTGGGCGGCGCTGGACGAGGTCGCAGATCCGGAGATCCCCACGATCAGCGTCGTGGAGCTCGGCGTGATCGGCGGGTTCGGATTCGAGGCCATCGAGGAAGGACGCGAGCGGTTGGTCGTCGAGCTGCTGCCGACCTTCGTGGGCTGTCCGGCGATCGAGGTCATGCGCGACCAGGTGGGGGAGCGTCTGCGCTCGCTGCGCCTCGCCGACGAGGTCCGGGTCGATCTCAGCTTCGCAGTGCCGTGGACCTCTGATCGGATCAGCCCCGACGGCCGTGAAAAGCTCCGCACGAGCGGCTTCGCGCCGCCGCCGCTGATCGGGCTCGGGGACTTGCTGCCCATCCTCGACGTGGCGACCTGTCCGTACTGCGGGACGCGCAACACCAGCCTGGACAATGCCTTCGGTCCCACCCTCTGCCGCTCGATCTACCACTGCGACAACTGCCACCAGCCCTTCGAGCAGTTCAAGCCGCTCTAGCTCTGCGGCGGGCGGGTAGGCTGGCCGGTGCGCTACCCTTGCGCGCACCATGGCCATCGATGCTGACGAGGTCCGTTCTCGGGCCGACGAACTCCTCGACGCGGGCGCCCACGACCGGCTCGACACCATGCGTCACTCGGCCGCGCACGTCATGGCGGCGGCGGTCACCCAGCTCTTCCCGGGCGCGAAGCTCGGCATCGGCCCGGCCATCAGGGACGGCTTCTACTACGACTTCGACCTGCCGCGATCGCTGACTCCCACCGACCTGGAGGCGATCGAGGCGAACATGCGCGAGCAGGTCGCCGCCGACCTCCCCTTCCAGCGCACGGAGGAGTCCCGTGATGCGGCGCTCGCCGAGCTGCGGTCCGCGGGCCAGCCGTTCAAGGAGGAGATCGTCCGCGAGCTGCCCGAGGCCGATGCCGAGGTGATCAGCTTCTACCAGCACGATGCCTTCAAGGACCTGTGCCGCGGGCCGCACGTTGAGTCGACCGGCAAGCTCGGCCCGTTCAAGCTCCTCAACAGCGCGGCGGCCTACTGGCGCGGTGACGAGAAGCGGCCGATGCTGCAGCGGATCTACGGAACGGTGTGGGAGAGCCAGGCCGACCTGGACCGCTACCTGTGGCGCCTCGAGGAGGCGCGGAAGCGGGACCATCGCAAGCTCGGCCGCGAGCTCGACCTGTTCACCTTCCATCCGGAGTCGCCCGCGGCCCCGTTCTGGCACCCGCGCGGCATGGCCCTCTGGCGAGCGCTCGAGGCCTGGTCGCTCGAGGTCCGCCGCGACGGCGGCTTCGAGGAGGTCCGCACCCCGAGCCTGGTGCGCCGCGAGCTCTGGCAGGCATCGGGCCATTGGGACCTGTACCAGGACAACATGTTCGTCCTCGACGCCGACGAGCACGTGGCCGGCTTGAAGCCCATGAACTGCCCCGAGGAGATCCTCGTCTACAAGACGCGGGCCCGCAGCTACCGCGACCTCCCCATCCGCTACGCGGATTACTCCACCCTCTTCCGCAAGGAGCGCACCGGGGCCCTGGCCGGGCTCTTCCGGGTTCGGCAGCTCATCCAGGATGACAGCCACGTCTTCTGCCGCGACGACCAGGTGCCCGACGAGCTGCGCCTGGCGCTCGACCTCGTCCGCCGGCAGTTCGCCCCGTTTGGCTTCGAGCCGCACTTCAAGCTCGCCACCCGGCCAGAGAAGAAGCTCGGCTCGGACGAATTCTGGGAGATGGCCGAGGGCCGGCTGCGGGACGCACTGGAGAGCGCCGAGCTGTCGTACGCGCTCGATCCGGGCGGAGCGGCGTTCTACGCGCCAAAGATCGACATCTTCATTGACGATGCGCTGGGTCGGGAGTGGCAGATGGCCACCGTGCAGCTCGACTACCAGCTCCCGCAGCGCTTCGACCTCGAGTATCGGGCAGCCGATGGCGGCTTCGAACGGCCGGTGATGGTGCACTACGCGATCTACGGCACGTTCGAACGATTCACCGGGATCCTGGTCGAGCACTTCGCCGGCGCATTCCCATTCTGGGTGGCGCCGGTACAGGTCATGGTCGTGCCGATCGCGGACCGTCACATCGAGTACGCCACCGAGGTCCGCGACGTGCTGCGCGCCGCAGGGCTTCGCGCCGAGATCGACGACCGATCCGAACGGATGCAGGCAAAGCTTCGCGACGCCCAGGAGCAGCACATCCCCGTCATGCTCGTGCTCGGTGACCGCGACCAGGAGGCACGCGCGGTCAGCCCGCGGCTGCGCACCGGGGAGTCATCGCAGGGTGTCGCCCTCGATGATTACGTGGCCGAGCTGACCGGGCGGGCCGCGTCGCGCGAGATGTGGCCGTTCTCCGCCGACCAGCCGCTCGAGGCATCGGCGTCCCAGGCGTGACCGGGCCAGGACCGGGCCGCGGCTACCTGCTGGAGCCGGGCAGGGGGATCGACGGCGACGAATCCCTCAAGGCGTCGCGGGCATCCTCGGGCGGCAGCTTGACTCTCATCGAGTCGAAGACCCGGGGCGGGGCGCCGCCTCACGTCCACGAGCACGAGGACGAGGCGATGTACGTCCTCGACGGGCAGATCACCGTTCACTGCGGCGGGGATACCTTCGTGGCCGGCAGGGGCGGATTCGTCTTCATGCCGCGTGGCGAGCTCCACGACTGGGACGTGGACAGCGGTACGGCCACGGTGCTCATCATCGCCGCCCCTGGCGGGCTGGACGAGTTCCTCGCCGAATTCCACGCCGCGCCCGACTGGGGGGCGCGCGACGCCGTCGCGGCGCGCTTCGGACTGCGGTTCCCGCGATGAGGAAGATGCGCGCAGTCGGGCAGTTGGCGCTCCTCTCCACCGATCCGTCACGATGCGCTGAGTTCTACGAGCAGGCGTTCGGGTTCAAGCTGCGGGCCGCGAACGATGGCGGCGTGGACCTGGAGCTCGGCGGCTTCGAGCTCAGCTTCCGGCGCGGGGATCGGGCGACGCGCGACGGCATCCAGATCGGCTTCAGGGTCGATACTGCGGGTGAGGTGGATGCCTGGGCACAGGAGCTCGGCCAGCGTGGATTCGCCCTGGTCGCACCACCCTCCGGCGACCGATGGGAGGGGACCCGTTCCTTCCGCGTCGCCGACCCGGATGGCCGCCAGGTCGCCATCTTCTTCGACTTTCCGGGCTAGCCTCGGAGCACCTCGACAACCTGGGTCCTCCGGCTCATCGCGATCGCGGATGACCCAGGCGACAGCGACGCGCCCGCGTTCGTCCACAACCCTTCGTAGGAACATGAAGCCATTCGATCGCGGCTGCTGGCCGCGCCGCACTGCGCCAAAGATGCCGCGTGCGCCCAGCGGGAAACTCCGGCGCAGACCTGACGCTGCGCGCGCCACTTCGCGGTTGTGCCGGCTCTCCTTCAACACAAGCACGACGCAGGGGACCCCCGAGTCACGCTGCTTAGCGTTCAGAGTGCGCTCCGTCGCCTGGACATTCTCCATGCGCGTGTAGCACTCCCAGGCCACCACTAGGCCTGGTCCGTCGGTTACCGCATCCCACGCCCTCTGGTCGCCGGCAAGGCCGAGGGGCACCTCGGTCCGGAAGCGCAGCCCGCCCTGAAGCCGCGATCTGAGCTCCTCGAGCATTTGCAGCTGGCCGATGTCGTGGATCGGACCTGCGCCACGGTAGACGCGCATCGAGAGGTCACGCCCCACGCACGAGAGCAGCCGAGCGGCAGTATGGATGCTCAACACCCGATGTCGCCCAGCCTCGACCCGCGCAATGAGACTCTGGCTAAGGCCCAACCTCGCGCCGACCGCGGCCTGGGAGAGTCCCGCCTCAGCCCGAGCACGTCGGAGCTCCTCGCCGAGTTCGACCAGGAATCGGCTCGCACGTCTGGCCGCGCGGTCGATCCCGCGCTCGGAGGTCGGCATAGGCGGATGGTCTCTTGCCGCCTCGTACTGGCCCGTTATCGCTCGCTTATGCACACCAGTGCTGAGCAGCGGAGGAGCCGGCCCGAAGACGATGCTCGGTCCCCAAAAATGCACCAGGGTCATGAGCAAGAGCCCCAAAGGCGCGTTCTGCCGATCGCCGAGCACGGTCATGCATAAACGCCGTCTGACGTCCTGTTCCCGCGGTGCTCGCTTGCCGTTCAGCACCCCTTATGCATAGACCGACGTCGTGCAGGGCTCGGTTGCCACCGCCCAGCGGCGTTGGCGAGCGTGGGTCGTTGACCAGAGAGAGCCAAATCCGGTATAGTTCCGCGGCGTTTTAGCGTCGAAGTGGGCCACCGTCCGTATCGGCTGGTGGCTTATTTGTTGAAGGGGCAGAAGAAGATCGCAAGGGACCTCCGAATCAATGAGCTGATCCGCATTCGCGAGGTGCGGGTCATTGACGATGAAGGCCAGCAGCTGGGCGTCATGCCAACCGCGAAAGCGCTCGCCCTGGCACAGGAGAAGGGCCTCGACCTCGTGGAGGTCGCTCCGACGGCCGTCCCCCCGGTCTGCCGCATCCTTGACTACGGACAGTACAAGTACGAGCTGCAGAAGCGCGAGCGCGAAGCCAAGAAGAAGCAGAAGTCACAGACCTTCAAGGAGATCCGGCTCAGGGTCAAGATCGATACCAACGACCTGCGTACCAAGACCCGCCGGGCCGCCGAGTTCCTCGACGAGGGCGACCGGGTCAAGGTGACGGTGCAGTTCCGCGGTCGGGAGATGACGCACGCCAACCTTGGCCGAGACCTCCTCGATAAGGCAGCCGCGCTGCTGATAGAGCACGGGACCATCGAGCGGCCGCCGCTCCTCGAGGGTCGCAGCATGTATATCGTGATGGCTCCCATCGACAAGCGAGCCGAGAAGAAGACCGACCAGGACCAGGCCGAGGCCACCGTGAACGGGACCGGCGCCGAGCCGGCTGTTCCGCAGACCGCCAAGGCGGCTGCCAGGGGTGCCCAGGCGAGCCGGTCCGAGAGCCAGACCATCGGCGATGCGCTCGCCGCCAAGGGACAGCTCCCGCCGAGGGAGTCACCGGCGGAGACGCCCCAGCCACCAGCGGAGCAGTAAATAAGTGCCAAAGATCAAGACCCACAAGGGAACGGCCAAGCGGTACAGGAAGACCGGATCCGGAAAGTGGGTCCGGCCGAAGGCCTGGCGCGGCCACCATCTCGAGATCAAGTCGAGCCGCCGCACCCGGCGCTATGCCGGCAAGGCGGTGGCCAGCCCGGCCCACGCCGCGCAGCTGCAACGGCTGATGCCGTACGCGAAGTGAGCTGAGAGATGGCACGAGTCAAGCGCGGCGTCGCCGCCCACAAGCGCCACAAGCGTCTCCTCGCCCAGGCGGCAGGCCGTCGCGGAACGAAGTCGAAGCTCGTCCGTCCGGCGCGCGAGGCTCTCTTCCACGCCCTGGTCTACGCCTACCGCGATCGGCGCGTCCGCAAGCGGGACATGCGCCGCCTCTGGATCGAGCGCATCAACGCCGCCTCCCGGGCCAACGGCCTGCCGTACGGGCGGCTGATCGCCGGCCTCAAGGCCGCCGGGGTCGAGGTGGACCGCAAGATCCTCGCCGACCTCGCCGTCCGCGACGAGGCCGCTTTCGCCAAGATCGTCGAGACGGCAAAGGCCTCCTTTAGCGGCTAGCCGGCGTCATCGACGCCGGCGACACGGCCCTGCTCCAGCGAGGAGCGGGGTCGTTTGCTACGCGCCACAATCGGGTTGGAGCAACGAATGGACCGATGTCGACCGAAGCAGTGACCGCGGCAGAGCTCCGGGCAGCCCTCGAGGGGGTGCGCCGGGATGCCTCCGAGCGCCTCGGGGAGGCGGTGGATGAGGCGTCGGTCGAGGGGCTGCGCGCAGCGCTCCTTGGAAGGAGCGGAGCGCTGACCCGCCTGCTACATGCCCTCGGCGCGGTCGAACCCGCCGAGCGACCCGCGCTCGGAGCGCTCGCCAACGAGGTCAGGCAGGCGGTTGACGTGGCAATCGGAGAGCGGCTGGCGACCCTGCAGGCCTCCGGTCTCGAGGCGCGCCTGGCGGCAGAGCGACTCGACATGACTTCTCCCGGGCGGCCAGTTCGCATCGGCCACCTGCATCCGACCATGGCCGTCGAACGCCAGCTTCGCGAAATCTTCCACGGCTACGGCTTCGAAGTCTTCGAGGGTCCGGAGATCGAGGACGACTGGTGGAACTTCGAGGCCCTCAACATCC
>JALYLB010000100.1 GCA_030774475.1 Chloroflexota bacterium | reverse complement strand
CGCCTCGCGTCAACCGAATGCGGCTCGCGCGGCGAGGAGGAGCCCGGCCAGCGCCCCGCAGGTCACCAACCCGGTGAAGCGTGGCCACCAGGTCCTCGCCACCAGGACGCCGAGGGCGCCCGCCGGGCCGCCGAGGGTGAGGGCCAGGCTCAGCTGGCGCTGCGAGGTGATCAGGTCCGAGGGTGCGGTGACGGCCCAGGCGATGATCGAAGCGACCAGGGGCACCCCGGCCCAGCCGATGGTGACCAGGACTCGCAGGGTGGCGTCCGTTGCCCATGCCGGGCGGACCCAGGTCCCCGCGATCCGCTGCCGCGCCAGGCTGGGGGCGGTCACGGGCCCTTCTTCCTCGAGACCGGCGGTGACCATGGCTGCTGCTGGAGTCCGAGCTGCCGTTCCGGGCGGCGCCCCGGTTGCCGCCGCTTCCTGCCCGGCGAGTCGTTCTGCCTCAGCCGCGATCAGGGCGGCCTCCCGCGCCGCCGCCAGCCGCTCCTCGAGCCGAGCCCGCTCGATACCGGTCAGGAACGGGGGAGGCTCGGCCTGAGCGATCTCCGCCGGCTCAACCGCCTCGGCCGACTGGACCGGCTCGACCGCGGTTCCGGTCGCCCCCGTTCGCAGGCGTCGCTCCTCGAGATCCGGAATCCCCGACGCGAAGGCCGCCATGACCCGACCGCTGACCTCGTCGAGCCGCTCCTGGACCCGCGCCGCTGCGCCGAGTGCCTCGATCAGCTCCGTTTCGGAGGCGGCCGCCACCGCCAGGCGTCCCTGGTCGGTCGGGATGAGGATCACGGTGGCGCTTCGGGCGAGCCGGACCAGCGTCACCGCCTCCTCGCCGCGCAGCGTCGCCCGGCCGTTCGACCAGCCCAGGATCGGATGGCGGCTGCGAAGCACGCCGCGCGCGTCGCCCGTCACGCCGACGCGGGTCACCGGGCCGCGCACCAGCAGGTAGCGGCGCGATCCGGCGAGCCAGCGCACACGGATGCCGCCCACCTCGACGTCGACTCGGAGGCTGAGCGGCACCGCGGCCAGCAGGACGGCGACGAGGATCACCAGGCCGGAGGCCGCGAAAAGCGCGACGCCCAGCGGGCCGCCCTGCAGGATCGCAACACCAATCCCGCCGATCGCCACGACGACCAGGAGGAGGGGCAGGGCCAGGAGCCGAGTGAGGTCCCGCGCCAGCTGGACGCGCGCAATGGCGATCGTGTCGGTGGGCACCCGCTACGCCTTCTCGGTGACGCGGTACTCGAGGTAACGACCAGTGAGCAGCCGCGTCTGCGCGTCGAGCGCGGGCAGGTTGCTGAACAGGATCCCGATGACCGGCAGTCCGGTCCACTGCAGGTAGCTGACAAGACGACGGATCCGCCCCCATTCCGGCGGGCGCGGCGGCACGATCGCGTTCTCGACCACGATCATCACCGCCAGGCTGAAGGCAGCCGCAGTGAGCATGGCGCTGGCGTAGATCGGGAGGTTCTGGCCCAGGATGGTCTGCCCGAAGGCCGGGTTGAGGACGAGCGGGATGAGGGCCCCGAAGGTGATGACGAAGGGAGCGATCGCCCAGCTGATGTGCTCCCAGAACAGGTTCAGGATCCGCCAGACGCGGGAGAGGAGCGGGATCTCGGTGTGGCGGATGGCGTTCTGGACCACGTACGGGATGTCAGTCACTCCCCACGCCCAGCGGCGTGCCTGCGTGTACTGGACCATCATCGAGCGCCAGTAGGTCTTGGCTCGCACCGCGTCGCCGTAGATCGGGATGAAGAGTGGCACTGCCCGGAACCGGTCTCCGTAGGTGAAGTAGCTCTTCCAGTAGAAGCGGCTGTCCTCGGGGATCGCATCGGTGGCCCAGTAGCCCACCTCGTGGACCATGTTCAGGGTGGTCGAGTAGCTCGAGAAGCTCACGAGCTTCTCCGGCATCACGCTGCGCCATAGCTGGAGCTGGGTGAGGACGGCGGCGAAGAGCCGGAGCAGGACGGGTGCCTCCCACATGTTGTTGTGGAAGTACGGGATCGGCTGGTAGAGCTGCGTGTTCCGGTTGGCATCGGTCAGGTGCATCCAGGCCAGGTAGGTGAAGTACTTGGGATGGACCCGGAAGTCGGCGTCGAGGTCGGTGATCAGGATCCGGGTCGGATCCATCCCCTGGTCACGGACGAGGCGCCGATAGAGATAGCGGCCGCCCCACGCCATGGCGCTGCTCTTGCCGATGACGATCCCCGGCTCAAGCGGATCCAGGATGTGGATGAAATCCGCGAAGGCATCGGCGAACTCGCCGCGGAGGGTCGTGACGTTGGCGATCCCCTCCTCATCGGTCTCGCGGGTGATGATCGCGCAGATTTTGCGCTCCCTCGGCCAATCCGCCACGGCCAGCGCCCGGACCGTTTCGCGGAGCTTCTCGAGCGGCTCTGTGTAGGTGGGGATGAGGGCGAGCTGGATCAGCTCCTCCGAGCTCGGCGCCCCGCCAACTGGCGGTTCGCGGTCCCCACCGCCGGTGCCGACATCGGCGAAGCCTGCCGGATCGCCTCGGTCGATCAGCGCGAGGCGCTCTCGCCAGTCAGTCGCGACCACCCGGCTCACCCGCCGCCAGCCAATGAGGATCGTCACTGCCAGCCAGACGGACCGGCAGAGGATGTAGAAGTCGAAGGTGAGGACGAAGTAGGCGACCAGCCACGGATAACTGAAGCTCAGCCAGATCGGCCCAAGGATGATCGCCCAGCTGGTCAGGCCGGGAACGATCTCCAATACCCGCTGGAGCCAGCGATAGCGGTCGGCCTGCGCGTCCTGCAGCATCTGAAGCCCGGCGGGCGCCCACCCGGACGGACCGACGGCGCGACCTCCTAGTAGATCGGTGTCAGCCAGGAGCGGTAGGTCTCGAGCCTCCCGCGGACGGCGTCGAAATAGGTGCGCGAGAGGCGGCTGGTCAGCGGCCCCGGCCGGCCGTCGCCCACGAGCCGACGATCGATCTCGATGACCGGCGAGACCTGTGCCCCGGTCCCGCACAGGAAGACCTCGTCTGCGTTGTAGAGCTCCGTCCGGTCGATGGACCGCTGCACGACCGGGATCCCCAGGTCACCCGCCACCCCCATCAGGCGTCGGCGGGTGATCCCCTCGAGTACGTTGTCGGTCACCGACGGGGTGACGAGCGTCCCCTCGCGAACGATGAACAGGTTCTCCGCGCTCCCCTCGCTGACGTGGCCGTCCTGGGTCAGCACGATCGCCTCGTCGAACCCGTTGAGCTGCGCCTCGCTCTTGGCCAGCGCGGAGTTCACGTAGGCCCCGGTGATCTTCCCGCGCGCGGGAATCGCGTTGTCGTCCGTCCGGCGCCAGCTGCTGACCATGGCCCGAACGCCGCTCTCGGTATCGATGTACTTGCCGAAGGGGATGGCGAAGATCGTGAAGTCGGCGTCGAGGTTGTGCAGCCGTACGCCGATGAGCTCGCTCGACTTGTAGATGAGCGGCCGAACGTAAACGTCCTCCTGGAAGCCATCGCGATGCAGGAGCTCGACGGTGAAGTCGGCCATCTCCTCGGCCCCGTACGGGACCTCCATGAACAGAAGGCGGGCCGACCGGATGATGCGCTGGAAGTGCGGCACGAGGTCGAGCGCGTAGAGCTGCTTCGCCTCAGCGTTCCAGTAGGCCCGGATGCCCTCGAAGACGGCGGTCCCATAGTTGAGGGCGTGCGTCATCACGCTCACGTTGGCATCCTTGAGCGGGACGAACCCGCCGCGGAAGAATGCCCACAGCTCGGTCGTCTGGTCAGCCATCGCGGCAGAGGTCGACGTCGCTTGCTTGAGCACAGTGGAACTCCTCACGGGCCAGAAGGCGGCGCGTCAGCATAGCATCCGAGGCGGGCCGGCAGCCCAGGCCGCCCATTGAGCGCGGAATCAGTGGGCCGCCGCGAGCGGCACGGGCAGGGTGAGGGCCGCGAACACGTACAGCGCGTAGATCGGCCCGCCGATGAGCAGCGTCCAGGCGCTCAGGCGCCCGACCCGGAACATCGTGCCGAAGATGAGGATCGTGGCCACGAACGCCGCCCCCGCCGAGGCGAACGAGAGCGCGCTCTGCTCGGTGAAGGCCCACTCGGTGAACGCGATGCCCAGCACGGTAGGGATGCAGCTCTGGAAGACCATCGCCCCGGTGATGTTGCCCATCGCCAGGGTGTCCTTGCCGACGCGGACCCAGAGGAGGCTGTTCAGCTTCTCCGGCAGCTCGGTGGCGATCGGGGCGAGCACCAGGGCCAGGATCCGCGGGTCGAGCCCGACCGTGCGCGACAGCTCCTCCACGGCACCCACGAAGACCTGCGCCCCGACGATGATCGCGGCCAGGGCGAGCAGGACCTGGGTGATGATCACGCGCAGCCGCGGCACCGCCACCGCCACAGGGGGATCGCCATCGGGGGCATCGCTGCCCGAGGCGGAAACCCGACTCTGGGAACGAAGCCGGGTCAGGTGCAGCCGGTTGAGGTCCGCCGGGTCCGACTCCTCCGCCTCGTCGCTGAAGTGGGCGCGCACGTAGACGGCGTAGGCGACCAGCAGGCCGGCGGCGACCGGCCATTTCAGCCAATGGACCGATGGCGGCAGGAATGCGGTCCCCACCGCTGCCGCATACGCGCCAAGGAAGACGAGGACGTCGCGCGCGAGGACGCGGACGTTGACGTTCAGCTGGTTCGTCCGCCGTCCGCCGCGCGTGACCAGGACCACCCCGAGCCCGGTCACGAACATGGCCAGCGTCGAGAGCATGAACGGCGCGCCCAGGATGGCACCGACGCCGACTTCAGCCGACTCGCCCGGGTGACCGCCCACCACCAGCGGCCCGACGATGGCGATGACCGGGATCAGCGTCTCGGGCATCGCGGTGGCCACGGCCGCGAGGACACTGCCGACGGCTCCCTCGGCGAGATTGAGCTTGTGGCCGAACCACTCGATCCCGTTGGTGAAGAGCTCGGCTCCCAGCAGGATCAGGCCGAGCGAGGCCACCAGCAGGACGATGTCCAACAGACCCTCCCGACTAGACGCCGGCGCCCTTCGGCGGGGCGCCGGTCAGTGGCGCGGCGGCCTAGGGGCGCAGGTGCTGCGGCGCGTACGGCAGCAGCGCGACGTGCCGGGCCCGCTTGAGGGCGGTGGTCAGCATCCGCTGGTGTCGAGCGCACGTTCCGGTCTTGCGGCGCGGTTCGATCTTGGCGCGTTCCGAGAGATATCGGCGGAGGCGATTGACCTCCTTGTAGTCGATGCTCTCCGCCTTGTCGACGCAGAAGTTGCAGACCTTGCGGCGGCGGCGGTCGCGGTAGTAGTCAGCCGTCTCGCGACGGGATCGGGGACTTGCCATGGAGTGATGCGTTCCTCGTTCAGATCAGAATGGAATGTCGTCAACGTCGACGAAGGGCGCCGATTCATCGCCAGTGCTGGGGCGGACGGCCGCGGCGGCGCCGCGGGGGCGCGCTGCCGGGGTGCCGGTTTCCATCGGCACATCGGTCATCCCGCCGTAGCCCTCGCTTGGCTCGCGACGCTCCAGGGACTGCACGCGGTCGGCGCGAATCTCGACGCTCGTGCGCTTCTGGCCGTCCTGGCCCTCCCACTCACGAGTGCGCAGGCGCCCCTCGGCGTAGACCTTGTTCCCCTTGCGCAGTTGCTCCGCAGCGCGCTCGGCGGCCTGGTCCCAAACCTCGACGTTGAACCACTGCGTCTCCTTCTGCCACTCCCCGGCGGGATCGCGGAAGTTGTGGTTGACGGCGACGCGCAGGTTGGTGACGGCCTTGCCGCTTGGCGTGTAGCGCAGCTCAGGGTCGGCCCCCAGGTTGCCGATGATCATCATCTTGTTCAAGGTCATCGCCCAGGCCCTCCTTCGGCCCTCAGTCCCCTACTCACCGCTTGCGACAGCGACTTCGTCCTCGCGCTCCTCGTCGGCCGCGACGAGATCGTCGTCGGGCTCATCGGTCAGGTCCTCGTCCAACTCGCTGGGAGCCGCGCCGGTTGGCTCGCCGACCTCGACCGCGTCGGCCGGCGGGACGGCGTCGATCTCCTCGCCAGCAGGCCCGCGGTCTTCGATCACGGTCACCAGGTGGCGGAGGATCTCCTCGCTGATCAGCAGGCCGCGCTCGATCTCGCGGACTTCGCCTGGCTCGATGTCGAAGTGGATGAGGAAGTAGCTCGCCTCGCGAAGGTGCTGGATCGGGTACGCCAGGCGGCGCTTACCCCAGGGCGAGACCTTGGACAGGCTGCCACCACCGTTGACGATGGCGCGTGTCACCTTCTCGACCGCGGACTGGAGCTTGTCGTCCTCCAGGTCCGGGCGGAGCAACAGCATGAGTTCGTATCGGCGCATGAGCCGATCTCCTCCTCTCTATGGGCTTGCGGCTACCGACGACGACCGGCGGTGCGGCAGAAAGGAGCCCTTTCAACAGAAAAACAGCCTCCGCGAACGGAGGCGCCCGCGCAGTATAGTCGCTGGCGGCTGGCCGGGCAATTCCGGCACCCCGGCCTATACTCCAGCGATCCCCCAGTGATTTCCCGCTGCCCGATCCCTCGATAAGGACCGCATGCCAGGCAACCCGATTCTCCTCTGCGCGCCGCCAGGCGAGCTGCGCGACCGACTGCACCAGCAGCTGACCGCCTCCGGTTTTCCGGTGAGCACGGTGCAGACCCCCGCTGAGGCGGTTGCTGCCCTCCGCGACGCCCGCTTCGACCTCGTCGTGGCCGACGGACTCGCCGTCACCGGCGCCATCGGCTCCATCCGCAGCGCCTCGACAATCCCGACGCCTTGCCTCGTGGTGGCTCCGGCCGGCGACGTCGAGGCGCGGATCGCGTTCCTCGAGGCGGGCGCTGACGACGTCGTCGGCATCAACTGGCAGGGCCGGGAGCTCGAAGCGAGAATCGAGGCCCTCCTGATCCGATCGGGCCGGGTGAAGCCGGATACGGACCACAGTGCATCGGTTGGGCAGATCTCGATCTTCTTCTCCCCCAAGGGCGGCGTAGGCACCACGACGCTGGCGGTGAACACCGCGGTGCTGCTCGCCAGCGGCGACAGTGCCGGGTCGGGGTTTCCCGGGCAGCGGGTGCTGCTCATCGACCTCGACCTGCAGTTCGGGCAGGTGGCGACTCACCTCAACCTGAGTCCGCGCTTTGACATCGCCGGGCTCGCCAGCGACGAGCCCGCGCTGACCGATCCCGAGCTCGCGGCGTCCTACCTGACCAAGCACTCATCGGGCGTATCCGTGCTCGCTGCGCCCTCGATCCCCGACGCCGAGGTGCGGGTCGGGATCGAGGAGCTCGAGCGAATCCTGGGGTTGCTTCGGCCTCGCTTCGACCACGTGGTGATCGACGGCGGCAGCCGCCTCGACCCACGCAGCCTTTGGATCCTCGAGCAGGCTGACGTGCACGTCTTCGTGATCTTTCCGGAGATCGCCGCGCTGCGGGCGACCAGCCTCATGCTCGCCTACCTGGCAGAGACCACGACTTTGCGCGCGCGCACCCAGTTCGTGGTGAACCACCTCTTCCCCAAAGAGCTCCTGAAGAGCCGCGACGTGGAGAACCTGCTCCGGGCGCGTCCCGCGGCAGAGATTCCCTACACCGAGGTCGAGATGATCCGGGCCGTGAACGAGGGGGTCCCGCTGGTCATCGGACGGCCGCTTTCCCCGGCCGCAATCGCCTTGCGGGGGGTGGCACAGACCCTGATGGGGATCGAGAGCCAGCCGGCTGGGGAGCACACCCGCGAGCGCCGCGGGATCTTCGGCCGCCGCTGAGCCCTCCCTCTCCATCGCGACGTCGCGCCCCAGACCCGAAGAAGATCCCCAGGCACTCCGCAGGCGCTCCCTGGCGCTAATACTCGATTGCTGACAGTTACTGTTGGCACAGCCTTCGTTCGGGCACGTAAATATCACTGGGTGAGAATTAGGGCCATATCTGGCCCGAAACCGGCGGGCTTCGTCGAATAACCCTCGCCCGGCGAGAATTAGCGCCGGTAGCGCACGGTGCGCAGTCCCGAGCCAACGAGCGATCGGCTCAGGCTGTGGTGCCGGAGGAGGGATTCGAACCCCCACGCCTTGCGGCTGCCGGGTTTAAGCCGGCTGCGTCTGCCGTTCCGCCACTCCGGCGCGACCCCAGGAATCAGTCGACACCGATCCACATGCGATCCCGCGATCGCCGAACGGCCCCGATTCTATGCCCCAGTCAGCCACCTTGCCTCTGCCGACGAATAGTCAGTGACCCTGCTAAGGGGCCTTCAGGTTGACTACAGAGATTCCTTTGCATAAGAATCTCTGCAATGGCAGGGACTATGCCACGGCGCGATATCGCGAACGTGGACGAGCTGAAGGCGCTCGCGCATCCCATGCGACAGCGGGTGCTCTACCACCTAGCGTTCGCCGGCTCCTCGACCGCAACCTCTGTCGCGGAGGCGCTTGGTGAGAACACCGGCTCGACGAGTTACCACCTCCGCCAACTCGAACGCTTCGGCTTCATCGAGCATGACCCGGATCGGCCGAGCCGACGGGAGCGATGGTGGCGCCTCGTCCCGCTTGACCTCCGCTCAGTCAAGGACGAAGCGGCGGAAACCATGGAGGCCGGAAAGCTCGGGCGCATTCGGCTTCAGCGCGATCGCGACCTCGTCGACCGATACATGCGAAACCGCCATCGGCTTCCCGCAGCGGAGGCCGCAATGTTTTCGAGTTCGGCTACCCATCTCACGGCCGAGGAGCTACCGCGCTTCACAGAAGAGTACGTCGCGCTGCTGATCAAGTGGTGGAGATCCGAGGCGGACCGTCCGGCGGACGCTGTGCCCATCGCAGTGCTGTTCTACGCCTTCCCTTGGCCGGGTGAGTGAGGGGCCACGTGGACGTGGCTGACGAGCACCCCCGCCCGGCTCGCGCCTCGGCCGGTCCTCAGCTTCTCGGTCCGCTTCGCGTGCGCGACTTCCGCCTTCTCTTCGGCGGGGAGAGCATCTCGGTCCTGGGCGACCAGTTCAATTTTGTGGCGCTCGCCTGGCTGACGCTGCAATTAACGGGCTCCGGGCTGGCCCTCGGCACCGTGCTCATGGTGGCCGCCATTCCGCGCGCCATCTTCATGTTGCTCGGCGGAGCGCTGTCCGATCGTTGGTCGCCCCGCAGCCTGATGCTGTACTCCAACGCCATTCGGGCCGTGCTCGTCGGCATCATCGCCGCGCTCGTTCTGACCGGTCATGCCTCCCTTTGGCAGCTGTACATCCTGGCCGGCACGTTCGGCGTGGTCGATGCCCTCTTCTACCCGGCCGTGAGCGCCATCCTGCCGATGATCGTCGACGAGCCCAGCCTTCCACCCGCCAATGCCCTGATGCAGGGCAGCCAGCAGCTCGCCGGCCTCATCGGTCCGGCCCTGGCTGGCGTGGTTGTGGCGCTGGTGCAGACCGGCCCGGCTTTCGCCGTCGATGCTGTCTCGTTTGCGGCGGCGAGCGTCGCGCTCCTGTTCATCGCCGGCGGACGCCGCCCCACCAAGGCCCCAGGGACGACAGATGCGCGCGCGCCAACTGTCATCGCCTCCATTCGCGCCGGCCTCGACTACGCCCGGCGCGATCCGCCGGTGCGATCTCTCATCCTGCTGGTTGCGGCGTCCAATTTCGCCTTCAATGGACCGTTGCTCGTAGGGGTCCCCTTCATGGCCGATCACACCCTCGGCGGCGGATCCGCAACCTTCGGCATCTTGCTCAGCGCCTACGGCGGCGGCGCGGTGGTCGGAGCGATCGGCGCCAGCAGGCGGGTGCCGCGCCTGGGCATCCTGGTCCTGGCGACCGCCTTCGCGATGGGTGTCGCACTCGCCCTTCTCGGGGTCGCGCCGAACATCCCATCGGCGTTTGTCCTACTGGTCGGGATCGGGCTGGGCGCCGGCTTCCTGAATGTGCACATCTTCTCCTGGCTCCAGGGCCGGACGCCTGAAGCGATGCGTGGCAGGGTCATGAGCATCGTCTTGCTGGGCGCCTTCAGCTTGTCGCCAATCAGCTACGCCCTGGCCGGAGCGATCGTCGACGTTGCGCCGGTGGCCCTCATGTTCGCGGCGGCCGGAGCGATCGTGGTGGCGGCGTCCGTCGGCGGCTCTACGGCAGGTGTGGCGAGCCGCATGACGTACGCAATCGAGGAGGCAACGACCGCATAACCGGCCGTGCAGGTCGTGCTCAGAATTGTGGAGGCGACGACGGGAATCGAACCCGTGTACGCGGTTTTGCAGACCGCTCCCTGGACCACTCGGGCACGTCGCCTCGTCAGCTCGCGCTGGCTGCCCCGCGAGGATTCGAACCTCGGTTCACGGATCCAAAGTCCGCTGTCCTACCACTAGACGACGGGGCAGCGAATCCGCTTCAGGAGGCTAGCAGGTCGGCGGAGGTCGAGCGTGATCCGGTGGGGCAGAAAAATGGAGCGGAAGACGGGACTCGAACCCGCGACCCTCACCTTGGCAAGGTGATGCTCTACCAACTGAGCCACTTCCGCCCGTTCGTCGATGCGCGCCCATGGCTGGTGCCGAGGGTCAGAATCGAACTGACGACACCCGCCTCTTCAGGGCGGTGCTCTACCAACTGAGCTACCTCGGCTCGCCCGTTCGATCCGTGGATCTGCGGCCCCGCTCGTGGTCGCGTATCGGCGTCGGACGATAGCACAGGGGCTCGCGGAGCGGCAAGGCGAGAGGGCTATTGGCCACGCTCAGCGCGCCGGCTGCGAAGCCCCGATCGTCCGCGGCTCGTTGAGCGCGACGGCGGCCAGGACCGCCGCCGCGATGTCGAGCGCAAGCGGGACGAACGCGCCAGGCTGAAGGCCGCCGCCCACGATGCTCGCGACCGTCGGCGTGACCCAGACGACCAGGAAGACGGCGATGATCGTGCGGGTCGGTCGGCGCCAGAGCCGATAGATGAAGAAGAGTCCGATGACCAGCGTCACCGGCGCCACCACGACCAGGATCGCAAGCTCCGCCGGCCTCGCGCCGAGGATCGCTCCGATCGTGCCGGGCAGGTCCAGCGCAAGCACGATCGCCACGATCAACGCCGCCATGCGCGACGGGCTGTGGAGCACCGTTCGCATGAGCGAGTCGGGTCGTGCCGCCGTTGACGCTGGCACGCGGCCTCTCATCGCGGCCTCAGGCAATGGCCGGCGGAGTGCCGGCACTGGCTCGCTCAAGATCCTCCGGGAATGGCACTCCCATCTGCCCGGCAATGCGTTGCAGGATCCGGATGCGTTCGGCAATGGGCGGATGCGTGTCCCACATCGACTTTGAGCGCTCCTCGAAGCTCTTGATCGGATTGACGATGTAGAGGTGCTGCGTCGCGCGATTGGCCACCTCGAGCACGTCGGGGTCATCGCTGATGGTGCGCAGGGCGCGGGCCAGGCCAACCGGATTGCGGGTGAGGTCCACCGAGCTCACATCGGCAAGCTCCTCACGCCTGCGACTGACCGCCAGCTGGACGATCCGCCCGATGAGCGGCGCCAGGATCGCCAGGACGATGGCCACCACGAAGAGGATCACCTGGAGCCCGCCGCCACCTCGATCGGAATCGGAGCGCGAGCGCCGACCCCCGCCGAACCAGAACGTGTAGCGGAGGAACCAATCCGAGAGGAGGGCAATGCTCCCGACGAGCACGCCGACGAGCAGCGCAAAGCGGATGTCGAGGTTGCGGACGTGGCTCATCTCGTGGCCGATCACCCCCTGGAGCTCCTCGCGGTCCATCTTCTGCAGGAGCCCGGTCGTGGCCGCGATCGAGGCGTGCTTGGGATCGCGGCCCGTGGCAAAGGCGTTCGGCGCGGAATCGTCGATGACGTACATGCGGGGCATCGGCACACCGGAGGCGAGGCTCATCTCGGTCACGACGTTGACGAACTGCGAGTACTGCTCCGGCGGGTTGGTGATCGGCACCTCCTTCGCACTCGAGCTCGCGAGCACCACGCTGTCGCCGCTGAAGTACGAGCCGATGGAGAGCAGGGTCGCCACCACGACCGCCACGATCACCCCGCCCCAGCCGAAGCCGGTGGCATAGCCGATGGCGCCACCCAGCGCCCCCAGCACGACGATGACGCAGGCGACCAGCAACCAGCTGTTGCGCCGATTGCGGTCGACCTCGCGAAAGAATGTGGTCGGCGCAGCCGATTCGGTCATCGGTCAGGCAGCGCCGTCCGGCGCATTGCGATCGGTCCGGGAGCGGTCAGCTCTTGTTCAGGCTGAGATCGACTTGCGGGACCGCCGCGTCCTCCTCCTGGATCTGGAAGTAGTCGCGGCCCTTGAAGCCGAACATGCCAGCGAGGATGACGTTAGGGAAGGTCTGGATCGAGGTGTTGAACTCCCGGACGGTGCTGTTGTAGTGCTGGCGCGAGAAGCCGATCTGGTTCTCGGTCGTGGTCAGTTGCTCCTGGAGCTGCAGCACGTTCTCGTTGGCCTTGAGCTGCGGGTAGTTCTCGACCAGCGCGAAGAGCTGCCGAAGGGCGCCGGTCAGGATGTTCTCTGCCTGGGCTGACTGGCCGGCGGCGGCGGGCCCTGCGGCCTGCGCGCTGACGGCGGCGTTGCGCGCCTCGATGACCTTGGTCAGCGTGGTCTGCTCGAACTCCATGTAGCCCTTTACCGCCTCGACCAGGTTCGGGATGAGGTCGTGACGACGCTTGAGCTGGACGCTGATCTGGTTCCAGGCCTCGTCGACCTGGTTGCGCAGCCGGACCAGGCCGTTGTAGGTGAAGACCAGGAACAGGACGATGACCGCAATGACGATTACGGGGATCCAGATTTCCATGGGTGGATGTCACTCCTGGGGTGCTCGGGTGAATCCCCGCCATCGTACCAGCCGCGATCGTGGTGGGCGGTGAGGGGTTCGAACCCCCGACCCCCTCGGTGTAAACGAGGTGCTCTAACCAGCTGAGCTAACCGCCCGCCGGGGAGGGTAGCACGCGTCTCCGGTTCATCAACGCCGCCGGGGCGGAGTGGCCGCGGGTTACCGGCTGAGCCGATAGGTGATCGCGCGAGCGCCATCCCGTGCGCGGAAACATCGGCTGAGCCGATGAAACGAGGGCGCCGTCAGCAGCCTCATGCCTGGATTCAGCGGCTTGAGCGATGAAAATGGAGCGATGGCCCGGCCCCACGTTCTCACTCATCGACTGAGCCGATAACGGCGCTGTCTCTCCGGACAAGCAACGACGCCGCCCCGGGCGGAGCGGCGCCATCGGTCCTGTCAGTGAAGTGGTGCCCAGGCCGGGACTTGAACCCGGATGGGTTTCCCCATACGCCCCTCAAACGTACGCGTATACCAATTCCGCCACCTGGGCACGAATCGCTTCGACCTTACGAGGGACTGGTACCGAGGGAGGGACTTGAACCCACACGACCTTGCGGCCACTAGGTCCTGAACCTAGCGCGTCTACCTATTCCGCCACCTCGGCATGGCTCTGCCGGCGCTCAGACCGGCGGGGCGCGGCCGATGATAGCACAGGCATTTGGGCGCTCCGGCTGCCCTGTCAGGGTCGATCGGCGGGTGTGGCGCTACCGCGATGGTTGTCTGGGTGCTCACTAGCAAGAGTCACTACGACTGGTGGGACGCGTGGCGACCAGGATCTGCAGTCGCGGCCACGAATGGGACCGCAAGCGACCATGCAGTGGGAGCCAGTCCCGATAGTGAGGCCCTGGACGACCACCCCCAGACGGTGGCCTGGCGTGGACCTGCCTCAGGCGGACGGCGGCGTGGTCAGGTTGAGGAGCGAGAAGACGACGAACAGGATGGCGAGGACGACGGTCAGCCGAAAGAGCGTCCGCTCGATCCCCCGCCGGCTCCGATACGCGGTTACCTCACCGCCGAAGGCTCCCCCCAGCCCGGTGCCACGCTGCTGGAGCAGGATCGCGGCGACGAGGGCGATGGCCAGGATTCCCTGGGCGATGACGAGCGGCTGCATGGCGGGCGCAGTATAGCGGCTGAGCTCGTCAATCGCGCCGAAGGAGGCTGTGGCCGGTCATGGATGGACCGGCCGGAATGCCCATCAGGTCGCAGATCGTCGGCGCCACATCGGCCAGGATCCCATCGTCGAGGCTGGCTCCCTGCAGCCCCTGGCCGACGGCGACCAGTGGCACCGGCGAGGTGGTGTGCTTGGTCTGCGGCGCCCCGGTTTCGTCGCGCATCTCCTCGATGTTGCCGTGGTCGCCAGTGATCAGCAGCGCCCCCATCGCGGAATCCACCGCGCCCACCATCTGCGCCATGCAGCCATCGACCACCTCGGCGGCCCGGACCGCCGCGTCCCATACCCCGGTGTGGCCGACCATGTCCGGGTTGGCGTAATTCACCACGATGAAGTCGTAACGACCCGACCCGATGGCGCCGAGCAGCTGCTCGGTAATCGCCGCCGCGCTCATCTCCGGCGCGTGATCGTATGTCGGCACGTCCCGCCGTGAGAGGACCAGAACCCGGTCCTCCCCGGGGAACGGAGATTCGACTCCTCCGTTGAAGAAGTAGGTGACGTGGGCGTACTTCTCCGTCTCGGCGACGTGGAACTGGTGGAGCCCAAGGCGCGAG
This sequence comes from Chloroflexota bacterium, assembly GCA_030774475.1. Classification (GTDB taxonomy): domain Bacteria; phylum Chloroflexota; class Limnocylindria; order QHBO01; family QHBO01; genus CF-82. Next base: position 17,118 of record JALYLB010000100.1, on the reverse strand, counting down.
AGGTAGGCGGCCAGCGAGTCGATCTCGAGTGGCGGAAAGGCGACCGCCACCGGCAACTCCTCCGGCACCTGGTATTCGGTGAGGGTCGTGACCGAAAGGTCCGCCGGGCGGCGACCGCGGTCAAAGTCCGTGAACTCGTCGATCGCGAGCGCCTGGGTCAACTCGCGGGCGCGATCGGCGCGGAAGTTCATGTGGACGACTGCGTCACCATCGCCGATCGGCGGAGCCTGGTCGAGCACGGTCGGGAGGATGAACTCGTCGCCCTCGTCGCGAGCGTAGGCCTCGGCGATCGCCCGGGTCGCCGTCGGGGCATGGTGCCCCTCGCCGTGGGCGAGCGCGTCCCAGGCGAGCTTGACGCGTTCCCAGCGCTTGTCGCGGTCCATCGCGTAGTAGCGGCCCTCCACCGAGCCGATGACGGCCTTTCCCTCGACGCGAGCCTCGACCTCGGGGACGAAGCGATCCGCCGAGCGCGGCGGGGTGTCGCGTCCATCGGTGAAGGCATGCACGATCACCCGCTCCGGCGGGAGGCCCTGCCGGTGGGCGAGCTCGACCATCGCCTCGATGTGGCCGTCAACGGCATGGATCCCGCCCGGGCCGATGAGCCCGAGCAGGTGGAGCCGTGTGCCTCCGTCGAGCGCATGGCGGCACGCCGCAGTCAGCGCCGGGTTGGTGAAGAACGTGCCGTCGGCGATCGCCTCGGTGATGCGCGGAAGATCCTGCAGGACGCGAAAGCCCGCCCCCAGGTTGAGGTGGCCGACCTCGGAGTTGCCCATCTGTCCGTCCGGGAGACCCACCGCGACACCGGCGGCCTCCAGCCGGGCGTGCGGCCAGTCGGACCAGAGGCGGTTCCATGTCGGCATCCGTGCGGCGAGGAGCGCGTTCCGCGTCGGGTCGTCGTTCACACCGAAGCCGTCCAGCACGCACAGGACGACCGGGCGCGGCGGACGCACCGGTCTCGACGCGCGCACCCGACGAGCGCTCAGCTGGCTGCTCCGGCTGCGCTGGCCACGATCGCGGCGAAACCCTCGGGGTCGAGCGAGGCGCCACCGACCAGGGCGCCGTCGACGTCCAGCTGGCCGAAGAACTCTGCGGCGTTGGCGGCGGTCACGCTCCCGCCGTAGAGGATCGGGACCTCGTCGGCGCCGATAGGATCGAGCTCGTGGAGGATGTCGCGAATCTGCGCGGCGGCGGCCTGCGCGTCATGCCCGGAAGCCGCGTTTCCGGTACCGATCGCCCAGACCGGCTCGTAGGCGATCGCGAGACCGCTGCCCGCGATGCGTTCCAGCCCGATCAGCGCGGCGCGCAGCTGCCGATCGATGACCGCAGCCGTCTCCCCCGCCTTGCGTTCGCCAATCCGTTCGCCGATCGCCGCGATGGGGCGCAGTGCGTGGGCCACCGCAGACGCGACCTTGCGGCCGACGCGCTCGTCGGTCTCTCCGTCGTATTGACGGCGCTCCGAGTGCCCGACGATCACCCAATCCGCGATTCCCCGCAGCATCAGCGGAGAGGTCTCTCCGGTGAATGCGCCCCGCTCCTCGGCGGCCATCGTCTGCGCGCCGACGGCGAGGTCTCCGTCGAGCGCCCGACTCACGATCGTGAGCCAGATCGTCGGCGGACAGAGGACGGTGGTGGCCTCGACGCCGGCCACGCCACTGACGACAGTTCGGGCAAGAGAGAGGGCTTCGGCTTCGGTCGCGGGGTTCATCTTCCAGTTGGCGGCGACGACCGGTCGGCGGATCGGGTTCACCTGTCGACCCTTCGTGGCCGTGGTGGCTGTGCCGCGCCGACTTCGTCGGCCAGCTCGACCAACTTCCTGAGCCGATGGTTCGTCGCCGAGCGGCTCACCCCAAGCGCCTCGGCGAGGGTGTCGAGATCGGCCTCAGGCTGCAGCCTGCGCTCGGCAGCCGCCATCCGCAGGCCCTGCGGGAGCCGCCCGAGCACACCACTCGTCTCGAGCTGCCGGATCGCCTGCAGCTGCCGATCGGCGGCTCGGACGGTGCGACCCAGGTTCGCCTCCTCGGCGTTGATGAGGCGGTTCAGCCGATTGCCCACCTCGCTCCCGACCCGTCCGGTCTCGAAGTCGAGCAGTCCGCGGTTGGCGCCGGTGAGCCGCAGCAGGGCCGCGATCTCGTCGCGTCCCTTGAGGTAGACGACCCACCTGCCGCGACGCTCGGCGATCGATCCGCGGACACCGCTCTCCGCCAACCGGCGGCGGAGCGTCTCGGCGCGCGATCTGCTGCGGAAGACGAACTCGACGTGCGGGCCGCGCGAGGTGAGCGACACCGAGGCGCCGGCCAGCACCACGCCGCGCAGGAAGGCCCGACGGTCGCACGCCGGGGCGCCGTCCCACGACCAGGCGGCGAGCGAGGACGGGTCGAGCCTGACCTGGAGGTGATGCCGGCCGGCGGCGGGCGTCGGCGAACCCGAAGCCGTCCGCTGTCGCAGCGGGTTCTCGCCGGCGGCGACAGCATGCGGCCCGGAATACGGCAGCCCAAGGGACGATGCCAGCTGCACGGTGATTCGTGCGGTGCCATGGTCGAAGGTGCTGAGCCCCGGCACGCCGCGGTCGTTCGCCAGGAGCCCGGCCAGCTCGGCGCGGCGGCAGCACGTGCGGGCAGGAATGATTCGGGCGAGCTCGCCCTTTACAGCCCCGGCGACGAGCATTCGGTCAGGAAGCCGTGGCGGCCCGTCGTCGCACCCTGCGCTGCCGAGGCCGCTCCACGCGGTCCTCCTGCTGGAGCCGCATGAGGGCGGCGGCGAGCTTCGCCGAGTCGTGGCGATGGGCATTCCCCACGTCGACGAGATCTTCCTCGACGACCACCACTGGGAGCTCCTCGAGCCGGCGGGCGTCGATCTCGACGGGCTGGCCGAGCCAACCCTCCGGGCGGCGCGCGTGCCGGTTCTGGTTGATGAGGACGTAGTCGATGAGGCCCTCGCCGATGTGATCGAAGAGCGCTTCGAGGTGCTCGGCCGCGGAAAAGGTTCCCGTCTCGCCGGGTTGCGTGGCGACGTTGCAGACGTAGACGCGCATCCCAGGGGCGGCCTCGATCGCATCCCGGATGTCGCTGATCAGCAGGTTGGGCAGCACGCTGGAGAAGAGACTGCCCGGGCCGATGACGATGAGATCGGCCTCCAGGATCCGTTCGAGCGCCTCTGGATTGGCGCGCACGTCAGCCGGCTCGATGAAGACTCGCTCGATGGGCTCGTTGGCGTGGCCGATCCCGACCTGCCCGTCGATTCGGTGGCCGGATACGAGTCGAGCGGACAGGTTGAGCGGCACGCTGGTCGCCGGGAGCACCTGTCCGCGCACCGCTAGTACCCGATTGGACTCGCGGACCGCCTCCTCGAAATCGCCGGTGACGGCGGTCATGGCGGCGATGAACAGGTTGCCGAACGCGTGGTCATCCAGGCCCGACCCCGCCGGGAACCGGTACTGCATCAGCTGGGTCATCAGTGGCTCGGCATCGGCGAGAGCCGCGATGCAGTTGCGGATGTCGCCGGGTGGGACGATCCCCAGCTGCTGCCGAAGCTTGCCGGAGGAGCCCCCGTCATCGGCCACTGCCACGACGGCGGTGATGTTGGCGCTGTAGGCCTTGAGCCCCCGGAGGAGCGTCGAGAGGCCGGTGCCGCCGCCGATCGCGACGATCCGCGGACCGCGCGCCAGATACCGCTTGGTGTAGAGCACCTCCAGCACGCTGTCGCCGCGCGACACGAACGGCGAGACGATGCTGCGCATCAGGCCCCACACGCCGACGCCGGTGAGGACCAGTCCCGCGGCCGCAATCACCACGGCCCGGACTGGGCGCTCGAGGCCCGCGCCGGTCACCGAGAAGACGAACGGGATCGTGTCCGCGTCGAGGGACCGGTAGAGATAGAGCAGGAAGATCGCTGCGCCCAGTCCCAGGATCGTGATTCCCAGGAAGGACAGCAGCAGCCAGCGCTTGATGTGCATCCCGGGGTAGAGCCAGCGCGGGAGCTGGATTCGACTCATCGCTCGAGCTCGCGATGGAAGACGCTGACGTTCGTGCCGTCGCGCCCTTTCAGGTGGTCTGCCAGCTCCTCGGCCAGCGCGATCGAGCGGTGGTAGCCGCCGGTGCAGCCGAGCGCAACGACGAGTCGCGGCTTGCCCTCCGCGCGGTAGGCGGGCAGCGTCAGGTCGAGCAGCTCCTCCACGAGCTCCAGGAAGCGCTGCGCGCGCGGCTGGCGGAGGACGTAGTCCCGGACGGAGGCGTGCAGGCCGGAGAGCGGCTTGAGATCGGGCACCCAAAACGGGTTGTTCAGGAATCGGACGTCGAAGACGAAGTCCGCCTCGAGCGGGATCCCGAACTTGAAGCCGAAGGTCACGATCTCGACCTGGAGGACGTCACTGCCCGGTTCGGTCGGGACCAGGGTGAAGAGGCGTTCCTTCAGCTGCCCGATCGACAGGCCGCTGGTATCGACGACGTGGTCTGCGAGCTCGCGGGTGGTCGCCAGCCGGGCCCGCTCCTCTGCGATCGAGGCCTGGACGCCGCTGCGGGACTCGAGCGGATGCCGATGGCGGGTATCGGCGAATCGGCTGACGATCACCGCGTCGCTGGCTTCCAGGTAGATCACCGTCGGAGCGCCGCCCTGCCGCAGGAGGATCGCCCTCGCCCGGGCGATCGCGGGCGCCGGATCCCCTGATCGGATGTCGAGCACCAGGGCGACATCGTGGTATCGGTCGGGCTCGCTCAGCCGCAGGTCCAGGAACGCCTCGAGCAGGTCGGGTGGCAGGTTGTCGATGCAGGAGTAGCCCAGGTCCTCGAACAGCTTCGCGGCCTGGCTCTTCCCGGCGCCCGAGAGCCCGCTCAGGATGACGACCTGGGCCGACGGCGAAGTCGACGGGGCGGGACTGGCTCCCTCGGCAGGCGCGGCGTCCGATGCGCCACGGCGCGACGCTCGGGGCGTGGTCGATCTCCGCGACCGACCCCGCGTCGTGGTCACGCTTCCAGCGGTCCTGCCCAACGGTCGTCTCCCCGAGTCATCAATGAAGCCGAGTATAGCCTCGGCATGCTTCCTCCCGGACCCGTCAGGCCGAGCCGGAAGGGGTCTCGCGGCCCCCGTCCACGCCGCGCAGCGCGCCGGACACGGTCGCGGCCACGGACGCCTCGAGTGCCCGGAGGTCGTACCCGCCTTCGAGGACGAGGGCCACGCCGGGCAGGGAAAGCTCGTGCGCGACTCCCCCCACCGCCTCGGCGACCGCTCGATAACCCGCCTCGGTGAGCTGGAGGTGGGCCAGCGGATCGTCCCGGTGTCCGTCGTAGCCGGCCGAGACGAGGATCGCCTCTGGCGCGAAGGCCCGGATCTCGGGGATCAGGTGATCCGTCCACGCGGCGGCGAAGGCCTCGTCGTCGGTCCCCGGCGGGAGTGTGACGTTGTGCATCGTGCCCTCCCCAGCTTCTGCGCCGCGCTCGTCCGGCGCGCCGCTTCCCGGATAGAGGGGCCGCTGGTGGGTGGATGCATAGAGGAGGTCCGGATCGCGGTCGAACAGCTCCTGCGTCCCGTCGCCGTGGTGAACGTCCCAGTCGACGATGGCGATCCGCCGTGCCAACCCAGCCTCGCGCAGGGCGACCGCGGCGATGGCAACGTTGTTGAGCAGGCAGAAGCCACCCGCTCGCCGCGCTGCGGCGTGATGGCCCGGGGGTCGCACGACGGCGAACGCCAGGCGGACCTCTCCACGGGCAACGGCGATCGCGGCCTCGACCGCGCCCCCGACCGCCAGGCGGGCGGCGGCCAACGAGCCTTCGCCCAGGTAGGTATCAGCGTCGAGCCAGCCGCCGCCCGCCGCGTCGAACTCGTTGAGCGCGGCGAGGTACTCCGGGTCATGGACGGTCAGGATGACGGGATCGCCTGCCGGCGCGGGCGATCGGGTGATGAGCTCGGCCCCGGACTCCGCCGCGCCCGTCTCGACCCCGGCCGCGACCGCCGCGAGTCGCTCCCGGCGTTCCGGATGTCCAGGTGCGGCGTGCCGCTCCATGGCGGGATCGGTCAGCACCAGAACTCGGGCGCCAAGGGTGGCGGCAGAGTCGCCCGTCGAGCTGAGGTCGCGAGCGCCCGGCCTCATCGGCGAATCAGGCGGATGATGAGCAGGGAGACCTCGAAGAGGACGTACATCACCACCCCGAGGATGGTAGGCGAGAACGGGTCGCCACCTGGCGTGACCACGATGGCGAAGATCGTGATGCCCAGGATGATGAACCGACGCTGCGCGGCGATCCGGCGGTACGACAGGATCCCGACCCGCGCCAGGGCAATGAGCACGATCGGGAATTCCAGGACGAGCCCGAAGGCCAGCATCATCGTCGTGACGAAGCCGATGTACTCGTTGATCGTCAGCAGCGGCTCGATCTTGCCGGGCTCGGCGAAGCTGAGAAGGAAGTTGAGCGCGAACGGGATGATCACGTAGCCGACGACCACGCCGAGCGCGAACAGGCCCAGCGCGCCCAACAAGAGCGGCCACACGACGCGCCGCTCGCGGGTGGTGAGCCCAGGGGTTACGAAGCGCCAGACCTGGTAGAGGATCACCGGCATGGCGATGGCGATGCCCGCGAACAGGGCGACCTTGATGAGGACCCCGAAGGCGTCCGCGACCCCGGTGAAGTAGAGCTTCTCGTAGCCCGCGGGGAGCCGCTCGATGAGCAGGTCGATGATGCGCTGGGCGAAGATGAACCCGACGATCGCGGCGACGAGCACCGTCGCGACAATGATGATCAGGCGCCGTCGCAGCTCCTCGAGGTGCTCGAGGAGGGACATCGTCGCCTCTTCGTGGCTCACGGCCGCCTCACGCGCAGCAGGGCCGCACGGCGCCGAAAGGCGTCCGGGCGCCCAAGGCGCAGGCTACTTGGTGTCGGAGGGTCCGGTGCCTCCCGGGGTGCTGGACGTCGACCCGGTCGACCCACCATTCCCCGGTTGCGCCGGCTTGACGTCTCCGCGGATCGAGTCCTCGAGGTCGGAGGACGCCTTCCGAAACTCCCGGACGCCACGGCCGATGGCGTTCCCGATGTCCGGCAGCTTCCCCGGGCCGAAGATGATCAGCACCACCACGAGCAGGATGATCAGTTCTGGCCAGCCAATGGGTCCCATGATCGGTGTCGGTTCTCCTGTGACGGCTTCGCACGCCGCTGGCGCGCGAGACTAGTGGCCGAGTGTAGCACCGAGCTCCCGCATTCGAGACGCAAGCGACTCGGCCGCTGCTCGCGCCGCTGCCTGCCAGTCGGCGCCGCGCGACGCGCCAGCTATGGCGCGCGAGACGTTCACCAGCCCTGGGGCATCGGCGCCATGACAGCACGCGACCGCGACCGCCAGGTCACCGCCCTGGGCGCCGACACCGGGGACCAGGAAGGCCGGACCTGGCACCACCTGGCGCAGGCGCTTGAGGTCGCCAGGAGCGGTTGCCCCGACCACCAGCCCCACCCGGCCACCCGGCCAGCGGCCGGCGACCCAGCGTGCGACGTGCTCGTGGAGGGGCTCGCCTTCGGCGACGAGGTCCTGCAACCGGCCGGCGCTCGGATTGCTTGTGCGCGCCAGGACGTAGACGACGCGGTCTGGCACGGCGAGGAACGGCTCGATGGCGTCCTCGCCGAGGTACGGCGAGAGGGTCACGGCATCGGCACGGAGCCGTCCGAAGAGCGCTTCCGCGTAGCGCTCGGCCGTTGAGCCGATGTCGCCACGCTTGGCGTCGATCACGAAGAACGTGTCGGCCGGCACGTCCGCCCGCAGCCGTTCGAGCGCGGCAAGTCCCTCCGATCCGAACGCCTCGAAGAACGCGATATTCGCCTTCACCGCGACGGCCTGGTCGCCCGCCGCCTCGACGATCCCCCGCGCGAACCGCTCGATGCCCGCTGCGCTCCTGGGCAGCCCATCGGGGAGCTGATCGGGGTGCGGGTCGATCCCCAGGCAGAGCGGAGCGCCGAGGCGCACGACCTGCGCTCGGAGGCGAGCCAGGGGCGTTGCGCCTCTGGGCGGCGCGGCGCCGAGCGTCGCGTCAGGCACCGTGGCTTCCAATCGCATCGCCCCGTCCTGGATCAGCTCGCCGCGGCCAATTGAGGGGCGACGCGGGCGGCATGCGCCAGGCGACGGGCAAGGAGCGGGCTCGCGGCGCTCTCCGCATAGTCGATCACCCGCAGCCGAAGGCGCTCGATCCCCTGGAACGTGTCGCGCTCCAGGGTGCCGACCAGGTCGACCGCGCTCCCCGCGTCGGGCAGCGGCCGCTCGGCAGGCGCACCGAAGGCGACGGCATCAAATGCCTCCAGCCCGCGACGCATGCGGAACGCGATGTGGGCCTCGGTGGCGCCGACGCGGCGCGCTTCGGTGACGTGCATGCCCGTGACCGCCAGCACGGGTTCCGCGTTCCCGGGTCCGAACGGCGCCAGGCGTGCCAGCTCGTCGGCCAGGCCCCAGGTCAAATGACGCGACGGCAGGACGAGGTCGATGACGATCCCTCGCGGGGGCACAACGGTGCCAGCGTCGACCGGGTACGGGCGAGCGAGCCCGGCGAACGAGGTACGGAATGCCTCCCAGGTGTCAGGCAGCAGGCTGAACCCACCGGCTCCGGCGTGGCCGCCGCGCTTGGTCAGATGGGTCGCGCAGGCTTCGAGGGCGGCGGCAACATGGAAGTCCGTCGGAGCGCGGACCGACCCCCGCAGCTCATCCCCAACCGCGGCAACGGCAGCCACCGGCCGCCCGAGCTCCTCGGCGAGCCGTCCGGCGACGAGCCCGATCAGCCCAGGAGCCCAGTCGTCCTTGCGCAGGACGAGCGGGCCATCGCCGTCATCGGCTCCGTCGAGAAGGTTCCGAGCCTCCGCCAGCGCCACGCTCGTCAGCTCGCGCCGTCGGCGCCCAACCGCCTCAAGCTCATCGGCCAGCCGCTCAGCCTCCGCCGCTTCCTCCGCGACGAGGAGTGACATCGCCAGCTCCGCCTCCGCGATCCGGCCCGCGGCGTTGATGCGGGGCGCGATCCCGAACGCCAGGTCGTGCGCGGTGACCTGGTCCGGATGCTCGGTGGCGCGGGAGAGGAGCGCCCGCAATCCCGCGCGGCGCGTCGTGGACAGCTCCTCGAGGCCAAGGCGCACGACCGCCCGCGATTCGCCGGTCATCGGCGCCAGGTCCGCGACGGTGCCGATGGCGGCCACCCCGGCGAGGTCCGGCGTGCTCGTCCCGCGCCGGGCGAGGAGCGCCGCAGCCAGCTTGTACGCCAGGCCGGCGCCGGTGAGGTCGCTGTCGGGGTAGTTGCAATCCAGGCGGTGAGGATCAACTACCGCGACCGCGCGCGGCAGGATCGGCCCGGGAAGATGGTGGTCGGTGATGACGACGTCGAGCCCCAGCGTCCGGGCGACGTCCACCTCCGCGACATTGACCACCCCGCAGTCGCAGGTCACGACGAGTCGGACGCCGTCGCGCGCCAGCGTCTCCAGGCCCTGCTGCGACAGGCCATATCCCTCCGCCCAGCGCGACGGGACATACCGCACCGGCTCGACGCCGAGCGCGCGCAGCGCGAGCACCCAGACCGACACGGCACTCATGCCATCCGCGTCGTAGTCGCCCCAGATCGCGATCCGCTCGCCCGCCGCCACCGCTGCCTCAAGTCGGTCGAGGGCAGCGTCGGCATCGGCCATCAGCGAGACGGGATGCATCGTCGCGATCCCAGCCTGCAGGAAGCGCTGTACCGCCGCATCGTCGCCGAGGCCCCGGCGAGCGAGGAGCGTCGAGACCGGGGCGCCGAATCCCGCGTAGACGGGAGGTTCGAGAATCGGCTCCGGCAGGAGCCAGTCGAGGCGCGGCACGATCACGGTGCCGCCATCCTAGCCCGCGGCGGCTTACCGGCGGATGCCGGTTCGGTTATCGGCTCAGTGGGCGAACCGCGCGACCTGCTGGCCGGCCCTGCGCCTTGCGGCGTGCGTCCCACTCGTACCAGGCGACCAGGATCTGGCTGGCGTTGAAGATCGACGAGTAGGTCCCCGACAGGATCCCGATCAGCAGCGCCAGGGTGAAGGTCCGAATGCTCACCGGTCCCAGGAGCAGAAGCGCGGTCAACGTCACGAGCACGGTGAGGCTTGTGCTGATCGACCGCGCCAGGGTCTGCAGGATCGAGTGGTTGACGATGGCGCCGAACGGCTCACCGGCGTGCCGGATGCGGTTTTCGCGGATCCGGTCGAAGACCACGATCGTGTCGTGAACGCTGAAGCCGATGATCGTCAGCAGGGCAGTCACGAACAGCGCATCGAACTCGAGCCCGAAGAAGTACCCGAGGATCGCGAACAGGCCCACGACCACGACCACGTCGTGCAGCAGCGCCACGATCGCGGCGGTCCCGAACCGGAATCCAAAGCGGAACCACAGGTACAGCAGGATGAAGATCTCGCCGATGATGATCAGGATCGCCGAGCTGCGGATGAGGTCCGAGCCGACGATCGGCCCCACGGTATTCACCTGCTTCGTGTCGGCCGCGCCGAAGCTGGCGACCAGCGCCTTTCGGAGGTCATCGAACTTCGTCCCGGTGATGATCGGGGCGAGACTCGCCGTGGCGCCCGGCGATGCCGCAGCGGAGCCGCTGGCACTGGCTGACGGACTGGCAGAGGCACCCGCCGACGCCGACGCAGATGCCGAGGCGCTCGCCGCGCCGGACGGCGCCACCGACGGGACCGGCACGGGGGTGGAGGCCGGAAGCAGGTCGATCGGGTTCGTGCGGATCTCGAGCACATTGCCGCCGAGCGACTTCACCGTCGCCTCGGGGTGGCCGAGCTGGATGAGGCGAGCGTGGACCTGGGCCGAAGTCGGATGGCTGGCGAAGGTCACCTGCCAGACGGTGCCCCCCGTGAAGTCGATCGTTGGTTTCAGGCCACCCAGCAGGATGAAGACGAGGCCGGGGACGGTGATCAGGGCGCTGAACAGGAAGTACCAGCGCTTCTTGCCGACGATGTCGTACATCGATCAGCGCTCCACGTGGTAGAGCTCGAGGTGGCGACCCCATTCCCGGCGCACGACCCATCGGAGCATCGTGCGGGTGACGGTGATGGCGCTGAACATGCTCAGCAGCACGCCGATGATCAGCACCAGGGCGAAGCCGCGCACGACCGTCGTCCCCTGCCAGTAGAGCCAGCCGGCGACGAGCAGCGAGCTCACGTTCGAGTCGAGGATGCTCGACCAGGCGCGGTTGAACCCCGCCTCGATGGCGGGACCGAGCGTCTTGCCGGCGCGGATCTCTTCTTTCATCCGCTCGAAGATGAGGATGTTGGCGTCGACCGCCATGCCGATGGACAGGATGAAGGCCGCTACGCCGGCCAGGGTCAGCGTCACCGGTAAGACGCGGAAGACCGCGTAGTTGACGAGCGTGTAGAAGACGAGCGCGAGCGAGGCCAGCACGCCCGGCAGCCGATAACTGCCGATCATGAACATCAGCACCAGGAAGAGCCCGACGCCGCCGGCGATGATCGCCTGCGTCAGGAAGTTGCGGCCCAGCGTCGGCGCGACACTCGTCGACTGGACTTCCTGGAGGCCGACTGGCAGCGCGCCGTAGCGAAGCTGGTTGTAGAGCTGGGTCCGCTGCGTCTCGGCATCGGCTCCGGTGCCAACGGTGATGATCGTCGTGCCCTGGCAGATGGCGCTCTGGATGGTGGGAGTGGTGATGATCTTGCCATCGAGCGCCACCGGGCCTGGGTCGTTGACATGGGCGGTGGTGTACGCGCACCACGCCGCGTTGCCCGGGTCCTTGAGCTTGAAGCTGACCCCGATCTGGCCGTTGTTCGAGTCCGGGGCCACCGTGCCGGGCTGGATCTGGCCGCCGTCGAAGATGACGCCGATCTTTCCGCTCTTCAGCAGGCCCGTAATGTCCTGGCCCGTGGTGAGCGTCTCGGTCTTCGGATCGATGAACTGCAGCTGGCCCGTCGAGCCGACGAGGCTGCGGATCTCGGCTTCGTTGCTGACCCCCGGCACCTCGACCACGATCTCGCGGGTCCCGTTGCCGAGGGTCTGGGTGTAGACCTGCGGCTCGCTGACGCCGATGCCGCCGACCCGCTGCTCGATGATATTGCGGGCGACGTCGACGTCGTCATCGGTCACCGCCTGCCCCGGTTGCGGCTTCACCTGCAGGGTGAGCCGGAATCCGCCCTGGAGGTCGAGTCCGAGCACTGACCGCGCGCCGCCGGAAAAGCCGGGCGCGGGGGGAAGCCAACCGAACGCCTGCGTCCCGCGCGGCAGGTCGATGTAGATGGCCAGCGCAGCGATCACGACGATCAGCCACGGGGCGATGCGACGCCAGGTCATGCTTCGGCCAGCGGATCCTTTCCCTTGGCTGCCGGGCGTCTCGCCGACAGACTGGCGGTCGGCGCAGACACAGAAGACGCCGCTCCTTGGCGGCGGGCGGCGCGATTATAGGCGTCGCGTGCGAACGGCCGCAACGCGCCTCAGGCGAGCATCCCCTCCCGCGCGAGGTGGCTCTTCAGCCGCTCGGCGAGCTGGCGATTGATCCCGGGCGTTGCCGCGACCTCGTCGAGCGACGCCTCGCGAATGCGACGAACGCTGCCGAACCGCTTGAGGAGGGCCTTCTTCCGGTTCGAGCCGATGCCGGGCACGTCGTCGAGCTCCGAATGCAGCGCCCGCTTTCCTCGAACCTCGCGGTGGTAGGTGATCGCGAAGCGATGCGCCTCGTCCCGGATGCGCTGGACGAGGTAGAGCCCCTGGCTGGTGCGCGGCAGCACGATGGGCGCCGCCTGCCCGGGGACGTAGAGCTCCTCGAAGCGCTTGGCGAGGCCCGCCAGTGGGACGTCGGGCAGCTCGAGGTCGTTCATGACCCCGACCGCAGCCGAGAGCTGCCCCTTCCCGCCGTCGACGATCACCAGGTCGGGCAGTGCCCAGCCGGTCTCGCGGGGAACTTCGGGCGAGGTGCCATCGGCCTGTGGAGCGCTCGACTCGTCCTCGGGAGCCTCGTCCGCGCCCACCGCCGCGAGCGACAGGGCGCCCGTCTCGGCGCGGAGGCGCGATGCCCGGCTGAAGCGGCGGCGCAGCACCTCGGCCATCATCCGGAAGTCGTCCGGCGTCTCCCCGGAGCGGATCCGGAAGCGGCGGTACTCGCGCGGTTCGGGACGCCCGTTGACGAAGACGACCATGCTGCCGACCGCACTCGTGCCCTGGATGTTGCTCATGTCGTAGCACTCGATCCGCTCCGGCGGCCGAGCCAGCCGGAGCGCGGCGGCGAGCTCGTCGAGTGCCTCGTCGCGCTTGCCGGCATCGGCCAGCCACTCCGCGCGCTCCTTGGCCAACGCCTCGACGGCGTTCTGGGTGGCGAGCGCCACGATCCGTCGCTTTTCGCCCCGCTCCGGGACGTGGACGTCCACGCGCGACCCGCGCCGATCCGAGAGGAAACCGGCGAGCGCGTCCGCGTCGGTGGGAAGGAGCGGAACGAGAACCTCGCGCGGTGGACGCTCCGTGGCCGCGTAGTACTGCTGGAGGAACGAGGCCAGGACGTCGCCATCGGTCGCGTCCCGCGCGTTCTCGACGATGAAGTGCTCGCGGCCGATCATCTTCCCGTTGCGGATGACGAACACCTGGAGGCAGGCCTCGCCCTCCTCGCGGGCGATCCCCACCACGTCCTCCTCGGTGGTCGAGAAGGCCGCCATCTTCTGCTGCTCGATCGTCCGCTCCACGGCCCGTAGCTTGTCGCGGGCAATTGCCGCCGCCTCATAGTGCAGCGCCTCGGAGTCGGCAAGCATTTCGCGCTCGAGGTCTCGGGCGATCCCCTCCTGCTTGCCATCGAGGAAGTCGACGACCCGGTCGATGGTCCCCCGGTAATCCGCCTTCGAGATCGCCTGGATGCACGGACCCTGGCAGCGCTTGATGTAGTAGAGGAGGCAGGGACGCTCGAGGACCTGCTTCCCCTCGGGGATCTCGAGGTTGCAGGTACGGAACGGAAAGATCTTGCGGAGCAGCTTGAGGGTCTCGTCGACGCTGGAGGCCGATGCATACGGCCCGAAGTAGCGGCTTCCGTCCCGCGCCAGCTTGCGCGTGCGCACGATGCGCGGGAAATCCTCGCCCAGGGTGATCTTCACGAACGGATAGCTCTTGTCGTCGCGCAGCCTGATGTTGAAGCGCGGCCGGTGCTCCTTGATCAGGTTGTTCTCGAGCAGGTACGCCTCCGAGACCGTGTCGGTGACGATGTACTCGATGTCGGCCACCTCGCTGACCATCCGCACGATGCGGCCGTCGAGGGCGACCTTGCTGCCGAAGTAGGAGCGGACGCGGTTGCGCAGCACATCGGCCTTGCCGACGTAGAGCACCCGCCCGTCGGGGCCCTTCATGAGGTAGACGCCCGGCGAATTGGGGAGCTGCCGGAGGATCGCACGGAGATGCGGCTCGCGATCGAGCCCGGGTGAAGAGGGAGGCACGATCCGATTCTAGGCCGATGCGGCGGCCGTCAGCCCGGACCGGCTCAGCGCGCGGGCGTCGCCGTGGCGCTGGGCCGTGGACTCGGGATCGGCTTGGCGAGCTCGCTGGCCAGGAAGTGCCTGAGCGGCGCGTAGTCGCCGAGCCTCTTGGCGCCGACCGGGAAGAGGATGTAGGAGCCCGCATTGTTCCGCCCGGCCTGGAGGACGACCCCCTCCTTCAGCTCGAGGCGCCGATCGGTGTGGAGATGGCCCGAGAGGAAGAACAGGTCGAGGGCGGAGAGGTCGGTCTTCATGTGTCCCTTGAGCGCATCCATCATCGCCAGCCCGGGTCCGAGCGACCCGAACCCTCCGCTGCCCAGCTTCGATCGAAGCGCACTGATGACCGCCTGCTGGCGGACCGATCGCGCGAAGTCGCTGGCCTCCGCCTGGACGCTCGTGTACCGGACCCGGGTGTAGGTCAGCGCCTGTGCGCCGTTGAGCTGGAGGGTGCCCTTCTTGAACTGGCCGGCCCAGTGCCTCTTCAGGTAGTTCCCCTCCCAGAACGTGTACGAGAACGCGCGTGGGTTGACGACGGTGACACCCCCCACGGCATCGACCATGTCACTCAGCCCGGCGAAGTCGAGGGAGATCCAGTGATCGATCTTCAGGCCGGTCACCCTCGCGACGACTGCTGCCTGGGCGCGTCCGGCCTCCTGCCAGCCGCCGGCGTCCCACCCGAGCGCGAACGCGAGGTTCACCTTGCCACCCTTCGGCAGCAGGGCGGGCAGACCCTGGATCCACAGGTCGCGCGGGATCGGGATGAGGGTCGTGGCATTCGCACCCGGATCGATCGACAGGATGTTCAGCGAGTCGGCGAGGTAGGTCCCGCCGTGCTTCGGATCGCCGCTGTATCCGATCATCAGCACGTTGACCCGGTCCTTCCCGGCGAGAGGCCCGAAGAGCGATGTCGACATGGTGGGTGCACTCGAGACCGCCCTGTTGAAGGCATCGACCCTCTGGTACAGCACGACCGATCCAACGACAAGGATGACCAGGACCAGGACGACCGCGGTGACGACGACGCGCTTGATCCGCAGCGGCCGCCGGGGAGGCGCCCCCTGTCGGGATGCCGTGATCGGAGACGGAGGACGGTCCTCCACCCTCTCGACCCGGGGACGGCCCCATGCGGACGCGGCTGTGCGCTCGTAAGCCACCGGATCGATCCCCTGTGCTCGAAGCTGGCCATCGCGATCGGCCGCCGCGCGGACACGTCGAGCGCGGGCCGTGGGGGCGCCGTGGCCCCTTGCGCGGTCGCGTCGGATCATCCGGCGAAGGATAGTCGTTCACGTCCCTCCGGCTCTGTCTGATCGCTGCCTTCCGCATCGGTCGGTAAGCGGGCGGAAAGCCTCCGATAAGGACCGATGCGGACGATCCCGCCATGTCCGCGACGGCCGCCGCCCAATTCGACACCGCCCGCATCGCCTCTGGTCGCCGTGACCTGGCGGCGATCGAGGCCCTCCTCGCCAAGCTCGACCCCGAGCAGGCGGCGGCAGCCGTGATCCCCGACGGACCGGCGCAGATCATCGCCCCGGCGGGGAGCGGCAAGACGACGACCCTCATCGCGCGCCTCGGGGTCCTCATGTCGCGTGGCGTGCCCCCGGATCGGATCGCGGTCGTCACCTTCAACCGCGAGGCCACCGAAGAGCTGCGCGGCCGGATCCAATCTCGCCTCTCCTCGATCCTGCCTGGGGCGGAGGCGATCGAGGTGCGCACCCTCCACGCGCTGGCGCGGCAGGTCATCCTCGATGGGGGTCGCTCGGTGGAGCTCATCCCCGACCGCCTGCCACTACTGCGCGCCGCTCGGCGTCGCTGCCTGGCCGGCCGCTCCCCGGAGGCGCCGCCCCTCCCGGACGTGGCCACCCTGGACACCTGCCTCTCCGCCTGGAAGGTCGAGCGTCGCCGTCCGCCTCCGGAGGCGGAGCCAGTGTTTGCCGCGTACGAGGCCCTGCTGGCAGCGCGACACGCCTGCGACTTCGACGACCTCGTGGTCGGCGCCGCCGACCGCCTCGAGCGCGATCACCGGCTGCGGCTGGCCTGGCAGCGACGGTTCACCCATATCTGCGTCGATGAGTTCCAGGACGTGGATGCCGCGCAACTCCGCCTGGTCCGCATCCTCGCCGAGCCTGAGGAGAACCTGTTCGTTGTTGGCGATGACGACCAGACGATCTACGCCTGGCGGCTGGCCGATGTGCGGAGGATCCTGGATTTCTCCGTCAGCTACCCATCAGCCGAGCGGGTCCAGCTGGCAACGAACTACCGATGTCCGCCGGAGGTGGTGGCCGCCTCGGCGCGGCTCATCGACGTCAATCGGGAGCGGTTCCGTTAGGGTCAAGTACTACGCCGTGCACGGTCGGGATGACGCTAGGAGCTCGGCGGCGTAATCCAAGCGACGAACCGATGCCCGAAGTCCTTGAGCCGGCCGCGAGTCTCCGTAAAACCCTGACTCATCAAGCCGCTTGGGTAACCATCAACGATGTTGAGGTTGGCCAGGTCGCCCCAGTCCATTCGTATTTGGTCTTCCGGGATTCCCGGCAGGACCATCTGCAGGTAGGTGTAGATGGTGCTCCCGCTGAGGCTGGCTGGGGGTGACGGATTCTCAGCGATGATTGCAAGCAGGCGAAGATTCGACGGCCGGAGCGCGTCGAGTGCGTCCATCATCCGCTCGCGAAGGTCAGCCTCAAGG
>JALYLB010000099.1 GCA_030774475.1 Chloroflexota bacterium | reverse complement strand
ACCTTGTAACCGCGCGCCTCCTCGAACCGACCGCAACGGGACCCGGGGTGGTCCAATGCTCCTCAACCGCGTTTGACGACCACGTTGCGGTCTTCTCGGGGTCGGTCAGCACCGCGAACACGTCTTCGATTGGTCGATTGATGGTTGCCGTGATTTCGGCCTTGGCCATCGGGGTCTCCGAACCAGCTCTGAAAAGATCCGGCCCAACGAACGCGTAAAGGGTAAGCCCTGCTCCGCGAAGTTTGGCAGCCGAGGTTGCCTTGAGTCTGTGCCACGAATGGACCCTGGCCTGGTCGGCTCTTGACCGGAAGGCGGCCTCGGAGGAACGTTGACGCGGTCCAAAGAGTCGGTCGGGACTGCGAGCCTTGAGACAATGACGCCAGAAGTCAACAATGCCGAGGAATGGGCACGCCTGGCTGCGGCAGATTTGCTGGCCGCGGCCACCGAGCTCATCAAGCTGCACACGATGAGGCCGGAAGACGCCGAGGACGATGTGGACTTCGCGGTGCTGTCCCGGCGGCTCACCAGTCATGCGGAGACGGCGACCCTGAGCGAGGCACGTGAGGACGAGGACTTCGCGAAGCGCGCTCAGGCGGAGATCGGGAGTATCTCGGCGTCCCTGGGCGCATTGTCAGCGGCGGCAGGCGAGGATGCTGTCGTGGCGGAGCTGATCGGTCGTCTCAATGCCCTTGCCGCCGAGTGCGAGCGGCGGGCGGTAGTGCTCAGGTCGTGATCGGGCGCCGTCGCTGACCGGAAGATCCGCGTCATATCGTCACGCTTCCCGAGTTCGTCGAGTTCCAGCGCGAGCTCGCGGACAGTTGCGTCGAGCAGCCCGCACCGCGTGGGGCAACCGTCGTCGGCTCGCACAGCGTCGCATCCTGGCTTGCGTTCTTCTCGCTCATTCTCGCCCTCGCTCCCGCCTAACTGGTGCCTAAACGGGATCGTGCCAGTGGTCGGGCGGAGTGGGGAGGCCGGTGGCCGCGCCAGGTCCCCAGGTGCCAGGCACGTAGGCGTGGAGCGGGCTGGGAGCCTTCAGGGTCCCATCGACCACGCGCCACGCGGCGTCGACGGCATCCTCGCGGGCGAAGAGCGACTGGTCGCCCTTTCTGGCATCACCGATGAGACGTTGGTACGGAGGGCGATCGGCGCCGCTCTCATGGCGTGCGTAGAGCTCGACCGCCTCGCCCGCCATCGCCTCGCCGGGCTGCTTGGCGCGGGCCACCAGCGAGATCGATATCTCAGGGGATAGCCGAAACCTCAGGTAATTGCCCTCGGGCGGCTGTTTCTCGCGAAACACCGTCTGGGGTGGTTGGCGCAGCTCGACGAGGACCTCGGTGGCGGTCATCGCCAGCGCCTTGCCGGCGCGAACGTAGAACGGCACCCCAGCCCATCGCCACGAGTCAAGGAGGAGGCGTACCGCGGCAAACGTTTCGATCGTCGAGTGGGGGTCAACGCCCTTGGCCTTGCGGTAACCACGGTATTGGCCGCGGATCACATCCTCCGGCACGAGCGGGCGGATCGAATCCAGCACCTTGAATTGCTCGTTTCGGACTGCCTCCGGCGTCTGCCCAGACGGAGCTTCCATGGCGAGGAGGCTGATCACCTCGAGCAGGTGGTTCTGGATCACGTCGCGAATCGCACCGGCCTGGTCGTAGTAGGCGCCCCGGCTGCCGACGTCAAAGGCCTCCGCCATCGTGATCTGGACGCTGGCGACGTACTCCCGCCGCCAGATCGGCTCCAGGAATGAGTTGGCGAACCGGAAATAGAGCAGGTTCTGGACGGCCTCCTTGCCGAGGTAGTGGTCGATTCGGAAGATCGATGACTCGGGGAATACCCGGTGGACGGTACGGTTCAGCGCCCGCGCGCTCGCCAGGTCGCGGCCGAACGGCTTCTCGACGATGATCCGCGCTCCCCGCGCACACCCCGACACGTCGAGATTGCCGATGACCGGGGCGAACTGCGACGGCGGGATGGCCAGGTAATGCAGTGGGTGCGCCGCAGTGCCCAGCTCGCGCCGCAGCGCGTGGAAGGTCTCGAGTTCATCGTCCGAACCTTTGACGTAACGGAGCTGAGCAAGCAGAGCCCGCAGGACCTTTGCATCCGGGCTGCCGCTCGCCGCGAGACTTGCTCGCGCGCGATCCCGCAGCGCATCGAGATCGCCGGAACGCGCCACGCCGATGATCGGCACGTCGAACCCGTCATCCCGAATCAACCGGGCGAGCGCGGGGAAGATCTGCTTGAACGCAAGGTCACCCGTCGCCCCGAAGAAGACGAAGGCGTCCGATCGATCGACAGTCATGCACGGCCCCAGGGGAAGTTGCGCGGGTGGCGCTCCCACCGTGCAGCGAAGGTTAGCTGCTTGAACCGATCAACTTGCCAGCGACCTTGCAAGTGGTAGTGCGGGCTCGGCGGGTTATCGGATCGGCCGCTCCATTGCCACGCAGGCGATCGTCACGCCGCTTGGCATGCGCACGTCGATCGTCTCCCCGGCAAATGAAGCCAAAGCTTGAGGCGCAACCAGCGCGACGGGTGGTGGCCCCTGCGCTGGTCTCCTGGTATATGCGCGGCCAAGGTCAGTCGGCAGCCCTTCCTTCAGGTTCCCCACGTGGAGCTTGACTCCCTGTACTTCGGCCCGCAGTTCAGCACGGCGCCGTTGGCCCTCCTGCGCGAGCGGACGACCGGGGCGATTGCCGGCGATCGGTGGGTGACCGACGG
>JALYLB010000098.1 GCA_030774475.1 Chloroflexota bacterium | reverse complement strand
GCCGAGACATTCTTCGCCAGCCTCAAAGTCGAGTGCATCTACCGCACCGCGCTCGCCAGCCCCGAGCGTGCACGACGCATCGTCGGGCGCTGGATCGAGACCTGGTACAACCAGCGCCGCCGCCACTCCGCGCTCGACTACCAGACCCCCAACCAGCGATACTCGCAACTCACAACAGCGACACGAGCAGCCTGAAGGTCACTCTCCGATTTTCAGCGCGCAGCCCAAGGCCGGCCACGCCTCGGCAACGGGCCATCCGAGATCGTGCCCGTCCGACTCGACCCGCAACTCCGACGGGTACTCGAGGAACGAGCAGCCGACGAGCACACGACGCAGAGCGACCTGATCCGCCGCGCGCTCCGAACGTTCCTCAACGTCGGCTGACCTATCCGGGCCTCGCTTCAGCGAGGCGAGAGCGTTTCGAGTTCGGCCAGCCGCCGAAGCTCACCCAGTCGGTCGTGGCTGTACCCGCGGTCGCGCCCGCCATGCGGACGAGATCGGCTGAACCTGCCATGACCGGCTGGAGCCCGCGGCCAGCCAGCCTCAACTCCTCAGCCTGCCGCTCCTCGGTCTTGGGCGTCAGTGGAACGAGATACGCAAGGCCCGGCGCCCAGGTGCTCGCGACCGCTGACACAGCGCAGGTCTCGATCGAATCCGAGCGTCGCGTGCGGCTGCACCACCCCGTCTGCGACGAACTCGCGGATGACGACGACCGTAGCTCCGAACGCGACCAGGCCGAACGCGCGAGGCGAGAGCTGATGCGCGAGTATGAGGGTCCCAAGAACGCGACTACCTGAGCGGCGGCTGCGCGCACCGTGAGCAGGACCGCTCCGCGCTCGCGCATCGTCGCAGCGCTGTTACGGAGAGGCCGCTCTTGGTGAGCCCGCCGCCCGCCGCCGGCGATGCCGCGATAGCCTGCAGGCACACACGGTTCACCTCGGTCGCTTCGCGCTGCCTCGCTTGTCCACTCCCTCCCTCCAGAGCGGATTCCTCCGGTCGGTCGAACAGTATCCCGACCGCCCGTGCCTGCGCTGGAGCGGCGGAACCTTGACGTACGCGGAGATGGCCGATCGGGCGGTGAGGATCGCCAATGCGCTCGGCGATGCTCCCAGGGTGGCGATCCTGGCCGGTCGTACTCCGACCGCGTTCGCGGGGGTTCTCGGAGCACTGATCGCCGGGGCCGCCTACGTGCCGCTGAACGTCGCCTTCCCTCGTTCCCGCAACCAACTGATCGTGGAGCGTTCAGCCGCCGCGGCGGTGATCGCAGACGCCGAGGGGATCGCTCAGCTTCCGGCCATCCTGACCGACACCGTCTCGGACACCGTCGTGGTGGCCGACGATAGGGAAGAGCCCACGGGATCGATCGACAGTCGGCATCCCGTTGTGAGCACGAAGGGTGCGTCCACGTTGGTGCCGCCACCGCGAACCGTCGATCCGAACGCCCTCGCCTACCTGATGTTCACGTCGGGGAGCACCGGGGTTCCGAAGGGTGTTGCCGTGAGCCACACGAACGTCCGCGCGTTCATCGAGCGAATGACTGCAAGATACCGGCTCACCCCCTCCGACCGGGTGTCTCAGATGTTCGACTTGACCTTTGATCTGTCGGTCTTCGATCAGTTCATGACCTGGGAGGCCGGTGCCTGCCTCGTGTGTCCTTCGCGGGCTGACCTTCTAAACCCGGCAGGCTTCATACGAGACAACGAGCTGACGGTCTGGTTCTCGGTCCCGTCGGTCGCGATGTTCATGCGCCGCCTTGGTAGCGTTACACCGGGGGGCCTGCCCACTCTGCGCTGGAGCCTCTTCTGTGGGGAACCCCTGCCCGCCGAGATCGCCGAGGCTTGGCGTTCGGCCGCACATCGATCGACCGTCGAGAACCTCTATGGGCCGACTGAAGTCACGATTGCGTGCACTGTGTACCGGTGGGACGACGAGAGCTCACCCCGCAGCTGCATCCACGGGATCGTTCCCATCGGCGAACCGTTTGCTGGACTCGACGTGATGGTCGCCGATGGTTCGTTACGTGAGGTGCCGCCGGCCGGTGAGGGGGAACTGCTCGTGTCTGGCGATCAGGTCACGCTGGGTTACTGGAATGACGCCGAGCGCACCAACGCCGCGTTCGTGACCCCACCGGGAAAGGCGAGGACGTACTACCGTACCGGCGACCTCGTGACCCGGCGCTCCGCCGACGAGCCCCTCTGTTATCTGGGGCGTCTCGACCATCAGATCAAGATCCTCGGCCACCGAGTCGAGCTCCTCGAGATCGAGGTCGCGCTGCGGGTGGCGTCTGGCCGGGATTCGGTCGCCGCGATCGGGTGGCCGCGGACGGGGAGCGGAGCCGCGGGTGTGGTAGCGTTTGTAGCAGGTGGCGGCGTCGATGCAACTCGGGTTCGTGCCCTGCTCGCGTCCAGCCTTCCGTTCTACATGGTCCCTCGACAGATCCGTGAATTGCCAGAGCTTCCGTTGAACTCCAATGGGAAGGTCGACCGGCGCGCACTCGAGGCGCTTCTCGAGGCAGGCGCGGGCCCGTGAGTGTCAACGTGGAGAATCTCCGATCGGCGATGCTCGAGGCGCTCGTGGAGCCGTTGGCCGCCGTGGGGTCCGATCCCAGCGCCGTCCCGGACGACTTCGATTTGCTGGCCGAAGGGGTCATCGACTCCTTTGGCCTTCTGGAGCTGATCTCCGCCCTCGAGGCCCGGTACGCGACGGTGCTCGACTTCAGTGATCTGCCTGTGGAGGATCTGACGGTCGTCGGTCCATTGACTCGGCACCTCGCCGCGCAGATTCAGAGCACAGAACCTTGATACACGACCGTTGCGCCAGGTTGATGCGCCAGGAGTGAAGCATAGGTATGCCTACCGTCGAGAACCATCTCCTAGGTGCGCGGAACCGCGTTCTCCAGCTGTGCGCTCTGTACGCCCCAGGCTCCGAGACGCTTCGAGTCCGTCTGCACCGGTGGCGAGGTGTCAAGCTCGGGACAGGAGTCTTCATCGGAATGGACGCGATCCTCGAGACCGCCTATCCTGAACGGTTGAGTATCGGAAACGGCGTGGTAATCGGTCATCGGACCTTGCTCATCGCGCACTTTCGTGAGAGCGCGAGTTTTCGGGACGAGGACGAGGCGGCTGTCGTGATCGAAGACGACGTCTTCATCGGCCCAAATGTCACGATCCTGCCCAACGTGAAGATCGGCCACGGAGCGGTGGTCGCTGCCGGAAGCGTGGTCAGCCAGTCCGTCCCGCCGCTGACGATGGTCCAGGGCGTGCCGGCAAGGCCGATCGCGCGCTGTGGCGTGCCGCTCGGGATGACGACGCCGCTGAAGGAGTTCTACCGCCAGCTACGACCGCTTCGATCTCCGCCCCGCCCTGCCGCGCCACCTGTCCCGCCCCTGAAAGGCGGGAAGTCTTCCTGATAGGTGCCGGCAGGGGGCAGGTTCTAGGCGGCTGGCCGACATCGAAGCGGTTCGTCACGCGCCGATGGACATTCACCGGCCTCGCTGCCTAAGTGGTCGTTCTAGTAAGTAACAGCGCGTATTAGCGTCCGGTCGTGGGTCTAGGTTCTGTGGCATCCTGTCCCGCTGGTGTGGGAGTTCTGATGCCCAGGCGCAGTCCGTATCGGATCGATCTCAGCGTCGAGGAGCGCTCCGTGCTGGAGTCGCTGGCGCGCTCGTATACGTTGC
>JALYLB010000097.1 GCA_030774475.1 Chloroflexota bacterium | reverse complement strand
CACGTCCGGTGGCTTCTCGACCATGGGCTTCAGCCTGCCGGGGGCGATCGGTGCACAGCTGGCGGCGCCCGACCGGCAGGTCCTCGCGGTCTGCGGCGACGGCGACTTCCTGCAGACCATGCAGGAGTTGGCGACTGCGGCGATGCTCGACAACCCGGTTTGCGTCGTGGTCCTGGACAACTCTGGCTGGATGAGCATCAAGGGCGGACAGGACGCATTCTTTGGGCGGACGGCCGCCACCGACTTCCTGCGGCGCGATGGATCCGTCTACTCGCCGGACTTCGCCGCGATAGGCCGCGCGTTCGGGGTGTACGCCGAACAGGTGCGCGAACCCGGAGAGGTGCGGGGGGCCGTGACCCGGGCGCTTGCATCCGGAGGGCCGTCCCTCGTGAGTATTCCTGTGAACCGCGATCTCGACCTCGGCGGGCCTGACAAGACCGGGTGGTGGGACGTGCCGATCCCCGAGTACCACCCAGAGCAGCGCGCGAAGCAGCTGGCGGGGCGGGCGGAGGAGCAAGGGTGATGAGCACGTCCGAGGTCCCGACGCGCGTCGCCATCCACCGGCCGGCCGCATCCCCCGCACCGTTACCGGCGGCAGCGGTGGGGATCGTGCCCATCGTCTGGAACAACGCTGACCTCCCGGCCGCCGCGCCGTTCGTGCCGGCGAGTGAGGTCCTCGACGAGATCGAGCGCCTCGGCTACGAAGGGACGCAGCTGGGAATCGGATTCCCGAGAGGCAAGGAGCTGGCGCGGGAGCTTGCAGCCCGCCACCTCCGACTGGCGGAGGTGTATGCCTCGATTCCATGCGGCCGCGACGGCCCGACCTCCGGCGGCCTGCGCGTGGGCCGCGACCGGCTCGCCGAGCTCCACGCCGCCGGTGGCGAGGTGCTGGTCATCGCGCTCGAGCGCAGCGCGGAGCGCGACCCTTGGGCCGGACGAGCGGCGGGTGCGCCCGGGCTCGCCGAAGGCGGCTGGACCTCGCTCGGGGACCTGCTGAACACACTTGGCGAGGACGCGGCTCGATTGGGTCATCGGATCGCCTTCCACAACCACGTCGCCACGTACGTCGAGACGCCCGACGAGCTCGACCGCCTCGTCGATGCAGCCGACCCGGGGCTGGTGGGGCTGTGCCTCGACGTCGGCCACGCGATCGTCGGCGGCGGCGACCCGGTCGAACTCCTCGACCGTTACGGTGATCGCGTCATTCACGTCCACCTCAAGGATGTCGCTCCCGGGCCGCTGGCCGCACTACAGGCGGGAGAGCTCGATGGGTTCCTCCCGGCACTCCAGGCGCGGCTCTTTACCCCACTTGGCGGCGGCGTACTGGCCCTGCCCGCCGTGCTGTCCGCGCTCGCCGCGCGAGGCTACGAGGGTTGGCTGATGGTCGAGCAGGACACCACCTGGGAGCCGCCGAGCGAGGCGGCGGCGGTCGGCCGCAGGGTGCTCGACGCCACGCTGCGCTGGGCGGTGGCCCCCCAGCGATTGGAGCTTGCCTGATGCGCGTCGCCCAGATCGGCACCGGCCGCATCGGCCAGCTGCATGCGAGCGTGCTCGCAGCGCACCCGCTCGTCGACGAGCTGGTCGTCGCCGACCTCGACCGGTCGCGGGCCGAACAGGTCGCCGCTGCCATCCGCGCCTCCGTCGCCGAGGTGGATGCCGCCATCGGCTCCGCTGACGCCCTGGTCATCGCCGCCGGCACCAACGCCCACCCGGGTCTCATCCGTGCCGGGCTCGCACGACGCATCCCGATCTTCTGCGAAAAACCGCTCGCCCTGGACCTCGCCGAGTCGGCGCGGCTCGTCGACGAGATCGAGGCCTCGGCCGATCCGTTCCAGCTGGGATTCCAGCGCCGCTTCGACCCCGCCTATCAGGAAGCGCGACGGATGGTGGTCTCCGGCGAGATCGGCCGCCTTTACCAGCTGCGGATGATCGCGACCGACCATGCCCCTCCTCCGGAAACCTACATTCCGACGTCGGGTGGGCTGTTCCGCGACTCCTCGATCCACGACTTCGACGCGGTGCGGTACCTCACCGGGAGCGAGGTCGAGACGATCTATGTCGAGGGTGCGGTGCTGGGATTCGAGATGTTCGGGCGGTACGGCGACATCGACACCGCCGTGGCGACCATGCGTATGCAGGACGGCGCGCTCGTCTCACTCGCCGGCGGCCGGCACAACCCGCGCGGTTACGACGTTCGCGTGGAGCTGCTTGGGTCTGCCGACGCCGTGGCCATGGGGCTGGGCCCGAGGACCCCGATCCGACCGCTGGACCTCGCTCCCGAGGGGCTCAACATGAGTGCCGGCTGGGACAGCTTCCTGGACCGTTTCGCCCCGGCGTACCGGGCTGAGCTGACGGCCTTCGTCGACGTGGCCGCGGGACGCAGCGCGAGTGCCTGCACTGCGCGCGACGGCCTTGAGGCAATGCGCATCGCAGAAGCGGCCACCCGCTCCCTCGCTGAGCGGCGGCCGGTAGCCATCGCTGAGATCGCTGGTGTCGGGAAGAAGGAGGTGCGGTCTGACGTCGTTTCGCGCTGACGGGGATCGCTGAGAGGTTCAGCGGACCATGACCAGGAAATGGAGGGTTCCAGTTGATGCAGCGCATGAAGCCAGTGGCGATCCTCGCGACGATCGCCGTGGTGCTCGCCGCGTGCGGGCAGAACAGCGCGTCCGGGAGTGGAGGGGCGGCGAAGGTCACCCTCACCATCGCCGCCGTCCAGGGCGTCGAGGACACCGGACTCAAGGCACTCAAGCCGATCTACGAGTCGAGCCACCCGGGGGTCACGATCAGCATCGTCGAGGCGCCATACGACTCGCTGTACACCAAGCTGGTGAATGCGTTTGGAGCCAACGACGCGACGTACGACCTGGCGATGATGGACGACCCGTGGATGCCGAAGTTCGGCACCATGGGCGCGTTGGCACCGCTCGGTCCGCTGGGTGTCACACAGGACAGCGACATCGCGCAGGTGGTGTGGGACGTGGGAACCTGGCCGCCTCCGCGCGGACCGGTTCCACCCAGTGAGAAGGACAAGACCAAGGCGCTGTATGGCGTGACGATCGTCGGCAACGTCGAGATGTTCATGTGGCGCAAGGACATCACCCCCACCGGCCCGGCTTCGTACGACGAGGTCCTGGCCAACGCCAAGGCGCAGAACAAGCCGAACTTCGCCGGGTACATCATCCGCGGCAAGGCGACCAACCCGGTCACCGCGGACTTCCTGCCGATCCTGTGGTCGTTCGGCGGCGACGTTTTCGATGAGAATTGGAACGTCGTCTTTGACAACGCGAATTCGCTCGCAGCGGTTAAGTTCCTCGTAGAGGACCTGAAGGCGGTTGCGCAGGCCGATCCGGCGAGCAGCGATGCCTCCGAGCGCGACAAGGCCATGGCCACCGGGCAGGGCTACCAATCGTCGACCTGGCCGGGCGAGGTCAACACCGCCGTCCTCGGTGAGGGGACCACGGTCAAGGGCAAGGTCGGCTTCGAACCGATTCCCAAGGGACCGAGCGGCAGCGGAGTCGGCATGATGGGCAACTGGATGCTCGGGATTCCCAAGGCATCCAAGAACCAGCAGGCCGCCGCGGACTTCATCAAGTGGATGCTCCAGAAGGACACCCAGATGACGTACGCGCAGAACGGGGGCATCCCGTCGCGGACCAGCGTCCTCAAGGACCCGTCGCTGCAGGACGCCAACCCTTACTTCTCCGTCCTGGCCGATGCCCTGCAGGCACCACCCAACTGGCGGCCGCGGACGGACCAGTGGAACGCGGTCGAGACGATCCTTGGCACGGAGCTGAACAAGGCGCTCGCCGGCCAGCAGACCGCCCAGGATGTCGTGACCAACGCCTCCAAGCAGATCCGGGCGCTCATGAAGCAGGCCGGATACCCAACAGCTCAATAGCCAACCTGTGAGCGACATGGGTCCAGGCGGCGCGATCGGAGCGGCGCAGGCCGCGCCGCCGCCGCCGGGCCCGCTCGGCCTTCCGAACCGGATCAGAAGGAGCTGGTCCGAACGCAGTGGGCAGGAGCGCCTCGCCCTGAGGCTGCTCCTGCCCGTCTTCAGCCTCGTCTTCATCATCGCCACGATCCCGTTCATCCTGGCCGTCATTCGCGCCCTGACCTCGGACACCGGCGCCTTCATCGGCGCCGACAACTTCGGCCGGGCGTTGGGCAACGACCAGCTCTATGAATCGCTCAAGGAGACCGGGATCTACGGCGCGGTCGTCCTGCCCACCGAGGTCCTGCTCGGCCTGGGACTCGCGCTCCTTGTCCACCGGACCATTCGGTCGCCGATCCTTCGGGCGGTGATCTATGTCGCCGCCATGATCCCGATCGTGATCCCGCAGGTCGCGATGGGGGTCATCTTTCGACTGCTGTATATCCCGGACTATGGCCTGATCAACGCCCTGCTCGGGCAGACCGGCCATGACCAGCTGCTCTGGCTATCGAACCCGCCCCTGGCCATCTTCGCGGTGGCATCGGTGGATATCTGGCAGTGGACCCCGTTCGTCTACCTCGTCATGTTCGCCGGGCTGCAGACCGTGCCACCCGAGTCGGTCGAGGCGGCCCAGCTCGACGGCGCCAGCTCGTGGAGCCAGTTCCGGCACATCGAGCTGTACTACCTGCGTCCGCTGCTGCTCCTGGTCTTCTTCTTCCGGCTGGCCGACGTGCTGCGAGTCTTCGACCACGTCTACGTGCTCACCGGCGGAGGACCGGGCACGACCACCGAGTTCCTCAGCCTCTACCTGTATCGCATCGCGTTCCGCTTCAGCGACCTTGGCCAGGCGTCGGCCCTCGCGGTCGTGGTCATGGCCTTCATGACCGCGCTCTACGTGGTGATCAGCCGCTTCCTGCCCGCGGAGGCGCGCTGATGCCGCGCACCCTGGGCCGGATCCTCACCTGGGCGGCGTTGGCCGCCGCCTTCGCGGTCTTTGTCTTCCCGCTCTACTACCTGGTCGTCACCTCGCTCAAGACCAAGGGAGAGCTCTTCCAGGCGGTTCCGACCCTCTACCCGCACAACCCGACGATCGCTCCGTACGTCAGCGTCTTGTTCACCCGGGGTTTCCTGGGCCTGCTCGCCAACAGCGTCATCGTCGGGGTCGCAGCCACCGCCATCGCGCTCATCGTGGCGTTCGCCATCTGCTACCCGATCACCCGGCTGCCCATCCAACCCAGCACCCGCAGCTTCGTCCTCAACTGGGCGCTGTCACTGCGCTTCCTGCCCCCGATCGCGGTCGTCATCCCGTACTTCACGATCGTGCGCACCATCGGCCTCTACAACCAGATCCCGGCCCTGGTGATCGTCTACACGATCTTCAACCTGCCGCTCTCGATCTGGATGCTCAAGGGGTTCCTCGAACAGATCCCGGCCGAGGTCGAGGAGGCCGCGCTCGTCGACGGCGGGACACGACTCCAGGCCTTTCGATACGTCCTGCTGCCCTTGGCCAGCACCGGAATCCTGGCCGCGGGGATTATCGTCTTTGCCTTCGACTGGGCCGAGTTCCTGTTCGCCTTCATCCTGACCGCCACACCGCAGGCGATGACCTTCCCGGTTGGAGTCCAGGGCCTGGTCACCCAGTTCGAGATCATCTGGAACGACATGGCGGCGGGGGGTGTGATCGCCATCCTGATCCCGCTGATCATGATGCTGCTCGCGCGGCGCTATGTGCTGACGGGCCTCACCTTTGGCGTCATTCGAGAGAAGTGAGCCGATGTCGCGCTTCCTGAATGGGGCGACGATCATGCGCACCGCCACCGTCGAGTCCCTCAAGATCGCCCGGGAGACTGGCTACGCCGGGATCGAGGCGCGCGCCGAGCGACTGCTCGAGGATCCCCCCGAGGTCGCCACCGCATCGGCTGCCGCCCGTCCGGCCGAGGTTTGGAGCCTCAACGGGGTGCGCATCTCCCTGCGCCCGGACGGCTCGCTCGACCAGCCGCTCCTGGAGGCCGATCTCGACCGGCGCCTCGAGGTCTGCCGCGCCCTCGGGGCAGGCTACCTGCTGGCCGTGCCGCCGCGGATGGGGGGACTGACAGAAGACGCGGCGCTGGCTGGGATCCGCGGGGGGCTTCGGATCGCGCGCGACGGGGCGGCGCGGATCGGCGTTCGGATCGCGTTCGAGTTCCTTGGCTTCTTCGACTGCCCGATCGGGACACCCGCGGCGGCCGCACGGGCCGTGGACGGGCTCGACGATGTCGACCTGGTGCTGGATTCGTGCCACTGGCACGCCAGCGGCTCGAGACCACTCGACCGCTTTCCGGTCGGGCGTCTGGCCATGGTCCACCTCAACGACGCGCCGCCAAAGCCACTCGATGAGATCGAGGACGCCGACCGCCTGCTGCCGGGTCTGGGGGTCATTCGGCTGGCCGAGCTGATCAGCGTGCTCCGACGTCGCGGATACGACGGACCGTGGAGCCTCGAGACGTTCAACCCGACGTACTGGGATGAAGATCCGCGAGAGATCGCCCGCCGGGGCGCGGCCGCGGTCGACGCGCTGGTCGAAGCGCAGGGTTGAGATGACAGCTCCACCGGTTGAGCGGCGCGCCGGCCGGCGCGTGCCCCCGAATGCGACCCTTCGCGACGTCGCGGACGTGGCGGGCGTCTCGATCGCCACTGTCAGCCGGGTCCTGACCGGGGCTCGCGCGTCTCGCCCCGATACGCGCGACCGGGTACTCGCTGCCGCGGTGGAGCTCGACTACCGCCCATCGGCGCTTGGCCGAGCGCTAAAGCTCCAGCAGACCCACACCCTCGGCCTGCTCATCACCGACATCGAGAACCCATTCTTCCCCGAGATCGTACGGGCAGTGGAAGACGCGGCGCACCAACGTGGCTACGCGATCCTGTTGTGCAGTGCCACGGACGAACCGCGCCGCGAGCTGGCGTATATCAACCTCCTGCTCGAGCGGCGGGTGGACGGCATCATCGTTGCCGCCAGCCAGGTTCCGGCACGGCATGCCGCGCTCCTCGCGCGTGCGCCTGTCCCGGTCGTGCTGGTCAACTGCGCGGCGCCCAGGTCCGGGCTGGCCTCCATCTCCAGCGACAATCGAGGAGGTGGGCGGGCGGCGGCGGAGCATCTGCTTGGGCTTGGGCACCTCCGCCTAGGACTCATCACCGGACCCCCGGCGAACGCAGCAGCCGCGGTCCGGCTGGCCGGGGTCCAGGACGCGATTCGTGCCGCTGGAACGGCGGAGATTGCGCTGACCATCGTGGAGGGCGATGCCCACGTGGCTGGTGGGGAACGTGCGACCCGCCAGCTCCTTGATCTAGCGCCGCTGACGACCGCCATCGTCTGCTACAACGACCTGACGGCGATGGGCGTTATGCGGGCGCTGCGCGCCCTAGGCAGGGTGGTTCCGGACGACGTCAGCGTGGTGGGCTTCGACGACATCGACCTCGCGCAGTGGACCGATCCACCGCTCACCACGATTGCGCAGCAGAAGGCGGAGATGGGTCGCTGGGCGTTCGCCCATATCGCCGACGCGATCGGACGCGGGCACGAGACCGCACCGACTCGCCGGCTCGCCACCAGCCTCGTCATCCGCGGCTCCAGCGCGCGACCTAAGGGGAACCGTCCCGACGCCTAGCCCTTGATTGCGCCGCTCAGCCCGGTGCCGCGCAGGAACATCCGCTGGAAGACGAGGAAGAGCGCGATGGGGATGAGGCTCGAGATCGTCAGTGCGGCGATGAAGATGTCGAGTTCGGTGGTGGGCTGCAGCGTCGGGAGGCGCACGGAGAGCGGCTGCAAATTCGGGTTGGGAAGGACGAGGAGCGGCCACAGGAAGTCCTTCCAGGTGGCGATCACCGCGTACACCGACACGACGCCCAGGATCGGGCGGGACATGGGGAGGACGACCGACCAGAACAGCTGGAACGGGCCCGCCCCGTCGACGATCGCAGCCTCGAAGATCTCGCGTGGCAGGTTGTCGAAGAAGCGCTTGACGAGGATCACGTTGAAGGCGCTGGCGCCGGCCGGCAGCCAGACCGCCCAGAAGCTCTCGATCATGCGAACGTGGACGAGCGGCATGTCGACCACGGTCAGGTAGAGCGGGACGAGCAGGACGATCGCCGGCACGAACAAGGTGGCCAGCACGAGCCCCGTCAGCAGGCCCGAGAAGCGCGGCTTGAGGACGGAGAGCGCGTAGCCGGCGGTCGTGGCCACCACGATCTGGACGACCCATGACCCGAGCGCGATCCAGACGGTGTTGAGCAGGTAGCGGTCGATGTGCGTCCGTGTCCAGGCCGTCACGAAGAAGCTCAGGTTAAACCCGTGCGGCCAGAGGGCCATGGGCATGCGGAGCGTGTCCTGGGTCGGGGTGATCGAGGATTTGATCATCCACAAGAGCGGCCCGAGCCCCACGACCAACAGGAAGCCCAGGGTCGCGGCCTGGATCACGCGCAGCGACCAGCTCACGCGCCGCCGGCGCCAGTCACCCGACGACACGATGCCGCGGTCGGCCTGGACGGCGGTTCGCCGCCTGGGTGGCACCAGCGGCGAGGTCATGCGGTGCTCCATGATCGCGTCAGCCAGAAGTAGACGGCGGTGAACGCCGCCAGGAAGGCGGCGAGCATCACGCTCAGCGCGGCGGCCATCCCGTACTGACCCCCGAGGCTGTTCTGGAAGGCGTAGTGGTAGATGAGCAGCAGGACGGTCATCGTCGAGTTGGCCGGTCCGCCCTTGGTGAACAGGAATGGCTCGGTGAAGAGCTGAGCGGTGGCGATCAGCTGCAGGATGAGGGTCAGGAACAGCACGGCGCGCAGCTGTGGCAGCGTGATGTGCCAGATCTTCTGCCAGATGGAGGCCCCGTCCACCTCGGCGGCGTCATACAGCTCCGGCGGAATGCCCAACAGCGCGGCGAGGTAGATGATCACCGTTCCGCCGGCGGCCGCCCAGGTGGCCTCGATCACGATCGAGGGCATCGCGCTGGCAGCGTTCTGCAGCCACGGCAACGGACCAAGCCCGCCCCAGGACAGGATCGTGTTGAACACCCCGGTGGGGCTGGCGTCGAAGAAGAATCGCCAGAGCAGGACCGAGACGACGGGCGGCACCACCACCGGCAGGTAGGCCAGGGCGCTGTACAGGCCGCGGAAGCGCCGCACCTCGCTGATGATGACCGCCAGGATGATCGGGACCGGGAAGCCGAAGACGAGGGCGAGGAGCGCGAAGTAGCCCGTGTTGGCTACGGCGATCCCGAACAACGGGTCCGAGAGGACCCGGCCGAAATTGTCGAGGCCGACCCAGGTCGGCGCAGCAACCAGGTTGGTCTTCTGCACGCTCATGACAAGCGCCCGGATGATCGGGAACCAGGAGAAGACGCCAAAGACCACCAGCAGTGGCAGCAGGAAGAGCAGGGTGCTCAGCCTGTCCCTGGTGACCCAGTTGAGGAGGGCGAGCCGCCTGGGCACGCTTGTCTCCACAACCGCCTCGGTCCGGGCGCCCATGTCTGCGTCTGTCACCTTCTGGCCGATGGGGTTCGATGGGGGCCCGGGAGGTAACGGGCCCCCATCGGCTTAGCTGAGGTCAGCCCTGGTCGAGGATCGACTGAACCTGCTTGTTAGCTGCCGCGAGCAGCGAGTCGATATTCGCATTCTTGTCGGTGAGGACGGCCTGCACGACAGGATCGAGAGCCGCGTACAGCTCCTGGGTGTGCGCCGTCGGCTCGTTGACGAGCTTCTGCTCGAAGATCTTGGAGGTGAACGAGGTCATCTGCGCGGTCGGGACATTGATGTAGCTCTTGATCCACGTCTGTGACTCGTCGTACGTGGCCTTGTCGAAGATCGGCAGCGCCGGGACCCCGACCGGCTGCTTGTTGGCCTTGAGCGCGTGGGCATCGGCCACGGCGCCGGCCTGGGTGAGCAGCTTGTTCATGTAGTAGAAGTCGATCCAGTCGACGGCTGCGTCGCGCTGGTCCTCGGTGGTGACCACGTTGACCGCGGCGAGCGTACCTCCGCCCAGCACCCCGGCATCGGCGCTGCCGGTGAGCGGGATCGTCGTGACCCCGTAGTCCGCCGGATTGAGGTTGTTGTTCTGGACCATCGCCGTGTAGAGATCGGAGCCGCCGGTGAACATGCCGATCTGGCCCGACGCGAAGGCCTGGTTGATCGTGCCCCAGGCGTAGTCGAAGGTCGAGCCCATGGAATTGTCGTTCCAGCGGAGTGCGCGCAGGAATTGCAGGGCCGCCTTGGTGGCGTCGTTGGTGAGGGTGGCGGTGGCTTTGCCGTCATCGGCGACCTTCTCCATGCGTCCGCCCAGGGCGTAGGTCATCGTCGTCAGCTGCCAGCCGCCGGTGTTCTCCGTTGCCATCTCCGCGAAGCCGGCCATGTGCGTCTTCTCGGCGATGATCTTGGCATCGGCCTTGACCTCGTCCCAGGTCGTCGGGGGCTTGTCGGGATCGAGGCCAGCCTGGGTGAACAGGGTCCGGTTGTAGGTCAACGACATGCCGTAGGCCTGGGTCGGGACGGCCCAGATCTTGCCGGCGGCGTCCTGGCCGTTGACCAGCACGTTCGGGTTGAATTTGCTCACGTACGGAAGCTTCCGCACGCGCGAGTCGATATTGACGATCTGTTGCTGCGCGATGAGGCCCTTGCCGTCGGTGAACGGAATGGTGAAGACGTCCGGTAGGGTGCCTGCCGCGAGTGCGGCGGTAAAGGTCGGCGCGGTCCAGTTGTACTCCTGCGGTTCGACCGTGATCCAGGGGTACTTGGCCTGGAACTCGCCTACCTGGAGGTTCAGCGCGTCGACCGCATCCTGGGTGGCGCCGGGCCGAAGGACCCCGACCGAGATGGTGACGGGCTTGTGGCTACCCCCGCTGGCGGAGGCCCCGCCACTGCTCGCGGCGTTGTTGGTTGCGCCGCAGGCGGCGAGGGAGAAGATGGCCACGGCCATCGTCACCAGCATCCCCAACCTGCGTCCGGGTTTGGCTGTCATGTCTCTTTCCACCTGTCTAACGCTCATTGTGTGGCTGGCGGGTCGCCAACCTGTTGACCGGTTCGCCTTCGGTTCCAAGCGGAATCCGTCCGGCATCAGCGCTCCCTCATTCGGCCTCCTCCGTTCGGCCCGATGGCGATGCTTCCGACGGTTGCTCGATGTGAAGCCACGCGGTGGCGTCGGCTGGGAGCGAAGAGCTCGGGAGATCCTCGCTCGCAAGCAGGAGATGCGCGTCCTTCGGCAGCTCGAGTGGCGCGCCGGAGAGATTGGTGATCGACACGAAGTGCGTGCCGCGCGCAAATGCGACCACGCCGTCCGGAGACGGAAGCCAACGCATGGGGCCACTTCCCAGCGCGATCTCGTTGCGCCGGATCCGCAGCGCGGCCCGATAGAGGTTCAGCGTTGAGCTGGGGTCGTCACGCTGCGCCGAGACCGCCATGGCGGCCCATCCATCCGGTTGCCGCAGCCAGGGTTCTCGGGTGGCGTCCTGCGGGCTGAATCCGAAGGGTTGGACGTCGCCTGACCACGGGAGGGGCACGCGGCAACCGTCCCGGCCGGGATCCGATCCATCGGAGCGGAAGTACATCGGGTCGCGCAGCTGGTGCTCGGGCAGGTCCTGGACCTCCTCGAGACCCAGCTCGTCTCCCTGGTAGATGTAAAGCGAACCGGGTAGGGCCGCGGTCAGCAGCGCTGCTGCGCGCGCGCGTCGGCGACCCAGCACCAGGTCGGTGGGAACGCCATGTCGCTTCCCGGCGAACGAGAAGGAGGTCTCCTGCTGCCCGTAGCGGGTGACCGGACGCGTGACGTCATGGTTGGAGAGGACCCACGTCGCCGGGGCACCCATCGGCGCGTGGGCCTCGAGGGTGGTCTGGATCGACGTACGAAGGCTGCGCGCATCCCACGGGCGGCCCAGGAAGTCGAAGTTGAACGCCGTGTGCAGCTCGTCCGGGCGGAGGTACTTCACGAAGCGCTCGGTGTCAGGCAACCAGATCTCGCCGATGAGCACTCGAGCACCCGGGTAGGAATCCGCGACCGCCCGCCAGCCCCGGTAGATCTCGTGGAGCTCGTCGCGATCGGTGTTCGGGTGCTGACCCGGGAGCGGATGCTCGGGAATCTCGGGGAGGGTGGGGTCCTTGACGAGCAGCGCGGCAGAGTCGATGCGCACCCCCGCGGCTCCGCGGTCGAACCAGAACCTCAGGATCGCCTCGTGCTCGCGGCGAACGTCGGGGTGACTCCAATTGAGATCCGGCTGGGCCGGCGAGAACAGGTGCAGGTACCACTCGCCCGGCGTGCCGTCCGCGTTCGTTATTCGCGTCCAGGCCGGCCCGGAGAAGTTGGATCGCCACTGGGTCGGCATCTCGTCGCCGTTCTCGCCGCGTCCGGCCCGGAACCAGAAGCGTTCCCGCTCGGGTGAGCCGGGCGCGGCGGCAAGAGCGGCCTGGAACCACGGGTGCTGGTCGGAGACGTGGTTGGGGACGACGTCGACGATGACCCGGATCCCGAGCGCCGCGGCCTCGGCGATGAGGCGTTCGGCTTCAGCGAGCGTGCCGAAGAGCGGGTTGATGGCGCGATAGTCGGCGACGTCGTAGCCGCCATCGGCAAAGGGGGAGACGTACCACGGTGTGAACCAGATGGCGTCGACGCCCAGCTCCTGGAGATAGGGCAGGTGTGCACGAATCCCGGCCAGGTCTCCCACGCCGTCGCCATTGGCGTCGGCGAAGCTGGGGACGTAGAGCTGATAGATGGCAGCCGTGCGCCACCACGGTTGCTCGCCGTCCGAGTCGACTCGCGACGGCAGGGAGATAGAAGCCTGGGACACCGAGAGATCGACGACTGTCTGGTCCGACACGCGCCCGTCCTTGGCTGGGTCCGGTCGCTTGGCTCGACCGGTGGCGGCACTGCCTGGAATTGTCGGGCGTCAACGTAGTCCATGCGACAGGACTTTGCAAGAGTTTGACAGAACTTGGCCGTTATTTTGACACCGAGAAGGGACGCCAAGCCGATGCGCGTGAGAGAAGGCCGGTTTGAGGCCTCTTACGCCGAGGCTGCGACGGCTGCCGGGGCGGATCCGCTTGACCCGCGCACCACGAGCTCGGGCTCGAAGAGCAGCTCGTCTCGGGTCACCTCGCGACCCATGATCTGGGCCACGAGCAGCTCCGTGACCGTGCGGCCCATCGGCTCTATCGGCTGCCGGACCGTCGTGAGGGGGGGTTCCGTGAAGTTCATCAATAGGGAGTCGTCGAACCCGACGACCGAGACGTGTTGAGGCACCCGGAGACCGGCGCGACGGACGGCGCGAATCGCGCCCAGGGCCATGGGGTCGCTGGCGCAGATGATCCCGGTGATCCCCTTGCCCAGCAGCCTGGCGGCCGCAGCCTGGGCGGTCTCGAGCGTGTACATCGAGTGGACGACCTGAACGGGTTCGAGAGGAATGCCCGCCTTCTCAGCGATGATCCGGGCGGCGGCGAGCTTCCGATTCGACGGCACGTGGTCCGGCGGCCCCAGGACAAGCCCGATCCGGGTGTGGCCGAGCGACAGGAGGTGATTCATCGCCTGCTCGACCGCCACCGCGTCGTCACACACCACCCGAGGGAACCCGAGTCCCTCGATGGCGGCGTTGACCAGGACGGTCGGCAGCTTCCGCTCGGAGAGGCGCCGGTAGTGATCGTGCGGGGCGTCGCGCTGGGCGTACTGGCCGCCCGCGAAGATCACACCGGACACCTGCTGGAGAAGCAGCAGGTCAACGTAGTCGGCTTCGGTGACGCCCCCGACGGTTTGCGTGTAGAGCACGGGCGTGAAGCCCTGCTGGGCCAGGGCCGCGCTGACGACCTCGGCGAAGGCCGGAAAGATCGGGTTCTGCAGCTCAGGGAGCACGAGCCCAACCAACCGCGCCCGCTCCCCTCGCAGCTTGGTGGGGCGCTCGTAGCCCAGAACATCGAGCGCGGTGAGGACCGCCTGGCGCGTCGCTTCGGACACGCCCGGCTTGCCGTTGAGGACCCTGCTGACGGTGGCTTCGCTCACCCCGACCTTGCGCGCAACCTCGGCAAGCCGTCTTGTCATGCTTAGATTTTACGCGATCCTTGCGAAACCGCTTGCATTCCGCACGCAGAGCCGACGGGGCGTATTTCCGGGATTCCGCGGGATGGTGCGTGACAGCAACGCCCTCGTCACGTTAGTAGTGGAGGGCCGGCCTCACGCGATGGCGGCTTTCGCTGCCAGGGCAGCCGCGTGACGCCGGCCCGTACCATGTGCCAAAGGGGTTCAAGCACGATGCCCGATCGCGACGCGTACGAGGTGCTCCAGGTCCACCACAAGGCGGACCTGCTGATCATCCACGCCGCCTATCGGATCCTGGCGGCGAAGTACCACCCGGACCGCGATCAGTCGCCGGGTGCCACGCGACGCATGGCAGAGCTCAACACCGCGTACGAAGCGCTGCGCACCGAGGACCGCCGCACGCTGTACGACAAGCAGCGAACTCTCGAGCGGACGAGCGTGCCGATCGTGACGCCGTATGCGGCTCCCCAGCCGCCGCCGGCCGCCGAAGACTCGCCGAACGTGATCGACTTTGGCCGATACGCCGGCTGGACCCTGGAGCAGCTCGTCAAGCAGGACCCCGGCTACCTGGAGTGGCTCGGCCGGCACTCGTCGGGGATCCGCTTCCGCCGACGGATCCAGGAGCTCCTGCGCAAGACCGCGTCGACGCCGCCTCCCGGGCGGCGGTAACTAAGTTGGGGTGGCCTGCGGGAATCGAACCCGCAACCGTCGGATCCACAATCCGATGCTCTGCCGATTGAGCTAAGGCCACCGCGTGTCGCGCTCACACGGAGCACTCAACACGATAAGCGATTGACCGCGCCGCTGGTAAGGCGCCCTAAACCCCTTCGAGCGGCATGTAGGTCAACACCACCTGGTTGTCGGGTCGGACGTACGCCGCGAGTGCCTCGCGAACATCGGCAGCCGGGACGGCGCTATATCGGCTCGTCTCATCGTTGATCCGCTGTGGCTGGTCGAAGAGGGTCGTGTACATCGAGAGGCGATCAGCACGCTCGCTCGCATGCTCGAGTGACGCTACGGTCCGAGCGTCATGCAGATTCCGCACGCGCTCGAGCGCGTCGTCGCTTGGCCCGTCCTCGCGCAATCGTGCGATCTCTTCTTGCATCCCGTCCTCGAGGCGCTTGGCTTCGATGCCCGGGCGCGCGGTCGCCCAGACGGCGAGGATCGAACCCCCGCCGATCAACGGGAAGGGATAACCCTCTACGTCCTGCGCCACCTGACTCGCGCGCACGAGGCTCCCGTACAGAAGGCTGCCACGCCCGGTGCCCAGGAGGTCCGCCGCAACCTCCAGCGCATCGAATTCCGGGGTGCCGTAGCCCGGGATGCGGTAGGCGAGGTAGATACGGAGAAGGGATACCCGGTCCGGCACCACTAGCCGGATCTGACGACCGAGCAGGAACGGATCGAGGTCCATGTTCGGCGGAGCAGGGAAATCTGGGTTCGCCGCAATCGGACCGAATTGACGTTCGATCATCGCCATCGCTGCATCGGACTCGAAGTCGCCCACGATCGACAGGACCGCGTTGTTCGGGCAGTAGAAGGTGGCGAAGAACTGGCTCACATCCTCGAGGGAGGCAGCTTCCAGGTCCTCCATCGAGCCGAGGACCGAGTGGTGATATGGATGCCGCTCCGGGAATACGAGCTCCTGGAGCTTTTCGTCATAGGTGCCATATGGTTGGTTGTCGACCGCCCAGCGGCGCTCGTTTTTCACGACCTCCCGCTGGTTGTCGAGCTTCTGCTGCGTCATCGCCGACAAGAGGCTCGACATGCGATCTGCTTCGAGCCACAGCGCAAGCTCAAGCTCCTGCCTGGGAAGGGTCTCGGAGTAGTTTGTGCGGTCGAGGTCGGTCGTGGCATCCACAGTGCCTCCAGCACCGTGGATGTACTTGAAGTGCTCGCCCTTCTCCACGTTCGCGGAGCCCTGAAACATCATGTGCTCGAAGAGATGTGCGAAGCCGGTCTTGCCCGGTTTCTCGTGCTTCGTGCCAACGCCGTACCAGAGGTTTACCGCGACCACCGGTGCTCGCTCGTCGCGTGACAGGATCACGCGCAGGCCGTTGTCAAGGCGCCGGCGATCAATGGGTATGGGCTGCACGACGCTCTTCGTCCCTCGTGCGTGATCGCGCGGGCTCCCGCGCCGGTTGAAAGTGTAGGCCGCGCATCGAAAGGCCCATGTACGCGTTCCCAAGAACGCGACCGGCACTCGCGGTAACCCAATCGCAAGGCACGGCACTCGAGACTGGCATCCGCCTGCAGCTCCCGCCCCAGCGGGCGCGCACGGAGCGAGTGCCATGACCTAGCCAAACGACCGACACCGATGAGAACCAATCAGGAGAACAACGATGCAACCAGACGAAATTCCTCGTTCGCCTGAGCCGATGCAGCCGCCGCGTCGCGCACGCCTGCTTGGCGGACGGCGATTCCTCGCCACGTCTTTGCTCGCGATCGGGCTCGTGGCCATGGGGGGCGTGGCGACGGTGATGGCGGCCAGCCCGAGCCCGACGGGGTCGCCATCGGCCTCGACCGGAGCATCGGCGAGCCAGGCGCCCACGCACAGCTGTCCCGCTCGCCCGGCGGCCAGCCCGTCAGGGTCCAGCAGCTAGCCGAACCCGTTGGCGGCGGCTCGCTCCGGCGGGTCGCCGCCACATTCGGATCGGCTGACCGCCTGCGATGCGCCAGTACGGCCCGGGCGACGACATCGGGCCTGCGCCGTATGCTTGGCGCATGCCCCTCTATCGCCTGACCGATAGCGCCGCGCTCTCCGCCCCGGTGCTGGTCGCCGCCTTCGACGGCTGGGTCGATGCCGGGAGCGCCGGAACGCTGGCGGCAGAGCGCCTCGCCGATGGCGGCAGAGTCGTGGCCACGTTCGACGCCGATCGGCTCTTCGACTATCGGGCCCGTCGGCCCACCCTGGACATCCTCGACGGCACGCTCAGCACCCTCGAGTGGCCGGAGCTCACCCTTCGCGCCTCGCGGGTCGAGGGGCGGGACGTGCTGGTGCTGTCGGGGCCCGAGCCGGACTTCGTCTGGCACGAATTCTCAGCGGATGTCGTCGCGCTCGCCCGCCAGCTCGACGTCGCGAGCTGGATCAGCCTGGGCTCCATCCCGGCCGCGGTGGCCCACACCCGCCCCGTCCCTGTCCTGGGGACGGCGTCGGTGCGTGGCCTGCTGCCGGATGGGGTGCCGCAGGGACCCGACGGACATCTGCGCGTCCCATCAGCAGTTCTCTCGGTCCTCGAGCTCGCGGCCGGTCAGGCCGGCATCCCGGCGGTCGGGTTCTTCGCCCAGGTCCCCCACTACCTGTCCGCGGCCTACCCGCAGGCTGCCATCGAGCTGCTCCGCCAGGTGGGCATCTTCCTGGGCCTCGAGGTTTCGCTCGGGGAGCTACCGATGCAGGCGCTCGAGACCCGCGCCCTGCTCGACGCCGCGACCGCGGCAGACGAGCGCACGCAGTCGCACGTAGCACGCCTGGAGGAGATGGCCGACCAGTCCCGTCTGCCGTCCGGGGACGACCTCATCGCCGATATCGAGCGATACCTGCGAGATCGCGGCGGTGACCCCGGCGATGGTGGAACGAGCGGGAGCGGCGGCACCCGGATGAACTGACGCGCCGTCGCGGCGCATGCGCGGAGCGGCGTGGTTATCGGCCGGGCTGTGGGCGATCGTCGCGGTTCACGGCACGAAGGACGAGCAGGACGACCGCGCTCCCCAGGATGGCGATCAGCAGAGCGCCAAGGAAGCCACCCGCGGGGTCCTGTTTGAGAACCTGGGTCCAGAACCAGCCGCCCAGGAGGCCGCCAATGATGCCGATGATGGTCGTCCCCAGGCACCCGTAGCGTTCCCGCCCCGGCACGAACCACCCGGCCATCGCTCCGGCCAGCAGCCCCACGAGGATCCAGCCGAAAGGTCCCAGGTCCGGCACTGGTCAGCTCCTCTTCGTTGTCGACTACCCGTGGCGGAGCAGGTGGCTTCGCGTCCCGCGGCCGGCATCGTACGGGCGGCTACGGACCGCCGTCCACCGGGTGCGTCAGATCCGCGATGAGCGCGCCGTTCTGGCTGGTCACCGCGAAGCGCTGCAGCGGCGCGTCGCCCGCATCGACCGGGTCGCCCGCGAAGGTCCAGGCTCGACCGCGGCAATCGGTGAGCCGATCTGAGGTGAGCGTCAGCGCGCAGTCGCTGACCGGCGACCAGGCGTTGACGACGCTGTACTGCCCGGTCAGCGTCCGGCTCACCACCAGGGTGATGGCGGCATGGCTCCCGTTTGGCCGTTCCCCCAGGAGTCCGTGGGACGAGTTGAGGAGGACCACCTTGACGATCGGCGTGGTCGAGACCGCCGCGGTGGTGGTCAACGCGTAGACCGAATCGTCCCGCGGCGGCGCGACCAGGTAGATGAGCCATCGGACCGAGAGCGCGAGCGCCACGATCAGCGCGACGGCCACCAGGCCGGTGACGACGTAGCGGAAGACGACAACCCTCACGCGGCCTGCTCCTCCTGACCGATGGGATCGGTCGCCCGGAGTTGCTGCGGCGGCACGAGCTCGACGAGCACGGCTCCCACCGTGTTGTAGAAGAGGGTTCGGCCATGCCGGATGGATCGGTCCTCCAGGCGCCGGGTGATCAGCGTGGTGTGGCCGTGCAGCCAGAGCGGGGGTGCGAGATGCTCCGCGAGCCACCGCAAGGCGCGCGATCCGCGATGAATGCGATCTGGGCCGTCGTTGATCCCGCGCGGTGCGACGTGGCTGATGCACAGCAC
The DNA here is from genome assembly GCA_030774475.1 of Chloroflexota bacterium. Taxonomy (GTDB): domain Bacteria; phylum Chloroflexota; class Limnocylindria; order QHBO01; family QHBO01; genus CF-82. The sequence continues at coordinate 3,241 of JALYLB010000097.1, read as the reverse complement.
CGGCGCGCCCTGCCCGCGACTGCCGAGCCGCAACCAGGCCCCGAGCACCGCGCTCCATCGGGCGAAGCTGCTGACCTGCAGCCCACTTCCGCCGTGTCGCGGGATGCCGGAAAACCCGACTACGGTCAGGGCGCCATCGGTCCACGGCCGGCCGTCGGCCAGGGGCTCCGGCAGATGGAGAGCTGTCGCGTCTCCGTTTGCCCAGGCACCGCCCACGTCGTGATTACCGCGGACGTAGACGAGCGGCAGGTTGAAGGAGTCGGTCACGAACTGCAGGTAATCGACCGGCAGGTCGCCGCATCCCACGATCAGGTCGAGCTCGCCAAGGCCCGCGCGGGTCGCCGGCGAATCGAGACTGGGGTCGACCTCGTCGGCGATGGCCAGGATGCGATATGGACGTCCCCCGCGGCGCGTGAAGAGCCCGGCATCCGGCCATGGCACCTGCAGGCGGCCAGTCACGTGGGCTGGCCTCCTGGCGGTTCATCGGTCTCGTGGCCCTCCGCCGTAGCGTGCCGCGCCTCTCCCTCGTCCGCTGCCTCCAGTTCCTCCGCGATCCGCGCCAACTCGTCACGCGAGGGCTCGGCGGATCTCAACGGCGCGGTTGGAGAGAACCGACCCTCCCCCGCCTGTCGCAGCTCCTCCGACCCGAGCATCGACATCTGGGACGCACCGAGGTGACGTTCGGCCGTCGTCCCGGGGACCAGCAGCTCGGTGACGTCGGCGTCGATCGCCGCAGCGCCATCGCGCAGCGCCGCTGCGATGCGGTTGTGCCCGTCGACGACCCAATACTCGTCCCCGACCTTGAGCAGGTCGACCGCTGGGAGGATCGCGAGCCGCTTGGTCGCCTCCTGGATCCGCTGCCAGCGCGACTCCCAGTTCGAGCCGCGCAGCTGCGGGAGCGGCAGGAAGTCGGCCGTGTTCTGGCTTGGGTGTCGCGCGGTGCCCACGATCGCCTCGAGTGGGACGGCCTGCAGACCGCGCGGATGTCGACTCCCGGCCAGCGCATCAGGGTGGCGATCGAACAGTGAGGGAAGCGGTTCCCGGGCGGTCCGCCACAGCGCGGCGAGCCGCTTCAGGCGCATCGGCTCATGCGTTCACTCGAGCTGCTGATGCCCTTCCCCTTCCCACTGTTGCCGCCAGTACTATCATGCCGGCAGGGTGTTCGCGTTTAACGCCCAGCCCGGAGAGCTTGGAGGGACGATTCGTCCATGGCTACGGTGACCTTTGACCACCTGGTCAAGCGTTACGCCGGCGACGTCCTCGCCGTAAACGACCTCAACCTGGAGATCGCCGATGGCGAATTCCTGGTCCTCGTTGGGCCTTCGGGTTGCGGCAAGACCACCGCACTTCGGTGCGTGGCAGGCCTCGAGGAGATCAGCGACGGGAAGCTCCTGATTGGAGATCGCGTCGTCAACGACCTCCCGGCCAAGGATCGGAACATCGCGATGGTGTTCCAGAGCTACGCGCTCTACCCGCACATGAGCGTCTACGACAACCTCGCATTCGGGCTCAAGCTGCGCAAGACGCCGAAGGACGACATCAAGCGCCGGGTGGGCGATGCGGCCAAGATCCTTGGGCTCGAGAACCTCCTCGATCGCAAGCCCAAGGCACTTTCCGGCGGCCAGCGGCAGCGCGTCGCGCTGGGCCGCGCCATCGTCCGCGAGCCGTCCGTGTTCCTCATGGACGAGCCGCTCTCCAACCTCGACGCCAAGCTGCGGGTCGAGACGCGGGCCAACATCGCCCGGCTCCACCAGCGCCTGGGGACCACGACGGTCTACGTCACCCATGACCAGGTCGAGGCGATGACGATGGGCGACCGCATCGCAGTCATGCGCGACGGTCTGCTCCAGCAGGTCGGCACGCCGCAGGACCTCTACGACCATCCGTCCAACGTCTTCGTTGCCGGCTTCATCGGCTCGCCGGCAATGAACTTCGCGACCGCGACGATCCAGGACGGCAAGCTGAAGGTCGGCGGCCTGGAGCTGGGCATGTCGGGCCAGCTCAGCGACATGATCAAGGGCCGCGCCCAGGGATCGACGGTACTGCTCGGCTTCCGGCCGGAGCACATGGATCTCGTCCAGACGAGCGAGGCGGCGCTCCACATTCCGGCGAAGGTGGATGTCGTCGAGTTCATGGGCAACGAGGAGCTGCTCCACGCGCAGGTCGAGGGCAGCGAGATCGTGGCCCTGGTCGCCTCCGACCGCAAGGTGGAGGCAGGCCAAGAGGTCCAGTTCACCGTTCCCGCGGACAAGCTCCAGCTCTTCGACCCGGAGTCCGAGAAGAGCCTCGTGAACTGACGGCGCTCTGGGTGCGAACCGTCATCGAAGGTCGAGTTCCGACCAAGGGATCCCGCGGCTCCATGAAGCGGAACCGCCACGACGAATCGGACGCGTTCCGCGGCCGAGGTCATGTAGGAGGAAGCATGAGGTCTCATTGGCGAGCGTTCGCATCCCTGCTGGCGATCATGATGATCGTCGGGGCGTGCACAGCCAACAACTCGGCCAGCGGCTCATCCGCCGGCGGAGGGACCGGCAGCATCAAGGGACAGTCGGTGACCGTCATTGGAACGTGGACCGACACGGAGCAGGCCGCGTTCCTGGCCATGGTGAAGCCATGGGAGACGCAGACCGGCGCCAAGGTCAAGTACACCGGGACCCGCTCGATCAACGACATCCTGGCGTCTGGCATTCGGACCGGTGTGCTCCCTGATCTTGCTGGCATCCCGGGCCCCGGCCAGATGAAGGAATACGCGGCCGCCGGGAAGCTCAAGCCGCTGGACGGCGTCCTTGACGTCGCGACCTACACCAGCGAGACCTCACCCGGGCTGGTCAAGCTCGGGCAGGTCGATGGCAAGACCTACGGCGTCTTCATCAAGGCGTCGGTGAAGGGCCTCATCTGGTACGTCCCCAAGGCCCACGACTACTCGAGCAGTCCGCCTGCCACCTGGGATGACCTGATGACGCAGGCGAAGGCGAACCAGGGCAGTGCCAAGGCCATCTGGTGCCTGGGCCTGAGTTCTGGCGCCGACTCCGGCTGGCCGGGCACGGACTGGCTCGAGGACATCGTCCTCCGCCAGGCCGGACCGCAGGTCTACAACGACTGGTGGGCGGGCAAGGTCAAGTGGTCGTCCGACCAGATCAAGAAGGCCTTCCAGACCTTCTTGACCGACGTCGTCGCGAACATCGCCGACCCCGTGGCGGCGGTCGACCCGACGAAGGACTTCAGCCTCGCCGGAGACCCG
>JALYLB010000096.1 GCA_030774475.1 Chloroflexota bacterium | reverse complement strand
CCAGAGCGATCACGATCAGGTAGTCGATCAGGATCGCCCATCCGGCGATGAAGGAGATCAGCTCGTCGAACGCATAGCGGGCGAAGGTCGAGGAGCCGCCGCGCTCGCCGAACATCGTGGCGCCCTCCAGGTAGGTGAGCGTGGTGAGCACGAAGAGCAGGCCGGCGATCAGGAAGATCACCGGCGTGAAGCCGAGTCCGCGGTCGGCGACGACCCCGAGCGCGAAGTAGATCGAGAAGCCAACCGTCGCGTAGATGACCGCGAACAGCCACGGCACCCCGACCGCGCGCTTCAGCGCCGTCGGACGTTTCTCCTCGGGCGCCTGACCCTCCGCTTCGGTTGCCGGCTCCGGGGTCACCGCTTCATCCGCGAGGCCATCCAGAGCCGTCCAACCCCGACGGCCACGAAGGCGATGCCCAGCAGAACGCCAATTGACAGCGGACCGCCGCCACCGGCAAACGTCAGCACCAGGATTGTCACTCCGAGCCCGAGCATCACGATCGACATTGCCCGAACCGAGCCGCGGTATATCCCCTCAGGAGAGGCCATCGGGCCGATTCTACGACCGCCCCCGGCCCACTCGACGACGGAGCCTGACGCTCGGATCAAGCAGGCGCCAGCGCGGGTTGGCGCCGTGGCACACCGTCGGCATCGGGATCGGAGACGACGATCACCCGGGTCGGACGCTCGGCGAGCACCGTCTGCAGCGTTTCGTCGTACAGCGGGTGGCCGTTGCGGAAGCGCAGCCCGATCACGATCGCGGCGGCGTTGATCATTCTCGCCTCCTCGGCAATCGCGTAGCCCGACTGGCCCGGGCGCACCCGCTCGACGTGGCCGGTGACCCGCAGCCCGCCGATCAGCTTCGCGCGCTCGATCTTGTTCCGCGCCTCACTCTCTTCGCGCTCCATCGGCGCATCGAGCGGCATGTTCGTCGGCACCGTGATCATCGCGTGAATGTGGACGCCGCGACGCCGCTTCGAAGCCAACTTGATTGCGGTCGCGACCATGAGGTCGGAGAACGGCTGGTTGTCGCGGAACGCAACCAGGATGCTTCGGTACTCGATCTCCTCGACCCCCAGCGCCTCCGGTAGCACCACCTTCACGGTCTGGGTGATCGGCAGGTGTTGAGAACGCCGGTAGAGCAGATACACGACGATTCCCAGCGCCATCCAGCCAGTGCCGATCACCGCTGTGCGCGGGTTGAGCGCCATCACCACGATCCAGGCGGCGAAAGTCCCCAGCCCACCGAGCACCGCTGTCAAGGGGATTTCGAAGCCAAAGGCATGGAAATTGAGCGGCGGCTTCCAGGCGCGTTCGTGATCCGCCCTCCGCTTTCGCAGCCAGATCACGGACGCGTGGGCAATCGTGAACGAGAGCATGGCGCCGAACGAGTACATCGTCGCCAGCAGGTCAGTCTGGCCGGGGATCAGGGTGATCGCCGCGACGGCGGAGAAGACCAGGATCGCCACGTAAGGGGTGCGATAGCGGGGATGGATCTGGCGCAGGCGCTCCGGCAGGTGGCGGTGCTGGCCCATCGAGTAGGTGAGCCGCGAGACCCCGATCAGCCCCGCGTTGGTGGCGATCAAGAGGATCACCGCAGCGAGAACACCGACGTAGTAACGCATCACCTGGGTCAGGCCATGACCAAGCCCGAGGTTCTCGACGATGCCGAGGATCGGGTCGCCGGCAAACTTGGAGCCGAGCGCGGTCGTGTACTCGCCACCGACGTGGTGAACGGGCATCGCGGACAGCGCCACGACAGGGATCAGCAGGTATAGGCCGAGCACCGCGAGGACGACGAGGCCGACGCCGCGCGGGATCGTCCGCGATGCATCCTTGGCCTCCTCGGCCATGTTCGAGATCGTCTCGATCCCGGTGTAGGCGATCATCCCGACCGCGATACCGAGCGCGAAGTCGCCCCAGCTTGGGGCGACACCGAGGTGGACGTTGTCGACCAGGGTGCTGGGACTGAGTACCAGCACGATGCCGATCATGACCAGGACGATCTGGGTGCAGAGGTCTGCCACCGCCAAGACCAGGTTGAATCGCGCCGACTCCTGGCTGCCCTTGACGTTGAGCGCCGCCAGCGCGGCGATCAGCACGATGCCCCCGATCACGTCGCCCGGGCCGTGGTGAAGCGGATGCCAGAACACGGCCAGGTAGTGGGGCACGAAGAAGGCCGAGATCGCGACCGTGATCACGTAATTGAGCATCTGGCCCCAGCCAGCGATGAAGCTGACCAGCTCGTTGAAGGCGTGGCGGGCGAAACTCGCGGAGCCACCAGCCTCCGGGTACATCACGGTCGCCTCGGTGTAGGAAGCGGCGGTGAACATGAAGATCAGCCCCGCGATCA
>JALYLB010000095.1 GCA_030774475.1 Chloroflexota bacterium | reverse complement strand
TGTCGCGCAGCGCGTAGATCCCGTCACCGTCGGTCGCCACGTACACGATCCCGTTCGCGACGGCACTCGGGTTGACCTGGCGGCCGCTCGCGATCGCGAACGGCGGCCCCCAGCGATTGTGGCCCGTCGCGCGGTCCAGCGCGTACATCGCCAGCTGGCCTGTGCCCTGCGACGCCGTGTAGATCGTGTCCTCGGTCACCATCGGTCCGGTCAGGCCAGTGCCCCGCCCGTCGAAGCGCCACAGCTGGGTGCCGTCCACGAGGCGGATGGCGAACAGGCTGCCGGCCGAGGTGAGGTAGGCGGTGTCCGCCGTCACGGTCGCGACGTCCACGGGTGCCGCCGTCGGCGCGTTCCAGGTCCAGCGGGTTGTGCCGGTCGCCGGGTCGAATGCGTACGCGTGGCCGTCCGAAGAACCGGCCCACAGCAGCCCTTGGGCGACGATCGGACGTGTGGCGGAGTTCCGAAACGGCACGTGCCATCGCTCCGCGCCGGACCGCACGTCGACGGCATGCATCTGCCCGTCGAGGTCGGCCGCGAACACCATCCCGTTGTCCGTAGTGGCGGACTCGGTGAAGCGCCCGGGGACGGGCTTCGGCCACAGGGCTGCTCCGGTTCGGGCGTCGAACGCGTGCAGCCCGTCGGAGTCGCCGACGATCACCGCGCCGTCGGCGACGATCGGAACGAAGTCGGAGGCGCGCCCTAGCTTCTGCTGCCACGCGATCTCGGGCGGGCACACCGGGCCCGGGCCGGGATAAACCCCCGTCCGTTCGGCGTTGCCGCGGTAGGCGGTCACGTCGCCGACTGGAGGCAGCGTCGCACGCGGGGTGCTGACGATCTGGCGCGAGCTTGAGGGCGCCGCGGTCGCCTTACCGCAGGAGCCGACGGCGGCCGGCGGGCTCGATGGCGGGCTGGCACCCGAACCCCGAGCGGCGAACGCGACCACGGCCGCCACCAGGACGAAAGCAGCCGCGCCTCCGATCCAGAAGCGAGGATCCGTCGCGAGCGGGCCCCGCCGCGCGAGGCGCGGCCGCGCGGCGACGACCGCGTCCACGGGCAGCACGGCGAAGAGCGGGATCGGCTCGGCGATGCCCTTGAGCCGTGGCGATCCCCGGGGTACGAACCGGACCGGCAGCCTGGTCCGGGTGAGAGCCCGGACTGTGTCGGTCACCAGCAGCTCGCCCGGCCGCGCCTGGCTGCACACGCGCGCGGCGATGTTCACTGCGGAGCCGATCGGGCCTTCGTCGCCCTCGCTGGTCTCCCCCGCCTGGACGCCGATGCCGACGTCGATGCGGGGTTCGGCCGCGCGTGCCGCGTCGAGGATCGCGAGTCCGGCGCGGACCGCACTGCTGGCCAAGGGGAAGACGACATAGAAACTGTCGCCCTCGGTCCGGATCTCGGCGCCGGCATGACTGGCGACCACCTCGCGAACGAGGCGCCGGTAGCGGGCCAAGAGTGTGACCGCCGCCTCGTCGCCGTGCTCCTCGACGAAGGCGGAGTAGCCGCGCAGGTCGGCGAACAGCAGCCCATGCGTCGCCCCTGATGCGCCGCGCTCGGCCGTCATCTCTCGCACCGCCGGTCAGTGACTCGTGTCACCACGCGCTTCCTAGGGCTCCGTACAGTACCGCGGCCTCGGGGCGGCCGCCAGCGGCGGTGACGCAAGGCGCGGCGTTCAGCCGCCCTATGGCGCGCGACGTCGTGGTCGGCCGGCATTGGCGCCTCGACCCACCCCTGCAGCTCCTTCTGCACCACCCTCATCGATCGCCCGAGCCTGATTACCGGCACCTCGCCCGACCCAATCAGCTCATACATCGCTGACCGCGGGCTGCTGACGCAGCCGCGCCGCCTCCGCCACCCGCAACAGGAGCGGGGCATCGGGCTGACTAGATTCCGGGCCTGCATCGGTGAGGCGATCGGCAGGTCGATGGCGAACAGGACGTGGCCGCACTGCGGGCATCTGATGGATCCAAACATGAGAATGGCCTCCGACTGGGGGTTGTCGGAAGCCAGGATGCAGCGACGCCGAGCCGATAGTCGCCGAGGCCGAGTGGGGGGCCGGCAGACGAGTGTTCAGTTTCCCGGTCCCCCTATCCCCCCTTTCGTTGACCCTCTACGGGGCCGCTGGTAGACTTCCGCGGCTCGTGTGCCACCCGCGTCAACGTGCCGACGCGCGCCGCGGGGCGGCATGAAACCTGGGCAGAAGGGAGGCGAGACGTTTGGCAGAAGTTCGCGTGGGCGAGAACGAGACGTTCGAGAGCGCGCTGCGCCGGTTCAACAAGAAGATCCAGCAATCGGGGATCCTGGCTGAGGCGCGGCGCCGCGAGCACTACGAGAAGCCCAGCGTGAAGCGAAAGCGCAAGGAAGCCAAGAAGCGCAAGGTTTCCCGCCTGTAGCGCCAGACGCACGCCTCTTCACGACGAAATCAGCATCGAGGCCGATGCTGACTCCGTTCTCACATCGGGTCCGGCTATGACTCTGCTGCAACGGATCGAGGGCGCCATGCACGACGCCATGCGAGCTCGGGACGACCGGCGGACGCAGACATTGCGAATGGCGATGGCCGCTGCCCACAACCGGCGCATCGAGCTGCGCCGAGACCTGACCGATGACGAGATGACCGACGTCCTCGCTCGTCAGGTCAAGCAGCGGCGCGAGAGCGTCGAGCTGTTCCGCGCCGGCGGCCGCGAGGAGATGGCCGCCAAGGAAGAGTCCGAGGCCGGCATCCTCACCGAGTTCCTCCCCGCGCAGCTTGACGCGGCGGAGCTGGAGGTCATGGCTCGCGCCGCGATCGCCGAGACGGGAGCGAGCTCGCCGGGGGAGATGGGGAAGGTCATGGGGAGCCTCGCGCCAAAGGTCAAGGGCCGCGCCGATGGTCGTGCCCTCAGCGAGCTCGTTCGCAGGCTCCTCTCGGAGGACAGCGGCGGCGCCTAGCGCCCCGCCATCGGTCGATGTTCATTCCGCGCACCCTCGCCCAGCGTGACGTCTATCTCGGCCGTGGTCCCGCAGCCCGAGCGGTCATCGTCACGCTGATCCTGGCGGCGTTGCTGACGGCCATCTTGACCCTCGACTTCACCCCGGGTCAGGTCAGCGTCGAGGTCGGATCCGTGGCCCAGAGCGAGATCCGCGCGCCGCGCACCACGCAGTTCGTCAGTCCGTCGCAGACGAAGGCCGCGCAGGACACGGCAGCCGCCCAGGTGCTGCCGCAGTACGCCGCGATCGCGCCGGCGGCGGACATTGCGACGGCGCAGCTCAGGTCGTTCGAACTGCTCGTGCAGAACGTCACGGACACGCTGAAGAAGCGGGACGACAAGACCCTGACCGGCAACGAGCTGACCACCACCCTGAAGGACCAGGTGGGCAGCCGGCTCACGAACGCGCAGATCACGCAGCTCGCGGGCCTGAGCACCGAGCAGTGGCAGGCGCTGGCCGCGGCCGCGAGAGCGGCACTCGCCCAGACGCAGGCAGGTTCCATCCGCGAGGAGGACCTGGCCGCGGTACGCGTGCAGCTCCATAACGCCGTCACCAGCGACCTGGGCGAGGATGCCCGCCAGCTCGCCGGCGACCTGGCCGCGTCGTTCGTGGCCCCGAACGAACGCTACAGCCAGACGCTCACCGACCAGGCGCGGCAGGCCGCCAGGAACGCGGTGGCCCCGGTCGTGGTCCCCGTGCAACAGGGCGAGACGATCGTACGGACCGGTGACCTGATCACTGCGGCACAGCTCGAGAAGCTCGAGCAGTTGGGCCTGACCCGCCCACGGCTCGAGATGGCGACGGTCCTCGGCGACGGGTTGCTCGCGCTCCTGATCGCCGTCCTGCTCGTTGCCTTCCTGTGGCGGTTCCAGCCGCAGATCTGGCATCGAACACGATCGCTGCTGCTCTTCTGCCTGGCGCTGGTGGTCAGCGCCATTGCGATCCGGGTCGCTGGCAACCGATCGATCTGGACCTACGCCGTGCCGACGGCGGCGACGGTCCTCCTGATCGGCATCCTGCTTGAGGGCTACGCGGCGGCGGCGATGGCCGCTGCGCTCGCCGTGCTGGCCGGCATCGTCAATCCGAATGGCCTCGAGCCCGCCGTGTTCGTCCTTACCGGCGGGATGGCCACCCTGCTGGCCATCGTCCGCGCCGAGCGCCTGAACGCCTTCCTGCGGGCCGGCCTGTTCCTCGCCCTCACCAACATCGCGGTGGTGGTGGCCTTTGGGCTCCTGGACCAGACGGACCTGGCGGGGATTGCCCAGCTCGCCGGGGCCGGCGCGATCAATGCCTTCCTGTCTGTCGTACTCGCGGTGGGCTCCTTCGCCATGCTCGGGAACCTGTTCGGGATCATGACCGTGTTCCAGCTCCTCGAGCTGGCGAACCCGTCGAATCGGCTCCTGCGGCGCCTTCTCCTCGAAACGCCGGGGACATACCACCATGCGGTGATGGTTGGCAACCTCGCCGAGCGAGCGGCGGAGACCATCGGTGCCGATCCGCTCTTGGTGCGGGTTGCCGCTTACTACCACGACATCGGCAAGATGAAGAACCCGCTCGCCTTCATCGAGAACCAAGCGGGGGCGCGCAACATCCACGACGAGCTCGACGCCGAGACGAGCGCCAGGATCATTGCCGCGCATATCAGGGACGGGATCGACCTGGGCTACGAGAACGGCCTGCCGGTGCAGATCATCGGCTTCATCCCGCAGCACCATGGGACGAGCGTCATGAGCTACTTCTACGGCAAGGCGCTCACCGAGGCGGCCGCGCGCGGGGAGACCGTCGATCGCGAGCGATTCCGCTATCCCGGGCCGAAGCCGCAGAGCCGCGAGGCAGCGATCCTCATGCTCTCCGATGGGGTGGAGGCCTCGGTCCGCTCCCTGGATTCCAAGGACGAGGCCTCGATCCGGTCGATGGTCGAGCGGATCGTCGACGCACGGGTCGAGGACGGCCAGCTCGACGACGCGGAGCTCACCTTGAAGGACCTGGCGGACATCAAGGAGGCGTTCGTCGCCCAGCTGCTGGGCATGTACCACAGCCGGATCCAATACCCCGACAACGTCTTGCCGCTGGACCAGCGACGCGAGGCAACCGGAGGTCGTCCCGCCTCCTGACGCGCACCTTGAGCCTTGCGCCATCGGTCGCCTACGATGATGGACCGATGGGTTGCACCGTCACCTTCCATGATCGAATCGGGCACGATCGGCTGGCGAGCGCGGTCGAGCCGATGGCGGTCGAGGATGCCCTGGGGCTGATCGACTCGGCCCTTGCCGAGACCGTGCGGCTCACCTTCGGCGGGACATCGTGCGAGGTCGAGCTGAGCTTCGTCGGAGACCCCGAGATGGCGCGCCTCAACTTCGATCACATGGGAGAGCGCGAGCCCACGGATGTCCTCTCGTTCCCGCTCCACGACTGGGAGGTCGATGCGGGCCGCTCCCGCCTCGCCGAGGACGACGGCGTCTCGCCCCCCGGAGCGCTACTGCTGGGGGACGTGGTGATCGATGTCGACCAGGCGGTCCGGCAGGCGGCACCCGGCGGATGGAGCGTGACCGAGGAGGTGATCCTGCTCGCGATCCATGGAGCACTGCACCTGCTCGGCCACGACCACGCCGAGATCGAGGACGAGCAGGCGATGCGTGGTATCGAGCACCAGGTTCTCGCGACGCTTCACCGCAAGCACCGTGAGGTGGCTTGGCAGCCTGGCTCGCTGTTCGACCGCGCGGGCCACGCGGTCAGCTCGGGGAGCTAGGCAACCGGCGTTGAACTCAGGCGACCTCGCCGACGACCTCGCGGGAGGTCGTGGTGGTCGGCTCATCGGCCGCCATCAGGCGGCGCCGCTTCTCGTGGGCGGGCGCCAGGATCCAGGCGATCAGCAGGATCGCGAAGCTGATCAGTGCGGCGAGGATCATCGGTTCATCTCCTTCAGCGTTGTCGGTTCGGCCAGTCAGAGCTGATAGGCGACCTCGCCGTGCTGGGCGAGATCAAGTCCAGCCTCCTCCGCGTCGCTCGGGACGCGGACGGGGATCACGAGGTTGATAAGGAACAGGATCACGGTGGTCGCGACGGCGGCGTAGGCGGCCACCGCGCCAACCGCCAGGAGCTGGACGAGGACCTGGCCCGGGGCCCCGGCGAAGAGGCCGTCCCGCCCCGCCGCATTGACGGCGACCGTGGCGAACACCCCGGTTGCCAGCGCCCCGAAGGCTCCGCCGACCCCGTGGACCGCGAAGACGTCGAGGGCATCATCAATCCGTGAGCGAAGCCGAAGCTGGCTCGCGCCATAGCAGACCACGGCAACGCCGAAGCCGATGAGGACCGACGCGGCAGGAGTGACGAAACCGGCAGCCGGGGTAATGGCCACCAGGCCGGCCACCGCGCCGATTGCTGCCCCGAGCACCGAAGGGGTGCCCTTGTGCAGCCAGGAGATCGTGACCCAGGTCAGGGCGGCCATTGCCGCCGCGGTGTTCGTGGTGACAAACGCGACCGCCGCCACGCCGTTGGCGGCCAGCGCGGATCCGGCGTTGAAGCCGAACCAGCCGAACCAGAGGAGCGCCGCACCGAGGACCGTCATGGTCACGTCGTGCGGCTCGGTCGTCTTCTCGACCAGGCCCATCCGGCGCCCGACGATCAGCGCCGCAACGAGGGCAGAGACCCCGGAGGAGAGGTGGACGACGGTACCGCCCGCGAAGTCCAGGACGCCCAGGTGCGCGAGCCAGCCGTTCGGCGACCACACCCAGTGGGCGATCGGCGCGTAGACCAGGGTCGCCCATGCGACGCTGAAGATCACGAAGGCCTTGAAGCGCTTCCGTTCGGCGAAGGCCCCGGTGATGAGCGCCGGCGTGATGATCGCGAACATCATCTGGAAGGCCATGAACGCCAGGTGCGGCGTGGTCGTGGCGTACACGTCGCTCGGCGCGCCGGTGACGCCCTGGAGGCCGACCCACTGGAGCCCACCGATCAGCCCGAGGCCAGTATCCGGTCCAAAGGCCAGGCTGTAGCCCCACAGCACCCACGTGACGCTGACCAGGGCCAGGATGAAGATGCTGTGCATGATCGTCGAGAGGACGTTCTTGCGCCGCACGAGCCCGCCATAGAAGAAGGCGAGGCCGGGCGTCATCAGCATCACGAGCGCGGTCGAGATCAGGAGCCAGGCGGTGTCGCCCGAGTCGATGTGGGGTGGGGTCATGCTTCTCCCTCGCGGTCGGATTGCCTTGTGCACCTGAGCCTATGGGCTCGTGGCACCCCGGCCAACCAGGCACTCGACCCCGAAGCAACCGAAATGCTTGTGCAGAGTGCACAAGCGCTGGTGCGGGCGCAGTTGTTCGGAGATGGCCGGCGCAGCGGCCCCTAGACGGTGACCTCGCGCACCTGCGGGGGCGCGACCCTGCCCGCCTGCAGCTCAGGAGGGATCGCGTTCATCGCCGGATCCAGGATGGCGTCCACGGTCAGGCGAGCGGTCGCCGGGCCGCATGAGATGCCCCACGGACCATTGCCCGCCGCGAGGTAGAGACCATCGACTCCGCCGATGGCGCCGACCAGCGGGCGGCCGTCGAACGATTGCGGCCGAGCACAGGCGCGCGTGGCCGTGATGCGGGCCTGATCGAGGGCCGGCATGAATCGACGTCCGCGCTCGATGAGCACCTTGCTCATGCTGCGGTGATCCGGCTCGAAGGCGATGAAGGTGGAGCCGATGACTGCGGCGCCTCCGGCCGCTGCGATGGTGAACAGGCTTGGGATTTCCTCGGCCGAACGGGGGCGCCGCCCTGGAGCCACGTCATCAAGCGGTTGGTTGACACTCTCGACCCGGGCCTCTTCGATGACGTGGCGCGGGAGGTCATCCATCTCCAGGAGTGCCGTCGCGCCCCAGGTCGCGATGATCGGCTGCCACCTGCCGGATGGATCGAGCAGGTATGGGCTCCACGGTCCGGCGGCCACCAGCACGACATCGGCTGCCAGCGCCTTCGCTCCTTCGCGGATGACACCCACCGCACGACCGCGCTCGACCGATGGAACCGCCGCGTCACCGACCTCGAACCTCGCCCCCGCAGCGCGTGCCCGCTCCGCCATGGCATTGGTCGCCGCCTGCGGCGGGATGGGGTAGCCGGTCGCCAGGCTGATGGCCCACAGGCCGTCGGCGAGGGACGGCTCGAGCGAACGTACCTGGCGCGGGGCGAGCAGCTCGGGTCGCAGCTCCGGCAGCGTGGCGAGGGCCGGCAGCTGCTCCTCCAGGACGGATCGATCCTCCGAGACCATCAACAGGCCGGCGGGCTCGTTCGGGAACGGAAGGTCCGCCCCGGCGTCTGCAAGCGCCCGATAGACCCCCACCGTCTCTTCGTAGAGGGCCACCAGCACCGGATCGAACGGATGCTGGACGGCGCCCATGTTGCGTCCCGAGGCGCCCGCGCCGATCGCGGTGCGCTCCAGGATCGTCACCCGCGCACCGCGCTCCGCGGCGAAGGCTGCCGCCGAGCAGCCAACGATCCCACCCCCGATGATCGCGATCTCGGTCTGCCGGTTCGTCACGTTCCGGGGATTGTGCCATCGGGATGCCCGGCGGCTACCATCGGCCTTCGCATGAAGGTCATCTGCGGACTCGGCAACCCCGGCGATCGCTACCGGCTGACCCGGCACAATGTCGGGTTCCGGGTCGTCGACCTGCTCGCGGACCGATGGAGCCTCACCGGTGCCGGGCGCGTCCGGGATGGCGCAGCTCGCCTCGAGGCGGTCCGGCCAGATCCGATCGGCCGGGTGCTGCTCGTCAAGCCGATGAAGTTCATGAACCTCTCCGGCAGCGCACTGCGAGCGGCGATGCGCCACGCGGATGCCGACCTGCACGCCGACCTGCTGGTCATCGCCGACGACGTCGATCTTCCCCTCGGCAAGATCCGGCTGCGCCGCGACGGGTCGGCGGGCGGCCACAACGGGCTGCGCGACATCATCGCCGCGTTCGGCGACAACGAGTTCAATCGGCTGCGGGTTGGGATCGGCCGTGCGGGCGAGACGGTCGACCACGTGCTCGCCACGTTCCGGCCGGCTGAGCGCGAGCTGGCAGCCGAGGCGATCGCGACCGCGGCCGACGCGGCCGAGCTGTGGCTACGGGAGGGGATCGAGGCGGCGATGAACGCCTACAACGGCCTCGACCTGGCCGCCCCACCCGCGTGACGGCGGCCGCTCCAGCCGCCACGCCCGCCCCGGGCCGGAGCGGCGGGGATCGCCGGCTTGCCGCGCTGACCGTGGAGGTCGCGCGCTCGCTGCCTCCCGTCTCGACCGAACTTCTGCGCGTGCCCTCCGCGGCACGCCCGGCCTACCTCGCGGCGCGGCGTTCGATGCTGCCGGCCGGCGCTCCGTTGGTGGCGGTGGTCCGCACCGACGAGGAGGCCCATCGGCTCGCGGATGACCTCGCCGGGTGGCTGACCGCGGGTCGCGTCCGCGTCCTGCCGGAGCGCGCCGCCCTGCCGCTCGAGCGGGCGCTTCCCGAGCACGACGAGTCCGCCGAGCGCCTCCAGGTGCTCGCGGAGTTGGGCAGGCGGCCGCGCGACCTGGTCGTCGTCGCACCGCTCCTGGCGCTCGTCCAACGCACCCTGGCACCCGCCCAGCTCCAGGCTGGGCGGGTGGAGCTCCGGGTCGGCGAGCGCCTGGACCAGCGCGCGCTGCTCACGGCGCTGATCGCGGGCGGCTACGAGCCGGTGGTCGAGGTGAGCGGGGTGGGGGAGTTCGCGAACCGCGGCGGGATCGTTGATGCCTGGCCGCCCGGCGCTGCCGATCCGGTACGCGCCGAGCTGTTTGGCGACGAGCTCGAGTCGCTGCGCTCGTTCGACCCGATGACGCAGGGAAGCCGACGTCGCCTCGAGCACGCCACCCTGCTGCCAGCCAGCGAGTTCCTTCCGGCGGATGGCTTCGCGACCCTGGATCAACGGGCCCCACGCTCCCGCGGCTCGGAGGCGCTGGCGACGGACCTTGCCCACCTCGAGCTGGGTGACCTTGGCGAGGCGGCCGAGACCTGGGCCGCGCTCCTGACCGCTGGTCCGGCGGCGGACCATCTGCCCGCGGATGCCCACGTGGTCCTGACGGACGCCGCAGAGCTGCGAGCGATCGCCACCGACCTCGACCGGCAGGCGGCCGAGCGACGCGACGGCCTCGTTGCCGCCGGCGAGTTGCCGGCGGACTGGCCATTGCCATACGAAGCGGTCAGCACCCTGGTCGCCCTGGGCCGCCGCGCCGCTGAGATGCTCGACGAGGGCGCCGAGCTCGAGAGCGGATTCAGCGCAGCCCCGGTCGTCCCGGGGCGGGTCGAGCGGATCGCGGACTGGCTAATCGCTCTCGCGGTGGGTGGGCAGCGCATCGTCGTCACCACCGACCAGGCGAGCCGCCTCGGTGAGCTGCTCGAGGAGGCCGGGCATCCGAGCGTGGCGGCCGCGGAGCTCCGCGAACCGCCGGCGGCGGGCGCCATCGGCGTGGTACACGGATCGCTCTCCGCCGGCTTCAGCCACGCATCCTCGAGTCTGCTGCTGCTCACCGACCGGGAGCTCTTTGGCGCGATCCGGGTGCGCCGCCTCACGCCCGCGAAGAGGGTGGTCACCCGCGACCTGATCGGGAAGCTCTCGCCGGGCGACCTCGTGGTTCATGTCGACCACGGCGTGGCGCGCTACGTGGGGATGACCCAACGCGAATACTCCGGCGCGGTCAAGGAGTACCTGCAGCTCGACTTTGCCGACGACGGCAAGATCTTCCTGCCGTCCGACCAGATCGGGCGCATCACCCGCTACGCCGGCGGCCCGGCGCCTCACCTATCGAAGCTTGGCGGTACGGAGTGGGAGCGCACCAAGCGCCGCGTCGCTCGCGCGGTCGACGACCTCGCCCGGGAGCTGCTGGAGATCTACGCCGCCCGCGAGTCTGCCGAAGGGTTCCGCTTCAGCCCCGATACGACCTGGCAGCGCGAGCTCGAGGAGGCGTTCCCATACACCGAGACGCGTGACCAGGCGCGCACCATCGAGGAGGTGAAGGCCGACATGCTGCGCCGTAGGCCGATGGACCGGCTGGTGTGCGGCGACGTGGGCTACGGCAAGACCGAGGTGGCCCTTCGCGCGGCCTTCAAGGCGGTCCAGGACGGCAAGCAGGTGGCGGTCCTGGTGCCGACCACCGTCCTCGCCCAGCAGCACGAGCTCACCTTCCAGCGGCGGCTCGCGCCGTTTCCGGTCCGGGTCGAGATGCTCTCCCGCTTCGTCTCAAAGAAGCGCCAGGAGCAGATCGTGGCCGGCGTGACGGACGGGACGGTCGACATCCTGGTCGGCACGCACCGCATCCTGAGCAAGGACGTGCGGTTCGCTGACCTGGGACTGCTGGTGGTCGACGAGGAGCAGCGCTTTGGCGTCAGTCACAAGGAGCGCATCAAGAACATGCGTCGCGAGGTCGACGTGCTGACCCTCTCGGCCACTCCCATCCCGCGCACGTTGCACCTCTCCTTGGTCGGGATCCGTGACCTCTCTGTCATCGAGACGCCGCCCGAGGCGCGGCTTCCCATCCAGACCCGGATCGCGGAGGACGATGACGGCCTGGTCCGCGACGCGATCAATCGCGAGCTCGATCGTGGCGGGCAGGTCTTCTACGTCCACAACCGGGTCGAGACGATTGAGGGGGCGGCGGCCCGGGTGCGGCGCCTGGTGCCGCGGGCGAAGGTCGCCATCGGTCACGGGCAGATGGCCGAGGGGATGCTCGAACGGGTGATGCTCGACTACGACGCCGGCCGCTTCGACGTCCTGGTGTGCACCACCATCATCGAGTCGGGGCTCGACATCCCGAACGCCAACACGATCATCATCGCGCGGGCCGACACGCTTGGGCTGGCCCAGCTCTACCAGCTGCGCGGACGGGTCGGCCGCTCGGACCGGCGCGCCTATGCCTACCTG
>JALYLB010000094.1 GCA_030774475.1 Chloroflexota bacterium | reverse complement strand
AGCAACCGCGTGCTGCGCTGGTCGATCCGCTCGATCCCTTCCAGGATGTTCTGCTCGGTGCGGGCGGACAGACCCTTCAGCCCGCGCAGCTGACCCTGCTCCGCGGCAGCCCGCAGCTCCTCCACCGAGCCGATACCGAGCTCATCGTGCAGGAGCTTCACGGTTCGTGGCCCGACACCGCCGATGCGCAGCATGTCGAGCAGGCCGCTCGGGACTTGGGCGCGCAGCCGGTCGTAGTACTCGAGCTGGCCGGTGTTCGCGAGCTCCGCGAGCTTGGTCGAAAGCGCTGCACCGGCCCCCGGGACCTTCGGCGGGTCGCCGGCGCGGTAGCGCGCGGCGACATCCTCGGGCCAGCGCTCGATGGCATCCGCCACCCGTCGGTAGGCGACGGCCTTGTAGACGACCTCACCGAGGATCTCGAGCATGTCGCCGATCTCGTTGAAGATGCGCGCCAGCTCGCTATTGCTGATGACCTCGTCGCCGGAGCGCGGAACACTGCGCGGTCGGGGCATGAAACGGCATTGTAGGCAGCGGACACGAGACGACCCGCTCCCTGGGGCGGGGGCGGGTCGTTGATTGGTCAGGCCGAGGTGCTAGCCGCGGCGGCTTGGCGTTTGCTGTCGCGAACGCCGCAGATGCTCAGCGTCGTCGACGAGCTCGTTCTGGCGAGCGCGTCGGAGCTGTCCCCTCTTGTCGAGGAGATCGCCCTGTCGAAGGACGGCCAACAGGCCGAGATAGGTCGCGCCCTGGGGCGTCATGGGTTTCCTCCTTTGGATGCCGGTCGGGACCGGCTGGGATATCGAGCGGTTAGATCGAGCGTGCTGGGCTGTCGCCGATCGATGGGCGGCTGTCCGCCCCCACGGTCAGGGCCGCGAGGTCCAGCGCGATGAGCAGGAACACGATCAAGATCAGTGGCATTCGCGCGACCTCCACGCTCAGGTAACTCTCTCTGAGTCATACACTGGTTACATTCATACTCTACCTTCCGGACGGTAACTTGTCAATGGGCTTACAATGGTTACACCGATGCCAAACAGCACAGATCTCCTTCCTGAGCCAGCTCAAACGGACGACCTGTTCGTCTCGCTCGCCAATACCCTTGGCTATCAGCGCGGCGTGCTCGTCGACGGCCTGCTCAACCCGACAGCCCTCCTGGATTGGCTGCACGCCAACGACCTCGTGAGCGATCGAGGCCGCGCCACTGAAGTGCAGCGCCTTGAGCGCGACCCGGCCGAGGCGGAGCGTCGGCTGGAACGGTTCCGCTACCTGCGTGACCTGGTCATCGCCGTCGCCGATCGCACGAGCGAAGGCCACGGGCCGACGCGCGAACAGGTCCGCGACATCAACCACGTCCTGCGCCACGGGCTGCATTACCACCGCCTGGTGAGCGAACGTGGCGGGGCCCGATACTCCGTCGCACAGGTCGGCGACCGGCTCGACCAGGCACGCGCCACCATCGCGAGCTCGCTCGCGCACTTCCTCGCGGAGGACGATGCGTCGCGGCTCCGCGTCTGCGACAACGACACCTGCCGGGAGGTGTTCATCGACCGCTCCCCCACGGGGCGACGCCGCTGGTGCGACATGCGGATCTGCGGCAACCAGGCAAAGGTGGCACGCCATCGTGCGCGTGCTCGGGAGGCCATGGCGGCGGCGGTTGCCGAAGGCTAGAATGGCGCCGGCCCGATGGCGCACCGCCATCGGCTGCCGATCGAATACGCATCGAGGCCTTCGCGAAGCATCCGTGGACGCCGGTTCAAGTAGCAGACCCGAACCACGCACGCGCTTCGGACGCCGGTCGACGAGGTCGACGGCCTAGCGTCTACCGACGCGAGCCGCTCTTCGCGACCCACGACCACCCGCGCGTGCTGCCGCAGCACGATTGCGAGGTGGTCGTTCCATGCTCTTCCTCAGCCAGGTCATCGGGAAACCGGTCCTCGACCGGCGCGGTGAGGCGTTTGGCAATGTCCGCGACCTGATCGTCGCCCTTGGCGAGCAGTACCCACCGGTCACCGGGCTCGTCACGCGCGTCCCGGGAGGCCGCGAGATCTTCCTGCCGTGGAGCGACGTTGAGGAGTTCGACACGAGCGGGGCACGCCTGCGCACGTCGAGCATCGACATCACCAGCTTCCAGCAGCGTCCGAACGAGATCCGCCTCTACCTGGACCTGCAGGACAAGCAGATCGTCGACGTCGAAGGTCGCAAGATCGTGCGGGTCAACGACATCCAGCTCGCGCCGGTCCGGGGGCGGCTGCGGCTGATCGCGGTCGACGTCGGCTTGGGCGGCATCCTGCGCCGTCTCGGTCTGTCCGGGCCTGGTGAGCGTCTTGCCCGTGCGCTCCGGCTGCCACTGGAAAACTACATCGAGTGGGAGGACGTCGACCCGGTCGAGTCGAGCGTCAGCTCGCTGAAGCTGCGCGTCCCCCACCAGGCGCTCAGCACCCTCCACCCGGCGGACGTCGCCCACATCGTGGAGCAGCTCGCGCCGCGTGACCGGACGGGGATCCTCGCAGCGCTCGACGATGAGCGCGCGGCGGACGTCATGGAGGAGCTCTCCGCCGAGGACCAGGTCGACGTGCTCGAGGCGCTGCCACCCGAGACCGCCGCCGACATCCTCGAGGAGATGGGCCCGGACGACGCGGCAGACCTCCTCGCCGACCTCTCCGAGGAACGCAAGGCGGAGCTGCTGAATCTCATGGAGCCCGATGAGGCAAAGGACGTCCGGGAGCTCCTCAGCTACGGCGAGGAGACTGCCGGAGGGCTCATGACGACCGACTACCTGACCGTGTCGCCCGAAGAGACCGCCCAGAAGGTGATCGACCGGCTCCGAGAGCTGCAGCCCGATGCCAGCCACGTCTACTACCTGTATGTGACCGATGCCCAGGAGGTCCTGCTGGGGACGATTACGCTGCGCGGACTGATCATCGCCTCACCGGAGACGAAGATCTCCCAGTTCACCAGGCCCGATCCCATCTCGGTCACGCTTGACACCGACGCCGACGAGGTGGCTCGCGCGATCGCCCGCTACAACCTCCTGGCGCTCCCCGTGGTCGACGACGACGGGCGGCTGCAGGGTGTCGTGACCGTCGACGATGCCATGGAGCGCGCGCTCGGCGAGGGCTGGCGCAAGCGCCTGCCCGAAGTCTTCGAGCCGGCCGAGGAGACGTGACCCGGCTCGCTGTCCCGCGCCCCGTGCGCCGAGCGCAGCGCTCGATCCGCGAGCGGCTGCCGAACTTCCGCGTTCATCGCTCGGGGATCCTCGCGTTCCTCGGCGTCCTCGGCCCGGGGCTCATCGCCGGGCTGGCCGGCAACGACGCGGGCGGCATCGCGACCTACAGCGTGCTCGGCGCGGAGACGGGCTTCCGGCTGCTCTGGATCCTGCCGGTGACGACCGTGATGCTCATCGTCGTGCTCGAGATGGCGGCGCGCATGGGCGCAGTCTCCGGCCAGGGCCTGGGCGACCTGATTCGCGACGAGTTCGGGATCCGATGGACGCTCTTCGCGATGATCGTCCTGCTCATCGCCAACGGCTCCAACATCATCGCCGAGTTCGCGGGTGCGGCCGCCGCTCTCGAGATCTTCGGGATCAGCCGATACGTGGTCGTTCCGCTGGTGGCGGCCGGCATCTGGTCGCTGGTCGTCTTTGCCGGCTACCGGCTGGTCGAGCGCGTCTTCCTGTCGGTCTCGGTCGTCTTCGTTGCGTACATCGTCAGCGCCTTCGTCGCGGGACCCGACTGGGGGCAGGTCGGCCGCGCCCTGGTCACGCCATCGGTCACGTTCGAGCCGCACACCCTGCTGCTCATGGTGGCCACCGTCGGGACGACGGTCACCCCCTACATGTTCTTCTATCTCCAGTCGTCGGTCGCCGATAAGGGGCTTGGGCCCGAGGAACTCGGCATGGAGCGCGCAGACGCGATCCTGGGTGGGGTCTGGACCAACGCGATCGCCCTATTCATCGTCGTGGTCACCGCGGTGACCCTCTTCCCGCGCGGCATCCAGGTGACGAGCGCCGGCCAGGCGGCGCTGGCCCTCGCGCCCGTCGCAGGCAATCTCGCCGAGGGGCTCTTCGCCTTCGGCCTGTTCGGTGCCTCGGTGCTCGCCGCGACCGTCCTGCCGCTCACCACGAGCTATGCCGTATGCGAGTCCTTCGGCTGGGAGTCAGGCGTCTCCCGGCGCTTCAGCGAGGCGCCGGTCTTCATGGGGCTCTACACCGCGTTGATCGTCGTTGGCGCAGTCGTGGTCCTGGTGCCGGGCCTGCCGCTCATCGGCGCCATCCTGCTCAGCCAGAACCTCAACGGCATCCTGCTGCCGATCGTGCTGGTCTTCATGCTGCGCCTGGTGAACACGCCTCGGATCATGGGAGAGCACACCAATCCGGCCTGGTTGAACGTCCTGGCCTGGGGCCTCACCGGGCTCATCACGCTCCTGACGCTGGTCCTCTTCGGCAGCAGCGTCCTGTCCTGGCTCGGAGTGGGTTGAGGCCGGCGAGACAGTACTCGGTGGGGCGTCGCGCCGTCAGGCGCCGATGGGATGCCAGACCGTCTTGGTCTCAACGAACTGCCCGATGAGATACGGCGACTGCGCGGCGGGACTCAGCCAGTCGTAGGCGTCGAGCCCACGTGATGGCGGGCGGGCGACCCGCTTGACGTTCTCGGTGCCCAGCTCCTCGATGGCGGTCGCCTGCGCGGGATCCAGGCCGAAGGCGTCGAGCCCGTTGACGTCCATGTGCCCTGCAAGGTGCTGGACGAGCTCGCGGCGCAGGCCGGTGATGAGGTTGACGACGCCACCGGGAACGTCCGAGGTGGCGAAGACCTCGGTAAGGGTCACGGCAGGGAGTGGTCGAGACTCGGAGGCAACCACGATCGCGGTGTTGCCCGAAACGATGACCGGCGCCAGGCGGCTGACCAGGCCCAGGAGGCTCGATCCCTCCGGCGCAATGACCCCTACCACGCCGGTTGCCTCGGGGACGCTGAAGTTGAAGTAGCTCCCGTTGACCGGGTTGACCGCGCCGACGACCTGGCTGAACTTGTCGGCCCAGCCCGCGTACCAGACCCAGCGGTCGATTGCCGCGTCGGCCAGGCGCGTCGCCCGCCGGCGGCCCACCCCCTCGGCCGCGATCACCTCGGCGATGAACTGTTCGCGCCGGCCCTCCATCAGCTCCGCGATGCGATACAGGATCTGGCTCCGGTTGAACGCGGTGCGCCCCGCCCAGCCGGGCTGCGCCTTGCGCGCGGCTCGCACGGCGTCGCGGATGTCCTTGCGCGTCCCGCGGCACGCGTTGGCGAGCAGCCGGCCACGCGTGTCGAAGACCTCGTACGCCCGCCCGGACTCCGTGCGCGGGAACTCCCCTCCGATGTACAGCTTGTAGGTCTTGCGCACCGCGAGGCGCTCTCGGGCACTGCCGGCAACGTTGCGGACGGCGAGGGACGCCGTCGCCCGCGGCTGCAGGACCGTGGCGCGCGCGGTGCGCCGGCGCGTAGCGGTCGCCGGCCCGGCGCTGCGGGTGGGGGTCATCGAACCGCACCCTCGTTCCCGTACTGCTGGGTCTCGGGCCGCTCTAGGAGCACGGCATAGGCCGGGCCCTGGTCGGCGACCGGCCGGTGAAGCGTGTGTCGCGGCACGACGAACAAATCTCCAGCGGTCAGCGCGACCGGGGCACCGGGATCGATCTCGATGCGGAACGACCCCTGCCAGCACAGGAACATCTCATCCTCGTCGTGGGTGTGCCATGGGAACTCTCCTTCGCATCGGACGACCCGCAGCACCGACTCGTTGACGTCGGCCAGGTCGACGCGGTGCCAGGCTTCGCGGAGGCCGTCGATCACGCCCGGGATGGAGACCCGCGACATCGGCCTAGCCTTCGCCGTCCAGGCTCAGGTAGGCGCCCAGGCCGTGGATGCCGCCCTCGCGTCCGTAGCCGGACTCCTTGTAGCCACCGAACGGCGAGGTAGGGTCGAAGCGGTTGAAGGTGTTGGCCCATACCACCCCGGCCTTCATGGCGGCGACCATCTTGAAGATGCGGCTCCCCTTCTCCGTCCAGACGCCCGCGGAGAGCCCGTAGGGGGTGTTGTTCGCCTTCTCGATCGCCTCCTCCGGGGTCCGGAAGGTGAGCACCGAGAGGACCGGCCCAAAGATCTCCTCCTGCGCGATCCGATGGCTCTGGCTCACCCCGGTGAAGAGGGTCGGGCGGAAGAAGTAGCCGCGCGTGGGAAGCTCGCAGTCGGGCTGGAAGATCTCGGCTCCCTCCTCGACTCCGGACGCGACGAGCTCGGTGATCTTGGCCAGCTGGGTGGCCGAGTTGATGGCGCCCACGTCGGTGTTCTTGTCGAGCGGATCGCCGACGCGCAGGGTGGACAGGCGTGCCTTCAGCTTGTCGAGGAGCGGCTCGAAGACGCTCTCCTGCACGAACAGGCGGGAGCCGGCGCAGCACACCTCGCCCTGGTTGAAGTAGATCCCGTTGATGATCCCCTCGATCGCCTGGTCGAGCGGGGCGTCGTCGAAGACGATGTTGGCGGCCTTGCCGCCCAGCTCCAGGGTGAGCTTCTTGTGGCCCCCGGCCAGCGCGCGGGCGATCATCTTGCCGACAACTGTCGAGCCGGTGAAGGCGACCTTGACGACCTCGGGGTGGCGGACGAGCTCCATGCCGATCTCACCAGGCCCGGTGATGATGTTGACCACCCCGGGCGGCAGCTCCGCCTGGCGCACGACGTCCGCGAACAGGTACGCGGTGAGGGGCGTCGTCGAGGCGGGCTTGAGGACGACCGTGTTGCCCGCGGCGAGCGCCGGGGCGATCTTCCACGCGAGCATGAGGAGCGGGAAGTTCCACGGAATGATCTGCGCCGCCACGCCCAGGGACCGCGGCGTCACCCCGGGGAACGCATAGTCGAGCTTGTCGGCCCAGCCGGCGTAGTAGAAGAAGTGGGCCGCCGCAAGCGGCACGTCGACGTCGCGCGACTCCTTGATGGGCTTGCCCGAGTTCATGGTCTCGACCACGGCGAACTCGCGGGTGCGCTCCTGCAGGATGCGCGCGATGCGGTATAGGTACTTCGCACGCTCACTACCGGGGAGGCGTGACCAGCTGGTCTCGTACGCGCGCCGGGCGGCCCGCACCGCGCGGTCGACATCGGCGCGGGAGGCGTGGGCCACGCGAGCCAGCGGCTCCTCCGTCGCGGGATTGATGACCCCGAAGGTCTTGTGCGGCCGTGACGGCGCGAACTCGTTGTCGATGAAGAGGCCGTACTCGCGCCGAATCGTGACGTGGTCGGTGGCCTCGGGGGCTGGTGCGTACTCCCAGGGAACCCCGGCGCGGGATCCGAGCCCCCAGGAGGCCGGCGCGGGGCGGCTCTCCCCCTTCTTGGTGAGCGTCATGTCCGCCCGATTATGGCACCGGAGCCCGTGCGGCTCGGGGTCCCGCCTGTGCGGGCACGCCGCTACAGGCCGGTCACCGGCCGAACAGCGCCGGCCGACTCGCGACGCCGGCCGCTCATGAGGTCTGGCAGCGCCCCCTCCAGGCCGAGCAGGAATTCCTTGCGCTCTTCGCCCCCGCCGTACTTCCCGATCCCGCCCGCGGCGGGCACGATCCGATGGCACGGCACCACGATCGGGATCGGGTTGATGTGCAGGGCGTTGCCGGCGGCGCGCGCCGCACGTGGCGATCCGGCCGACGTGGCGACCTCCCCGTAGGTGGCCACCGATCCGAACGGCACCGCGGCTGTGGCCTGCAGGACGCCCAGCGTGAAGCCACGCACCAACGACCAGTCGATCGCAAGGTCGAATTCGTGGCGGATGCCGGTGAAGTACGCGTCCAGCTCCCGCCGCACCGCGTCGGTGCGCTCGGGGGCGTGCAGGACCCGTGGCGACACCCCCTGCGCGAGCTCGTCCAGCACTCGCTCCTCGCCCTCACCCGGGTAGGCGATCCGCACCAGCCCGCGTGGCGTGACCGCTACGATCAGCGTCCCGAGCGGCGTGTCAAGGGCGCCATACGCCACGTCGAGCAGCCCCGCCTCGCTCGCCCGCTGAGCAAGGAGCGCAGACGCCCGCCTCGCGTCGAAGTGAGCCAACCTCGGCGGCCTGCCGAGACGACCCTCGAGATCGGTCATCGGTCCACTTCCATGCGCAGCCGACGTAGTGCGGCGGCGACGTTCTGCCGTGCCGCCTCCTCGGTGCATCGCAGTCGTTCTCCAATCTCCCGGTAGGCCAGGTCGAAGACGAACCGATGGACCACCGCCGCGCGCTGCTTCGGCGGCAGTCCGCGGACCCTGGCCCACAGCTCATCGTCTGCCGGCTCGTGCGTATCCACCGTCCCCAACAGCGCCGGCTCCACGCCGTCGAGGTCCTCCACCCGATGTCGCTGATGCCGGCGCAGGGTGTCGGTCGCCTTGTGCTGCGCGATGGTGTATAGCCAGGCGCGCAGGTGCGACGCGTCGTTCAGCGCCGGGTAGGCGCGCAGCGCCGAGAGCAGCGTTTCCTGCAGGCAATCCTCCGCGTCGGTGGGCCCGACCGAGGCGACCAGAAACCGATGCAGCTCCCCGGCATGCGCGTCGACCAATGACTGGAACGGCGGCAGTCGCACGGAGGGTGAAACGCCGCGTCTGGATCCTTCGTGAGATGGCGCCCTCACGCCGAGGCCGCCGCCTTCCGCACGATCTCCTCGTAGGCAGTGGGCGTCAAATCGCGGATGAGGGTCGGGACCCATTGGCCGTCCTCGCGCTCTGACCAGTCGAGGTCGAGTCCCGGGTTCTGCGCGTTCCAACCATCGGCGAGGAACAGGTGCGGCGATCCAGACACCGCGTCCGTCTTGGCGATCTCCCAGTGCTCGAAGAGCCGATGGCGGGCCCGGCCCGAGTCGATCGCATCGGCCAGCTGCGCCAGGTCGACACTGTCGCATCCGGAGGCGACCTCGAGGATCACGTGCCGCAGGCTGATGCATCGGCTCTCCGCCCAGAACGCCCGTCGGAGGCCGATGTCGAGCTCCTCGGAGGCGGCCAGCGACTGCTCCTTCGCCGCCTGCACCGCCTCCATGGGCGGCAGCATGGTCACCGGGTAGGTCCAGTCCGAGGCGGACCACGACTGCCAGCCGGCGCGCGGGGCGATGGTGGCGCAGACCCCCTGTTCCGCCTCGAGCTCGTCGCGTGGCGTCGGCCGCGAGTTGAACAGCTCGAGTGGGAAGACGCGATGGTCGAAATGCACCGTGTCGGTCAGGCGCAGCCGGCTACGGACTTCATGCAACCGCCACACCGCGATGTGCGCCCATGGGCAACCGATGTCTGAGTAGACGACGACCGTCCCCCGTGCGACCGCCACCACCAGCGTGTCGGCCAGCCCCTGGGGCGCCAGCTGCGCCATCGGCTTAGTCGAGCGTGAAGTAGTCGCCGCCGGAGTAGCGCCCGGTGCGCTCCTTGCGGATCTGCATGAGCACGTCGTTGAGGAGGGAAGAGGCGCCGAATCGGAATCGATCCGGCGTCATCCACTCGGGGCCGAGCGTCTCGTAGAGGATCGTCAGGTAGGCGATCGCCTCCTTCGAGCTGCGAATCCCACCGGCGGGCTTCATCCCGACCGCCCGACCGGTCTGGGCGTGGAAGTCGCGGATCGCCTCGAACATGACCAGTGCGACCGGAAGGGTGGCTGCGGGCTCGACCTTGCCGGTCGATGTCTTGATGAAGTCGGCCCCCGCGGCCATCGCCAGCACCGACGCGCGCCGCACGTTGTCGTAGGTCTCCAGCTCGCCGGTCTCGAGGATCACCTTGAGATGGTGATCGCCTGCCGCCTCCTTGACCAAGACGATCTCGTCGTAGACCTTCCCATAGTTGCCGGATAGGAAGGCGCCTCGGTCGATGACCATGTCGATCTCGTCGGCGCCCATCCCCACGGCATCGCGCACGTCTTGCAGCTTCACGTCGAGGGGAGCGGCACCCGAGGGGAAGTAGGTCGCGACCGCCGCGACCTTGACCGTGGACCCCTTCAGGGCCGCCTTGGCGGCCTGGACCATGTTCGGGTAGACGCACAGCGCGGCGACGGACGGAATGGACGGGTCGGTGGGATCGGGGCGCATCGCCTTGCCGGCCAGCGCGCGGACCTTGCCTGGCGTGTCCTTGCCCTCGAGCGTGGTGAGGTCGGTCATCCGGACGATCATGTCCAGCGCCCAGAGCTTCGCCTCACGCTTGATGCTTCGCTTGGCGAGGGACGCGGCGCGCTCCTGCACTCCGACCGCGTCGACAGGCCAGACGCGCCCGAGGAGCGAGCCGAGCGCCTGGTGCCGGCCGGTCGTCAGGTCTCGGTCCGCATCGCGGACGATGGAGGCGGTCATGGGTCGGCCATTGTACGTCCGAGCACGAGCACGACCGCCAGCGCGGCCAGCCAGATCAGGCCGATGGGCACGACGCTTCCGTAGAGCGTGTCGCTGACCGAGTGGCTGCCGCTGTCGACCGCCAGGAAGATCCAGACCGATGCCACCGCCGCCACTCCCAGGGCGAGGCGTCTCCAGAACCGATGGCGCATGGGACCGATGCTACGCTTGAGGTCCCCATGCCGAGCGCCACCATCCTCTACTGCCTGACGCGCGACCACGATCTGGCGCGCGGCCTCAACGACCGGCTGACCGGCGCCATCGGATTCTTCTACAACGACGCGGCGCGCCTGCACCAGGCGATCGTCCTTCGGCAGCCGAACCTGGTAATCATCGACACCTCCGCGATCCGGCGCGAGTACGGCGACGCCGGCCTGGGACCGGTCGTCGGGTTCGTGCGGGAGCGAGCGCCCGATGCGGTCATGGGCGTCCGCCCGTCGACGGGCGCTCACTGGCTGGTTGGGGCCGAGGCAGGCGAAGGGGTCGAGATGTTGCCGGCTGAGCTCGGTTCCTGCGTCGACGCGATCGCGCGGCTCTGCGATTGCGACTAGTCCGGGCCGCGCATTACTCGCTGGCCGTCAGCCGGACAACCGGGATGACGCGGTCGGTCTTGCTGGGATAGCTCCCGAATCCGGGCGAGAGCGAGACGATCCGCTGCCACGCGGTCTCGCGCTCCTCGCCCTTCAAGGTTTCGGGTCGAACGTGAACCGGACGGCCATCGATCTCCAGCCAGACCTGGTCCGGGTGCTTCGCCAAGTTGAAGAGCCACGCCGGGTGGGTAGCCGAGCCGCCGCCGCTGGCAGTGATGGTCCAGCTGGTCGTCGAGTCCCCATCCGGGAAGCGATTGACGAGCGTTTCACGCCGCTCTCCTGACTTCGCGCCGACGGTCGTAAGCAGGACGAGGGGTTGACCGTTCAACGACATCTCGCCGTGGCGACGTCGATATCGGCCGACCATCATCCGCGTCCCAAGGCCGAACAGCGGCCGAAGGAACCGCGGTATGCCGCCTCCGCGGGTCCCGCGAGGGGTGATGTCGACGCTCATCCGATGCCTCAATTGCTGAAGCGCCGAGGATACGCCGTCCTTTTCTCCGACGCCGCCGATTCGATTGGCAGGCCAATAGCTCGCGATGACGCGCCACTGGACGCCCTTAATCGGCACTGAGCCGAACGCGCGCGAGTCCGTGCTGGCATCCGGGGCATCGCCGCGTAGCTCGAGGGTGCTTGACTCGTGATCGACGGCCGCCACCCGCTTGATGAGCTCGCGATCGGGGTCGCGCGGGTCGGCGGCCAGGACGATCTCACCGACCCGAGGGGTGCGCCGTCCGTACGTGCGCCGCTCGACGATGAGCCAGTCGCCGGGGAGCAGGGTCGGAGCCATCGAAGCGCCCTGGACCTCGATGATGTCGAACCAGCGGCGGGCGGCGACCGCTCCCGCCAGCCCGGCGCCCAGCGCCAGTCCGCGCAGGACAGACGAAGAGAGGGGCCGGCGGCCCCTCTCTGGCGACATCGGTCTTCGAGCCTAGGCGGTGGCGGCCTGCAGTCGCGTTTTCTCCGGGCCGCCGGTCGCCTTCCACATCTCATCGATCTTGTCGATCAGGCCCAGCAGCTCCTTCGCGGCCTCGAGGTCGGTGGTCTGCTTGACCTTCGAGGCGGCCTTCGAGGCGTTCCAGCAGGTCTCGTGGAGGTCGGGGTACTTCTCGACGTGCTCGGGCTTGAAGTAGTCGTGCCAGAGGACGTCGATGTGGTGCTTGGTCAGCTCGGCCCGCTCCTCCTTGACCGCGATGCATCGGGTCCGAAGAAGCTCGTCGCTGCTGGCGTTGTACTTCTCGATGATCTTGTAGCAGGACTCCGCCTCGATCCGGGCCTGCTGCGGGTCGTAGACGCCACACGGGATGTCGCAGTGAGCATGAACACGCCGGCGAGGGCGCAGGGGGTTGCGCATGGGTTCTCCTCTTGTGTCGCCAATCTCGGGTCACGAACAGTGTACGCAGCAAGTCTCGGGCTGCCAAAAGCCTCGATCGCCCTCCACGCCGACTCCGGACATTCACCCGTGAATAAGGCGCGAGAAGCTGCTCAATGAATGCGCCGACGCGCTCATCGCGATAGACGAAGGTGGCCGGAGCGGTCCCGGCAACGATTTCGCAGAAGATGCAGCCGGCGCTCGAGGTCTCCATTGAGCAGGTCAGGACCCCATCATCATGCCGCCGTCGACGCCGAGCACCTGGCCGGTGACGTAACGCGCCTCGTCGGAGGCGAAGTAGACGGCGGCCGCGGCCACGTCGTCGACTGAACCCACGTACCCCAGGGGCGTGGAGCTGATCACGAACTGGCGGGCGGCCTCCGGAAGGTCCGCGGTCAGCTCGGTGTCGATCAGCCCGGGCGCTATGGCGTTGGCGGTGATACCGCGGCTGGCGAGCTCTCGCGCGACCGTCTTGGTCAGGCCGATGAGCCCAGCTTTGGCGCTGGCGTAGTTGGCCTGACCGGCGTTGCCCATGCGGCCGGCGACGCTGCTCATGTTGATGATCCGGCCGGCGCGTGCCTTGAGCATGGGGCGGGCCACGGCGCGGCACATCCAGAAGGGGCCGGACAAGTTGGTGGCGATGACATCGTCCCATTCCTCGCCGTCCATGCGCATCATCAGGTTGTCGCGGGTGATCCCGGCGTTGTTCACGAGGATGTCGACCTTGCCGAAGTGATCGAGCGCTGCCTTCACGATCGCCTCGCATGACTCGCGTCCCGCGGAGGTATCGCCCTGGATGGCGATCGCATCGCGGCCGAGTGCCCTGATGGCCGCCACGACCTCGTCCGCCGCAGCGGCGTTCCCACGGTAATTGACGGCGACATCGGCCCCCTGCGCGGCGAAGGCGAGCGCGATCGTCCGGCCCAACCCTCGGCTTCCGCCGGTGACGAGCGCGACCTTGCCGGAGAGGTCGAACATCAGCTGACGGCGATCGGCTCGGCCAGCTGGCTCGCCTCGACGCGCGGTCTGCCCAGGCGCGTCTGTTCGCCCGGAGCCAGGAAGGCGCGCAACGGATCGGCGGTCCATTCGACGACGGCGGCCCCCGCGGTGTAGCCGGCGCCGAAGGCCGCCATCAGGAGCCGATCACCGGGCTTGATGCGCCCCTCGGCAATGGCCTCGACGAGCGCCATCGGCACGGACGCGGCTGATGTGTTGCCGTATTTCTCGATATTCAGGTAGACGCGATCCGGGTCGAGGTGGAGGCTCGCTCCGACGCTCTCGATGATGCGAATGTTGGCCTGGTGAAACAGGAACTGGTCGACGTCGGCGACGGTCATTCCCGCGGCGCGAAGCGCGGCGTTGGACGACTCGGTGAGCTGGCGGGTGGCGTACTTGTAGACCTCGCGGCCCGCCATACGGATGAAGTGCTGGCGCCCGGCGACGGTCGTTGGGCCGGCGGGGCACGCCGAGCCGCCCGCCGGCACGATGATCCCCTCGTAGCCGGCACCGTCCGAGTAGAGGTCCATGCCGACCAGGCCGCCCGGCTGCTCGCTGGCCTGGAGGACGACCGCTCCGGCCCCGTCGCCGAACAGGACACAGGTGTTGCGATCCGTCCAGTCGACGAAGCGGCTGAGCACTTCGACCCCGATGAGGAGCACGTTGCGGTACATCCCGGACCGAATGAAGCTCGTCGCGGTCGCGAGCCCGTAGACGAACCCGGAGCAGGCCGCCTGCATGTCGAAGCCAGCAGCATGTCGCGCGCCGAGCTCGGTGGCGACCAGGACGCTGGTCGCTGGCAGCGGATAGTCAGGCGAGCAGGTCGCCACGATCACCAGGTCGAGGTCCGCGGCATCGAGGCCGGCAACCGCCAGCGCGTCCCGGGAAGCGTTGACCGAGAGCGTGGTGGTCGTCTCGTCGTCGGCGGCGATGCGTCGTTCACGGATCCCGGTGCGGCTCACGATCCACTCGTCGCTCGTGTCGACCATCTTCGACAGGTCGTCGTTGGTCATGACGTGCGACGGCGCGTACATCCCCCAACCGGTGATCAGCGCATTGGTCATCGTCGGTGCGGTGCCTCCAGGGCGGTTCACGCTTGTCAGCTCGGATCGATCTCGAGGAGCGGCTGCTGGCGTTTCACCAGTGTGCCGGACTCGACGAGGATGCGCGTCGCGGTCCCCGCGACATCGGACTTGATCTCGTTGAAGAGCTTCATGGCCTCGATCAGGCCGACGACCTGGCCGGTCGCGATCTCGTCCCCGGCGCTCACGTAGGCGCGCGCCCCGGGCGATGGTGCCCCGTACCAGACCCCGGTCAACGGCGCGGTCACGAACCGCATCCCCGCGGCAGGTTCCCCGAAGGGAGACCCTGGGACGCCCGCCGCTGTGGCAGGTCCTGGAGCCGATGGCGCTGCGGCAGGGGCTGCCGCGCGCTGCCGGCCAAGCCGGACGACGAGGTCGCCGGACTCCACCTCGAGCTCTTCGAGTTTGCTTTCGAGGAGGACCGGCGCAAGGCGATCGACCGCGGCGAGGATCGTCTCGGTGCTCGCGGGCCTGGCGGTCTCGTCCGAACGCTCACTCATGCCTCTCCGTCCCAACGGCGAAGGACGATGGTGGCGTTGTGCCCGCCGAAGCCAAAGGCGTTGCTCATGGCAACCGAGGCCGGGACCTTGCGAGCGACGTTCGGGACGTAATCGAGGTCGCAATCAGGGTCGGGGTACTCGTAGTTGATCGTCGGCGGGACGATTCCTTCCTCGAGGGCTCGCACACAGGCGATCGCCTCCACCCCGCCGCCTGCGCCGAGCATGTGCCCGGTCATCGACTTGGTCGACGAGATGGGGATCTCGTGCGCCCGCTCGCCGAAGACGGTCTTGATCGCTGCGGTCTCCTCGCGGTCGTTGGGCGGCGTGCTCGTGCCGTGGGCGTTGATGTAGTCGACGGCATCGGGCTCGAGGCCGGCATCGCCGAGCGCAAGCCGCATCGAGGCAGCGGCGCCTCGCCCGCCGGGGGCCGGCAGGGTGATGTGCGAGGCGTCGTCGGTCGCCGCGTAGCCCACCAGCTCGGCGTGGATCCGAGCCCCGCGAGCGCGGGCATGGTCGAGCGATTCGAGCACCAGGATCCCGGAGCCGTCTCCCATGACGAACCCGTCGCGCTGGGCGTCGAATGGGCGCGACGCCTTCTCCGGCTCGTCGTTGCGCTTCGTGGAGAGCGCCTTCATCGAGGAGAAGGCGGCGACCGGGATCTCGCCGATCCCCGCCTCTGCCCCGCCCGCGATCATGACCTCCGCGTCTCCGCGACGAATGATGTTGAGCGCGTCCCCGATGGCGTGGTTGCTGCTTGCGCAGGCGCTGATGGTCGAGTAATTCGGCCCTCGCGCATTGGCGTGGATCGCTGCGTAGCCGGGGGCCATGTCGGCGATCATGGCCGTGACCAGGAATGGCCCGATGCGCTGCACCCCGAATTCGGTCGCCTCGATGATGTCGCGGATCATGGTGTTGATCCCGCCGATCCCCGAGCCAATGATGACCCCGGTCCGCTCCGCCAGCTCCTCGTCATCGATGGGATTGGGAAGGCCGGCGTCGGCGAGGGCCTCCGTGGTCGCCGCCCAGGCGTAGTGGATGTAGCGGTCGTTGCGGCGGACCTCCTTGCGGGGCATGACGGTCTCTGCCCCGAAGTCACGCACTTCGCCGCCGATCTTGGCGTCGACGTTCACCGGGTCAAAGAGGGTGATCCGCCGGATCCCGCTGCAGCCAGCCTTCATCCCCTCCCAGGTGCTCGCCACGTCGTTGCCGAGCGAGGTGATGGCGCCCAGCCCGGTCACCACCACCTGTCGCTCGCCGCGCTCGGTGAAACTGCGGCGCGCCGGGTAGTCAGTCATTGCCCGGGCCTCCGGCGCTCGCACCTGTCCCCCCGCCGATCGATTGATCGCGAGGGATGATGAACGAGAGCGTGGCCTCGACGGCAACCTCGCCATCGACGCTCGCCACCGTGCGAGCCTTGCCGAAGAGCCGCGCGAGCTTATCGACGGTCACCTCGATCCGCAGCGTGTCGCCGGGCACCACCATTCGTCGGAAGCGGCACTCGTCGATCCCGGCGAAGAGCGCCAGCTTGCCGCGGTTCTCCGGCAAGGAGAGCACCGCCACTGCCCCAGCCTGTGCCATAGCCTCGACCATCAGCACTCCGGGCATGATCGGCCTGTCGGGGAAATGCCCGGTGAACTGCGGCTCGTTGGCCGTCACCGCCTTGATCGCCACCACCCGCTTGCCGCGCTCAAGCTCCACGACTCGGTCGATGAGCAGGAACGGATAGCGGTGGGGCAGGATCCGCATGATCTGCGCCGCCTCCCAGGGAAGGGGCGGATCGTCGAGCTCCACGCCCGCGGGAAGGGTCGTCTCGTCGGTCATCTCGTCCATCATCGCTCCCCACTGGCCACGAATGCTGCGGGACCGACCCGGTCAAGGAGGTTCGTGCTCACCGTGGCACCCAGGAAGGCGGGGTTGTCCAGGATCCCGCGGTGGAACGCCAGGTTCGTCTTGATTCCGGAGATCTGCGTTTCGGCCAGCGCGCGTCGCGATCGGGCGAGCGCTTCGTCGCGGGTCGCGCCCCAGACCACGAGCTTGGCAAGCAGCGAGTCATAGAAGGGCGGCACCTCGTAGCCCGCGTACAGGTGGGTGTCGACCCGGACGCCCGGGCCGCCGGGCAGATGCAGCTCCTCGACGACCCCGGTCTGCGGGCTGAAGTTGTCGTTCGGGTCCTCCGCGTTGATCCGGAACTCGATGGCGTGGCCACGGAACTCGATCTGCTCCTGCCGGAGGCTCAGCGGCTCGCCGGCGGCCAGGCGAATCTGCTCGCAGATGAGGTCGACGTCGGTGATCGCCTCGGTCACCGGGTGCTCGACCTGGATCCGGCAGTTGATCTCGATGAAGTAGAAGCTGCCGTCTGCGTCGAGGAGGAACTCGAGGGTGCCGGCACTCTCGTAGCCGGCCGATACCGCGGCGCGGGTCGCCAGGTCGCGAAGCCGCTCACGGGCCGCGTCGGTCATGGCCGGCGACGGACCCTCCTCGATGATCTTCTGGTGGCGGCGCTGCACGCTGCAGTCACGCTCGCCGAAGTGGACCCCGTGTCCGAACTGGTCGATCAGCACCTGGACCTCGATGTGGCGGCTCTCCTCGATCCATTTCTCGAAGTAGACCGAGTCGTCGCCAAAGGCGGCCTGCGCCTCCGAGCGTGAGAGCGGCAGCTGCGTCTCCATCTCGCGCGGGGAGCGAACAAGGCGCATGCCACGCCCGCCTCCTCCGGCCGACGGCTTGAGCAGCACCGGGTACCCGGCCTGGGTCGCCTGCTCCAGGGCGTCGTTCAGATCGGTCACGATCCCGCGGCTGCCGGGGACGGTCGGCAGGCCGTTGGCAGCGAGCATGCGGCGGACGGCGTACTTGCTGGCGAACCGTTCGAGCACCTCCGCCCTCGGCCCGATGAAGCGCAGTTCGTGGGCAGAGCACACCTCCGCGAAGCCGGCGTCCTCGGACAGGAAGCCATAACCGGGGTGGACCGCATCGCAGCCAGTTACCAGGGCCGCGGAGACCAGCGCCGGCTGGTTGAGGTAGCTCCGGCGCGATTCGGCCGGCCCGATGCAGATCGCTTCGTCCGCGAGCCGCACGGCCATCGTGTCGCGATCCGCCTCCGAGTAGGCGACCACCGCCGGCACCCCCAGGTCGCGGCAGGCGCGCAGGATGCGCACCGCGATCTCCCCGCGGTTGGCGATCAGGATCTTGTTGAACACTAGGCCGATGCCTCCGCCATGGCGGTCCGTGCCGGTTCGGCGAGGGCGGCCAACGTCGTGCGGAGGGTCGCCGGATCGGAGACGTTGAGGATGCGCGCCCGGCGAGCGATGCGCCGGACCATCCCGTTCAGGGCAGCGCCAGGCCCGCACTCGACGAAGGTGTCGACACCCTCTGCAACCATCCGCCGAACGCTCGCCACCCATTCCACCGGTGAGGAGACCTGGCGGGCCAGGAGCTCGCGGATGACCTTGGCGTCGCGGATCGGCTCGCCGGTCACGTTGCTCACCAACGGGGGCTCCGCGTCCGACCAGTGCACCTCGTCGAAGGCGCGAGCCAGCGCGATGCTGACCGGCGCCATGAGTGGCGAGTGAAAGGCACCGCTCACCTTCAGCGCGATCACACGGCGGGCGCCCGCCTTGGCGAGGGCAGGCTCGGCGCGGGCGAGCGCATCGGTCGTGCCCGAGATGACGACCTGCCCTGGGGCGTTGTCGTTGGCGACGACCAGCTCCTCAGGTGGAGCGGTGGCCGCGACGACCAGGGCGACGAGCGCCCGGTCCAGGCCGATGACCGCTGCCATCCCGCCTCCCTCCGAGGCCTCAGCCATGAGCGCCCCACGACGCGCGACGATGCGCAGCGCATCGGCGGTGCTCACGACACCCGCTGCGGCGAGGGCCGCATACTCCCCGACGGAGTGGCCGGCTACCAGGGTTGGCGTGAAGGGGACCTTCGCTTCCGCGCTCGCCTGGCGCAGCGCCGCCAGGCACGCGAGCGAGGTGGCCACCAGGCACGGCTGGGTCTGGCGGGTGTCGTTCAGCCGGACGTCGGGTCCGTTCCAGGACACGTCGGAGACCGACCAGCTGAGTGCGGCATCGGCCTCCTCGTAGACGCCGCGAGCGGATGACCAGGCGGCTGCGAGGTCTGCGCCCATCCCCACCGCCTGAGAGCCCTGGGGGGAGAAGAGGACGGCGAGGGTCACGCGACCGCTGCCTCGAGCTCGATGAGGAGCTGACCGTACTCGACCGCCTCGCCGGCCTCGGTGACCAGGCTGCGAACCACGCCAGACCGGGGCGCACGGACGTCGTGCCGCACGCCAAGGACGTCAACGTAGCCGAGCGGGTCGCCCTTCTCGACGGCGAGGCCGGGCCCCAGCCCGTCGATGTACGCGAAGTAACCGACCGCTGGGGAGGTGACACCATGCGGACCGACGGCCGCGGCCGGATGTCCGCCGAGCGAGCTCGACCCCGCCAGCGATGGCGGGGCGTTGTGCGCCGGTCCGCTTGCGGGAGGTCCGCTCACGGACGTCGCCCCCAGGGCGCTCGCCGGCGCGCTCACGCGGACCCGCAGGTCGCCGCTGCGGACCTCGATCTCGCCCAGTCCGTGCCGCTCGAGGCGCTCGGTGAGGGCCTGGATCAGGCCCGAGGCTGCGGCGTCGATTCCGGCAAGCTCGTCCGCAGGTTTGCTCATGCGCCTTCCTCGCTGTCGCTGCCGTCGTCACCCGAAGGCCAGATCTCACTCCAGCGCGGCCGGCGCGGGACTCCCGGCAGGCGAAGGATGCGTCCCAGGCGCCGCCGCAACGATGGGGGCTCATGCTCGTGGACCGGCGCGCCGAGCTCCCGATAGGCGCCGATGCGCCGCAGTCGGACGTACCGGTCGGCGAGGAGCTGCTCCGTCGGCGATGCCGCGAGGACGGTAAGCGTCTCGATGAGCGCCGCCTTGATCGAGGCGGCCGTGGCGTCATGGTCGGTGTGCGCTCCTTCGCCCGGCTCGTCGATGATCCCGTCGATCACCCCGAGCTCGAGCTGATCGGCGGCCGTCATCCGCATCGCCGCAGCAGCGATCGGCGCGGCTTCGGGTGCGCGCCACAGGATGGCAGCGCAGCCCTCCGGCGAGATGACGGAGTAGACGGCATTCTCCAGCGCGAGGACCCGGTCCCCGACGCCGATCGCCAACGCGCCCCCGGAGCCGCCTTCCCCGACGATGACGGCCACGATCGGCACCTGGAGTCCGGTCATCAGCTTGATGGAGCTGGCAATCGACTCCGCCTGCCCGCGTTCTTCGGCCGCAGGCCCGGGGAACGCGCCGGCGGTGTCGAGGAGGGTGACGACGGGCAAGCCCAGCTTGTCTGCCAAGCGCATGAGTCGTTGCGCCTTGCGGAAGCCCTCCGGGTGAGACGAGCCGAAGTTGCGCGCGATGTTCGAATCGGTGTCGTTCCCCTTCTGATGGCCGATGACCATCAGCGGTCGTCCAGCCAGCAGGGCAGGACCGCCGACCATGGCCGGGTCGTCGCGGAATGAGCGATCGCCATGGAGCTCCAGGAAGTCGTCAAAGATGCGGCTCACCAGGTCGAGGGTGCGCGGGCGCTGCGGGTGGCGCGCGAGCTGCACCCGACGCCACGCGGCGTCGACCGCGGCCTGCGGAGGCATGGGGCTCGTGGTCCCGCCATGGAGGGTCAGCTCCGTCACCGCTCCTCCTCGCTGCCCGCCGGTCGGATCCTCGACCGTGCGCGGCCGGTCGGGGGCTCCGGACCGCTGCCGTTGCCATTTCCGGCACCCTGGCCGCCCGGCTCGACATTGAT
Organism: Chloroflexota bacterium; assembly: GCA_030774475.1. Classification (GTDB taxonomy): domain Bacteria; phylum Chloroflexota; class Limnocylindria; order QHBO01; family QHBO01; genus CF-82. The sequence goes on along the minus strand of JALYLB010000094.1, from coordinate 8,597 downwards.
CCCGATCGTCTCGCTTACGGCCCCACCCACGCGCTCGGCCAGCCCGGAGAGGACGCCAATCGGTCCCCATCCCCGTGCCTCGCCCGTCCCGTCGTCGCCCGCGGCTGGAGCGACCGGGAGCAGGCGCAGGACGCGCGCGATGGTCGCGCGGAGCTCAGCCCGCGGGGTGACGAGATCGACGAAGCCGTGATCGAGCAGGAACTCGGACGTCTGGAAGCCCTCGGGCAGCTCCTCGCCGACGGTGCCGCTGGCGACACGGGCACCTGCAAAGCCGATGAGCGCCTTTGGCTCGGCGACGATCACGTCCCCCAGCGAGGCGAAGCTGGCGAGCACCCCGCCGGTGGTCGGATCGGTGAGGACGCTGATGAACGGCACGCCCGCCTCGTCAAGCCGAACCAGCGGAGCCGTGGTCTTAGCCAGCTGGAGGAGCGAGAGCGTGCCCTCCTGCATCCGAGCACCGCCCGAAGCACTGACCACGATCGCCGGGATTCGCTCGGCGAGTGCCGCCTCGAAGCAGCGGGCGATCTTCTCGCCCACGACGCTGCCCATCGAGCCGCCCATGAACCGAAAGTCGAACAGGCCGATGGCGACCTGGTGGCCGTCGATCCTTCCGGTTCCCCACACCGCGGCCTCCCGCAGCCCGGTCTTGAGCTGGGCAGCCTGCAGGCGGTCCGGGTAGCGCTTCTGGTCGGCGAACCCCAGTGGGTCGACCGACTCCAGCGATGCGTCGCGCTCCGCGAAGCTGTCCTCGTCGAGCAGCAGGTCGATCCGCTCGCCGACGCTCATCCGGAAGTGGTGACCGCAGTTGGGACAGACCCGCAGGTTGCGCTCGAGCTGGCGGTTGAAGACCTGCTGGTCGCACGAGGGGCACTTGGTCCACGCATCGGTTGGACCAACGCGGCGGCGGCTGAACGGGAACTTGATGGGCATCTCGGCTGCCTAGCTGCCCGCGGACCGGTGCGCATTGCCGCGCCGCGTCCCGCGCCAGACGGCAAATGCGGTGACGCCCACCCCGACCACGGCCGACGAGACAGCACCGGTCACCAGCAGCCAGGTCGGGACGTGGATCTCCGGGCGGTTAGTGCGTCGTCGCGCGGTGACCCGGGAGGCCAGCTGCGCTTCGAAGCGTGGACTCACAGGCACGGGTCCGAGCGCGAGGCGGAGCCGATCCGCCGCTGCGAGGAGCGGACGGAGCTCCTGTTCCGCGACCCCGGTCCGGCTTTCTACCCCACCGCTGGAGAGGAGCGCGTCGAGCGCGCGGTCGAGACGCTCGGCCGGGGTGCGATCGGACACGGGCTCTCCTCCTGCGTCAATGGAACGAATCGGAGCGGCCGCGTTGAACGGTGCGGCCCTCACATGGTATCCAACACCAGCGGACCCGGATCGTTACAGGGGCCGCGCAACCGCACCTCGTGGGGCGTCAGTCGGGCAGGTGGTCGGCGAGCTCGCGAAGCGCGCGATGGAGGAGGACCCGCACCGCCCCCTCCGAGCGATCGAGCACCTGGCCGATCTCCCGGGCCGAGAGACCGTCAGCAAACCGGAGGAGGACGACCTGGCGCCGTTCGTCCGGGAGCCGCGCCAGCGCGGTGCGGATCCGCCGCGCCTCCTCGGCGCGCAGGCTCAAGCCCGCTGGATCCGCATCCGGGGCGGGCGGTTCGACGGCGATCGCCTCCATCGGCTCCGTCCGCCGTCGGGCACGGCTGCGATGCGCGTTGGCGATGGTGTTGCGCGCGATCCGGAAGAGCCACGCCCGGAACGAGGCGCCCTCGTCCTGGAACGTTCTGATGGCGCGCAGGGCGGAGAGGAAGGTCCGCGCCGTGACGTCCTCCGCGTCGTGGTGGTCGCCGAGCTGGTAGAAGGCGTAGCTGTAGATCCGATCGAGGTAGCGGCGATAGAGGACGGCGAAGGCGCTCGGATCTGCCTGGGCGGCGCGGACCGCCACGAGATCGGGGTCACCCACCTGGAGCTGTGGGCCACCGCGCTCGTCCCGCAATGGCGCGCTCATGCCGGTACCTCGTCGACCACGCCGGCGTCCACCCGGATGACCTCGCCGTAGCCCAGGGAGCGCCTGCCGGCATCGGTCTCGAGCTCGAGCGATCCGTCCGGCCCGATGCCGACCACCTGCCCCGCGACGATCCGTTCGCCGACCGCGACCTGCACCCGCCGCTCCGTCAACCACGAAGCCGCCCGGAACCGCTCGAGCGGCGAGCGGCCGGACTCGACGCCTGCGATTTCTGCGTCGAGGGCCGCGAGATAGGCGCGGAGGAGGCTGGTGCGCTCGACCTCCGCCCCGCCGATCTGGAGGAGTGAGGTCGAGCGAGCCGCCAGGTCGACCGGCATCTCGTCCGCGCGCCAGTTCACGTTGACGCCGGTGCCGATCGCGGCCTCGCGAACTCGGTCACCCAGCACCGTGGTCTCCAGCAGCAGGCCGGCCACCTTTCGTCCGTCCGCATCGACGAGGTCGTTCGGCCACTTCAACGCGAGGCGAGCGCCGGCCGCTCCGGGAAGGACCGACCGGCACGCCGCGAGCAGGGCGAGCCCAGCGGCGGCGGCCAGCTGCCAAGCGTTCTCCGGCGCAAAGCTCAGACGAAGACCGACGGAGGCCATCAGGTTGACCCCGGCCGGGGAGCTCCACGACCGGCCATTCCGCCCGCGTCCGGCGGTCTGCAGCTCCGCAACGACGGCGATCCCGTCGGCACCAGCGCGGAGCAGCTCCCATGCACGGTCATTCGTCGAGCCGATGCTGGAATGGAACTCGACGCTGTGTCCCACCCGACGTCCCGGCTCGGCAGCTGCGTTCCAGTCGGTTGAGCTCGTCATTCACGATCGCGTGCGGTGATCGCCGGATTCTACGCCGCCGGTGCGGCAATCCCCCTGCGGTACACTCGCCGTCCGATGACCTCCACCGTCACCCAGCCCGGCGGAGCGCCTGCGAGAGCCACGCCGACCCGCGAGCGGGTCTTCTCCGGGATCCAGCCTTCCGGCGCCTCCCACCTGGGCAATTACCTCGGCGCCCAGGTCAACTACGTCGCCATGCAGGACGAGTACGACGCGATCTACGGCATCGTCGACCTGCATGCGCTGACGACCGTCCACGACGGTGCTGAGCTCAGGCAGCTGACGCACGAGATGGTCCTCGACCTCCTCGCGGTCGGCCTGGATCCGGATCGGTGCGCACTCATCCGCCAATCCGATTTCCCCGAGCACAACGAGCTGGCGTGGATCTTCAACACGGTCGTTCCGGTGAGCTGGGTCGAGCGCACCCCGACCTACAAGGAGAAGCGCCAGCAGGGCCTCGAGAACAGCATGGGGCTGCTCGACTACCCGATCCTGCAGGCCGCCGACATCACCATCTACAAGGCGAGCCGGGTGCCGGTCGGCAGGGACCAGGCGGCGCACCTGGAGCTGAGCCGCGAGATCGTCCGGGCGTTCAACCGTCGCTACGGACCGATCCTCCCGGAGCCAATGCCCGTCTTCACCGATGCGCCCGTGGTGCTCGGCACTGACGGGGCCACGAAGATGAGCAAGAGCGCCGGCAATACGATCCCGATCTTCGCCGAGCCAGATGCCGTGCGGAAGATCGTGATGAGCATGGTCACCGACCCGCTGCGCATCAAGCGCACCGACCCGGGCCGCCCCGAGGTCTGCAACGTCTGCCAGCTGCACCGCTTCTTTGGCGGGGATTACCTCCAGATCCAGGACGGCGAACGCACCGCACGGACCGGCTGCGTCGATACCAAACAGCTCCTCGCCGAGCGGATCATCGAGTTCTTCCGCCCGATGCGGGAGCGGCGAGCCGAGCTGGCGGCGAATCCCGACGTCGTCGAGCAGGTCCTCGCCGCAGGGGCAGAGAAGGTGCGGCCGGTGCTCGAGGCCACGATGGCCGAGGTGCGTGCCGCGGTCGGCATCGGCGCCGGGAGAGGCTGAGCACACTCATGCTGCCACCGGAGATCGAGCGGGGGCTCGGATCGCGCGAGCGTCGCTGGCTGCTCGCCTTCCTGATCCTGGGCAGCCTCTACTTCGCGACGCTCCTGCTGCAGCAATCGCTCACCTTCTTCGGCGGATTCAGCTCCATCCTGCTCGTCCTCTTCCTGGCCTGGCTGCTTGCCTTCGTCATGGCGCCCGCGGTCGGCTACCTGAACGAGCGACTCGGCCTGCCGCGTGCGCTCGCGACGTCGGTCGCCTATGTCGTCGCGCTCGTGGCGCTCGGCGCCCTGATCTTTGGACTGGTCAGCGCCGTCACGGAGCAGGTGAAGCAGTTCGGCGAGACCTTCCCGCAGAGCCGGATCGAGGAGACCCTGGCCACCTGGCAGAAGTCCATCGACCTGACGCGCTTCGGCCTGCCGAGCCTGGTGGACATCTTTAAGTCGCTGCAGGCCAGCCTGGGCTCGGTGGCGGGTGCCGTCTTCGCCCAGGCACAGGCGATCGCGGGCGCGACGATCAGCGCCATCGGCTCATTCGTGCTGATCCTGATCCTGTCGCTCTACATGGTCATGGACAGCGAGCGGATCCTGAACCGCCTGAACCGGATCGTCCCCCGGCGCTACAAGGACGAATCCGAGATCTTCGAGCGCACCGTGGCACGGGCGTTCGGCGGGTTCCTCCGCGCGCAGCTGATCCTGGTCGTCTTCCAGCTGGTCCTGGTCCTCCTCATCTGGTGGATCTTCGGGCTGCCGTACGTCTTCCTGGTCGCAACGCTCTCCGCGCTCGCGATGTTCATCCCCTTCTTTGGCCCGCCGCTGGCACTCATCCCGCCCATCGTGGCGGCCTGGATCTACGGTCCGAATTGGTGGATTCCCATCAGCATCGTCCTGATCGCCGTGCAGACGGTGGCGGTCAACTGGCTCCAGCCGCGGCTCATGCGCGGGGCGCTGGGGATGCACCCGATCCTCGTCCTTGTCGCCCTGCTGGTGGGGTCGCAGGTGGCCGGGGTCTGGGGCGCCCTGTTCGGGATCCCGGTGGTCGCCGTGCTGAACGTGTTCCTCAACTACTTCCTGTGGAGCGAGGTGCCCAACGTCGCATTGCCGGATTCCGAGCGGCTGGCCCACGTCGACGAGGCGACCATGGTTCGCGTCGAGAAGGAGCAGGTCTCAGACGAGACCCATCCGCGGATCCACGTCCACCGCTCATTACGAGCCGATGGACAGCCCGAGTACGAGATCGTGGTCGAAGAGGACGAGGCCACCGCAGACCCGCCTGTGCGCGCAGATGATCCCGAACAGCGCCGCCCCCGCGACCTGCCCGACGAGGCCGGCCTCTAGTCGACCGCCGGGGCTCCGGGGACGACGACCACCAGGTGGCGCACACCGTTTGCGCCGACCAGCTCCTCGACCTGGACGCCGAACACACGCCGGATGAGCTCGGTGCTCAGGACCTCGTCCGGCGCGCCATCGGCCACCAGGCGCCCGCCGTCGAGCACCGCAACCCTCGGCGCGATGGCGGCCGCCAGGGCGAGGTCGTGGAGCACCGCCACGACCGCGATCCCGCGCTGCTCTCGCAGGCGCCGGATGGTCTCGAGGACCGCGAGCTGATGTGCAAGGTCGAGGTGCAGGGTGGGCTCGTCGAGGAGCAGCAGGCGAGGCTCCTGGGCCAGGGCCATCGCGACCAGCACTCGCTGCCGCTCGCCCCCGGAGAGCTCGTCGGCGGTGCGACCTGCCAGCTCGAGCGCGTCCGCGTCCCGTAAGGCGCGCTCGACGGCATCCTCGTCCTCGGCGGTCGAGCCGAAGCGCGAGCGAGCGTGTGGCAAGCGGCCCATCGCCACCAGCTCGCCGACCCGGAACCCAGCCGGCAGCTCAAGGCCCTGCGGGAGCACGGCCACCAACCGCGCGAGCTCGATGCGGGACCAGTCGCGCGCCGGCCGGCCGAAGAGGTCGAGCTGGCCCCGGTCCGCGCCAAGGACGCCGGAGAGGAGGCGGAGCAGCGTCGTCTTGCCGCTGCCGTTGGCACCCACCAGGGCAACAACCTCGCCGGGCCGGACGGCAAGGTCGACCGAGCTCAGCACCTCGCGCCGGTGGCCGCCGGGGAGCCGGTAGCCGAAGCCGAGGTCGTGTGCGACGACGATCTCGGCGGATGCCACCGCCGCGCTGGCGCTCACCCGACGCCCTCGAGCCGCCGCGAGCGGACGAGCAGCCAGATGAAGAAGGGAGCGCCGACGAGCGCCGTGACGATGCCGACCGGGATCCCGCCGGCCAGCCGTGCCCCCAGGTCGGCGAGCGTCAGCAGCGCGGCCCCGTAGAGGAGGCTGGCGGGCAGCAAGAGCCGGTGGTCCGGCCCGGCCGCCAGCCGCAGGACGTGGGGCACCACCAGGCCCACGAAGCCGATCGTCCCGGCCACCGCCACGACGGCCGAGGTCGCCAGGCTGGCGAGCATGGTCAGCAGCAGGCGCTCGCGGGCAACGTCGACTCCCAGGTGCGCAGCCTGGGCGTCGCCGAGGAGGAAGACGTTGAGGCGGCGCCATCGGCTCATCAGCAGGATGAGGCTGACGGCCACCAGCGGCGTTGCCAGCGCCAGCTTGGGCCAGGCGCCGGCGTCGAGCGAGCCCATGAGCCAGGAGAAGATGGCGCCGAGCCGATTGCCGGACAGGTACATGAGCAGCGCCACGCCCGCGGCCAGGATCGATGAGACGGCATAGCCGGTGAGCAGCAGGGTAACCGCACCGCCGCGGGCCGAGCGGGAGACGGCATAGACCAGGAGCACGGTGGCCAGGCCGCCGATGAAGGCCAACGCCTGCACCAGGCCGATGCCGAGCCAGGCGGAGCCGGCTCCCAGCGCCAGGCCGGGTGCCAGGAGCGGCAGCATGAGGGCCAGCACGGCTCCCAGCGATGCACCCGAGGCGGTGCCGATGATGTAGGGGTCCGCCAGCGGATTGCGCAGCAGCGCCTGGAACGCAGCTCCAGCCATGCCCAGGCCGCCGCCCACCAGCATGGCGGTGAGCACCCGTGGCAGGCGGATCTCCATGATGATCTGCTCGCTCGTCGGGGCCCAGGCCACGCCGGAGCCGATTCCCAGCAGCCGATGGCCGAGGATTCCCAGGGTGTCACCCAGGCTGATGGTCGTCGACCCGAGGGCGATCGCCACGGCCCCGACCACGAGGAGCAGGAGCGTCCCGCCACCGAGGACCAGTCCGCTGCGGGATAGGCTCGGCCCGCCGGCGATCGATCGCTGGGTGACGGCCGTGGCGGCGCGCATATTCGTTAGCTCAGCCGCCGAAAAGCTCGGGGTGGATCGCCCGGGCGAGTGCCTCGAGCCCATCGACGATCCGCGGACCTGGACGCGTGGTCACCACGTCGTCGAGGAACGGGATCACCGCGCCGTTCCTAGCCGCGCTCATTCCTTCCCAGCCGGCGCGTCCGCGGACGGTGGCCAGCGCCTTGGCGGCGGTTGCCAGTGAGGGGTCATAGCTCGCGTCGCCGAGCAGGATGAGCTGCGGGTCGGCCGCGACGAGCGCTTCGAGCTGGATCGCGGTTGATCTCGGGTCGCCCGTGATCGGCTGACCGCCGGCCAGTCCAATGAGCGATGCGAGGAACGAGTCCTTCCCGGCGGTGTAGATGCTCCCCTCGAAGACGCTCACCTCATAGAACACGCGTGGCCGCGGGGCGCTCGCGACGCGGCCGGTGACGGCGGTGACCCGGGCGCGCATCCCGGTCACCGTCTGCTCTGCGGCCGGGTCGGCGCCGAGCGCCCGCCCCACGAGCGTGATGTCGGCGTAGACGCCGTCCAGGTCCTTGGGGTAGAGGGTGAGCACCTTGAGGCCGAGCCCGGTGAGCTGGGTGATGATCGCGTCGGGGGTCAGGCCGTTGCCGGCCGCCAGGACCAGGTCAGGCCTCGCGGCGACCACCTTCTCGACGTCGACCTTGGCCTGGGCCACGACTTTGGGCAGCTGCGTGACGCTGGTCGGGTAGTCGTCGAAGTCGGTTACGCCCACGAGCCGATCGCAGGCATCGAGCGCGCACGCGATCTCGGTGTTGGACGGCGCCAGGCTCACGATGCGCTTGGGCGCTGCGGCCAGCGCAACGGAGCGGCCGGCGTCATCGGTCAGGGTCAGCGGGAAGGTTGCTGCGGCGCTGGGCCCAACGGATTTGCCAGAGCCGGCGTTCTCACCGACGTTCTGGAAGATGGTGGACTGTACCGAGCCGCAGGCAGCAAGGACCAGGAGGAGCGCCAGGATCGGGGCGAGGAAGGAGGGGAGAGGGCGACGAGGAGTGCGAGCCATGCGGATGCCGTTCCCTTTCACACGAGGGTCGTGACATCGCGCCTGGCTGGGCGACCTGGCTCCCGGTCCGCGGCGCGGAATGCGCCGTGGAACGCGGATACAGTTGCGGGACAGCGCCGGCTTCTCACCGGCTTCGCCATTTGACCGCTGGCCTTTCGGCGGCGGCACCCGACGCGGTCTTGAGTTGATAAGTGCGCCGATGGTAGCAGGTAGCGAACGGCCCGCCGAACGATGTCCGGCGGGCCGCGATTGACGAATTGGACGGGATCTAGACCCCGGCAGGGACCTCCTCGATGTGGCTATACAGCGGGGTCTCCTTGGCGGATTCGCTGAGCATCGGGTCGAGCATCTTCTGGGCGGCAAGGGTGTGGGTGCAGCCACCGGC